>NZ_JBFHDY010000053.1:0-24175 GCF_041584495.1 Zhongshania sp.
CGAGCACATGACCAGTGATGTTAGAGCTTACATTAGGTATTACAACTTAGACCGGCTCCACTCATCGAACAATGATTTATCGCCGGTTCAGTATGAGAAATTAGCAAATTAATGTGTCCGGTTTTGTTGACCAGAACAATTATCGCCAATTTCACATATGCACTGAATCGCGTAAGTGATCGCCGCCATACCGGAGGCAACACATCCGTTGTGGGGTTCATAATACGGGTGTAAATATTGCCTGGCACTTTAAGATCAAACAAATCGGCGCCGTGCTGAGTGTCATCAAAGGTATACGAGGTTGTTTGGTAAATTGGCACTGCCGCAGCTTTTGTTGTTGCTTCCGACGTGTAACCTTGGTGTAGGGCGATTGATTCTAGCTTCATATTATAGCTCTAATAATAATGTTTAATAAAAACAGAAGAATAAAGCATAGAAACCCGTAAGTAACAAGAAATTGCAGCGATTATTTAAAGGCCCTAAGAACCATCAACATTGCCCTTATGAGCATCAATTTCCGACAAAATAAAACGCCATATCACTTCCGACCCAAACCCAGACAAATGTGAACCGTCAGGCATAAACAGGGATTTTCCACTGAGCGAATATTGGCATACGTCGTCTTTACAAACCGCGTCAAACGGGTCAATAAAATAGACATAGCCGTAATTTGAAGCAACCTCCTTCAATATAAAATTGACATCTCGACCGACAACATCAAAAACCGAATTATGATCGCAATTCAACGACAAATCTAAAAGCTGTTTAGTTCGCAGACATATCAATACACTATTATTTCTTGGTCTCGGTAACTCCCCCACTATAAATATATCTCTTCCCTTACCATATAAATTCAGCAAGTCGTTTAACTGAGATTGTAAATCCGTATAATAATCCCCAGTCAAAAAGCATTTATCGGACGTGCACTCCAACTTCTTCTTTCCATGTCGCACCCAAGATTGCGAAATAATAATATCTGATTTCTCTTCAATACCAATTTTGTAGTTGTTTTTGCAGGAATATCTCCAATCTGAATAGACACCATTTCTAACACTCATTGAAGACGGGAAAGACATACAATCCGCGTACCACGACTGCTTTACTCGTGACCCGTCTTGCAAGATACCTCGAACATAATGATTCGCATTACTATCGCCTATAAGCAAGTAATCATACGCGTCATCAGTATTCAATAACGACAAACCCTCATGAACAATGTAATCGTCCCCAGTACCACCCTGAATCAAAGAATTAGATTCCAGATCACTTCTATAAGCTACACCTTGCGTATAGAAAACATATACGCCTAAGCCGCCTATAAAAAGCACTCCTAGAATATATGCCGTCAACAGCTTATTTTTAGATACTGACTTAAATCGCCATTTTTCGATAAATTTAAAGCTAAGAAAGCCAATCACTACGGAGAGAAACAGGCCAAGCACCGTAAATTTATCAGAAATCCCATAATAGCTATATGCAACTGCAATTGGCCAATGCCAAAGATAAATTGAATACGACCACGCCCCCAATGCTTGAAAGATCACATTACCGGTTATAAAACTGTCACTTCTCTGCGACTGGATGACAAAAAAGGTACCCAAAACAGGAAGTATCGCCATATACCCCGGCCAAGAAACACTTTCTGAAATAAGGAAATAAGAGCCAACAACTAGCGTTATTCCTAAGCCCTCTAATAGCCGTCCTTGTGCTTTATCCAAAGACAAGGGATAAAGAAATGCAAGCGCGCCAATGAGCATCTCCCAAGCCCGACTAGGAAGAAGAAAATAGGACGCATCAGGCCACCTATTAGTGGAATAAACACTATAAATAAACCCGACAACGCAGGAGATTAATACGATATACTTCAAACTATTTAATGAAAAATATTTACTCAATAAAATTAAAGCAAGCGGATAAGCAAGATAAAACTGCCACTCAGTCGACAACGTCCACGTATGCAATAGAAAGTTATCGACCACATCAAAATAACCCTCTCTTAAACTGAAAACGATATTGCTCGAGAAGGAAATACTGCTCGCAACATCTCGCCCCAAGGTTTTAAAATCCCAAGTGGTCATATAAAAATAGCCTAACAGCAATAAAGCCAAACACAGGACAGCTAATGCAGGAATTATTCTATTTGCTCTAGAAAGGTAAAAATCTATTACAGAAAATCGCCCCTTCTCGATACCGTTAATTATTATCCCAGTCATTAGGTAGCCGGAAATCACAAAGAACACATCGACGCCCGCGAACCCACCTGACATCCATGATTCGTTAAAATGAAATAGCACTACCGCAACAACAGCAAATGCTCGCAAGCCATTAATATCTTTTCTAAATTCCAAAATAGAACGCCCTAAAATTATATAAATTTCAATTTTTATAAAAACCAATTAATATTTAACAGAAAATAGATACGGATATATTATTCAATTTCTAGAAAAACAAAATCTCACACGTTATACTAAATATTAATTACACACCACGATATCGAGTGAAGAAATAAATATCCCCAAATCCAAAAATTTCCGTAAAAAATAATACAGCTGCAAACATCTACCGTAAGTAAAAAATTCGGAAACACCAGATACCCTAGCAACTCCCCCAAACAGGAAAAAATGTGATCACCCACAACATAAATTTCCACAACAAATCGCAGAAAGATCTACAATATGCAATTTGCCTTCTCATCATATGGCTACCCCTTCCCTTAGGCAGCAACAGACCCTGGTCAGGAGGGATAGCCATAACACTAATTTCGGCGATAGCCCTCATCTGGACCATTCGCAAACGAAGACATTCGCTTGAAATATCTGCTCCTCTCAAAAATGCCAAACCAGCGGTAATATCACTAGTGCTAGTGCAGTTACTCGCCGCTGTACAATATCTAACAGGAATCAGCTTAGCACCTAGCGAATCGTTTAATTATCTACTCCTAGGCACCTCATATACCCTCTTGTTTATTCTGACACTTGACTTATTCGTCACTCGCCAGTCAATAAACTTACTATTAGCAACCGTAATATTTAACGGAACATTGCAGGCCTTCTACGGCTCAAGCATGACCCTTTCAAATTTAGAATGGTCCTTTTTCGAAGCAAAAGAGCACATGCACGGGCTTGCCACCGGAACATTTGTGAACCGCAATCACCTAGCCGGATACCTAGAAATTTCCGCCGCATGCTGTATTGGTCTATTACTAGCACTTCGCGACCAAAGGCCAATATCAATTCAATCAATTCTTAATTGGATCTCCGGTCCAAAACCATTCCTTCGCATCGCATTGGCAATTATGGTTATTGGACTCGTCATGACAAAATCTCGCATGGGTAATATCGCGTTTTTAAGCTCTATGATTATAACTGGTGGAATTTTAGCAGTGGCAAGCCCCAAGCTTCGACCAAAACTATTTGCCATTCTTAGCAGCCTACTGATAATCGACGTTTTCATTGTCGCCAAGTATTTTGGTTTAGAAGAATTAAAAATGCGCCTAATAAGCACACAGTTAAACGACAAAGTTGTGGCCGGCGAAGTACTAATAAGGCAAAACGTAAACCGAGACGAAGTATTTAATTACACTATTCCCCTGCTAAATAAATATGCATTCCACGGTAGCGGAGCTGGTAGCTTCGAAACCATATTTCCATCAGTTGCCGGCCGAGATATCAGTCATCATTTCACTCACGCACACAACGACTACATACAATTCGCCATAGAATATGGTTTTTTCGGTGGCGCATCGCTTATCTATTTTTACGTATTTACTTATTACCACGGAATCAACGCGCTTACTAAGCTAAATTCCGCCTATAGAAGTGGAGTAGGCTTCGCTTGCGTAATGGCAATGACCGCAATCGCTATACACTCATTAACAGATTTCAATTTACAAATTCCCGCGAACGCCGCAACAATAACCGTTATATCTGCACTTGGTCTTCTTGCCCGTTTTCACACCCGACCACACTAATATTCTGGATATCCCTGCTCTCACTCAAGTTTCTGCATTACCAAAAACGGGAGCAGCGCCACCGCCATCTTGGCGTCGAGCACTGATATCCCCTATTAAGAGATCAACAATGTCACCTTGCGGCTTGTAATCGGTAACACATCGAACTAATTGATCGCGTAGCTTCTTCACGTCCGCACTACGGAGTAAAATTTCCATTCGCCAAAGCTCGTCCTCAACTTCCTTCCAATTCAAATGTCGCTCACTAGCACTCATAATCATAGGATGCTCAGTACTAATGACTCCGTCACCAACCAATAGCTCCTCATACAGCTTTTCTCCAGGCCTTAAACCGGTAAAAACAACTTGAATACCATCTGAGTCAACACTTCTTTCAGATATTGAAAGACCTGAAAGTTTAATCATTTGCCGCGCAAGATCGTATATTCGCACTGGCTCGCCCATATTCAATACAAACACATCGCCGCTTTTGCCCATTGCACCAGCCTGAAGAACTAAACTAGCCGCCTCTGGGATAGTCATAAAATAACGTGTAACTTCAGGATGCGTGATCGTTACGGGACCACCGTTTTTTATTTGCTCTTTAAATAGCGGAACCACAGAACCCGAGGAACCGAGCACATTTCCAAATCGAACGATAGTGAAACGAGTGACAGAGCTTGAGGTAGCGCCGCGATCAGCGAGACCCTGCAGGACCATCTCCGCAAAACGTTTACTCGCTCCCATCACATTTGTGGGACGCACTGCTTTGTCTGTGGAAATCAGAACAAAGTTCTCAACACAACTATCAGAACTCGCCTTCGCCACGTTAAATGTGCCAAATACATTATTACGCAAACCGGAAACTACATTATGCTCAACCATCGGCACATGTTTGTATGCCGCCGCATGATACACCGTGTTCACAATATACGACCTCATAACCTGCATAAGGTGATCTCGTTCCTGAACACTTCCCAAAATCGCTACTATACGTACTCGCAAACTATTCTCTTCTACTTTAGCCACGAGTTCGCGCTCAATCGCGTATAAGTTGTATTCTGACAACTCAAATAAAACAAGCGCACGCGGGCCTTGACTCAATATTTGGCGGCAAAGTTCACTACCTATTGATCCACCGGCCCCGGTAACCATAACTACCTTATTTTTAATATTGGCACCGAGTAATGATTCATTTGGGGGAACTACTTCGCGCCCAAGCAAGTCTGTAATATCTATGTCTCGAATATCTTCAGTATTTACTTGCCCACCAGTAATTTCTGCAAGACTCGGAACCACTCTTACCCGCACCGGAAATTTGCTCAAACGATGCAAAAGGGATTTCCTTTGTTGTGGAGAGATTGCAGAAATCGCGAGTAATACATCGTCTACCCCACGCGTCTTGATTAAAGACGCTAGGTCATCAAAGGAATATACTCGCAAACCATTAAGCTGCCGCCCTTGTAATGTTTCATTATCATCAACAAATCCTATTGGATACATTCTGGCCTCATCTGCCAAAGCTCTCACCAACTGCACCCCGACGGAACCCGCACCATAGATAATAATATTTCGTGCATTTTTGCGTTTAGCACGATAGCCAAATGGCGAGAGTTCACGCAATACGAACTTCAAAATCAGACGAAATAATAAAACTATCGGAATGGCCAGAAACCACTGAACGAAAATTAAGGAACGCGGCAGACTTAGCTGCACAAGAACACAAATAGTTGCCCATATCAAAACCGAAACACTTATTGATTTAGCAATAACTATAACATCTTCTAAACAGAAGTATCTAACTAGAGAGCGATACACCCCAAAAGTAGCCAACGCCGAAACCCCAATTAGAGGGCCAAGTAAACACAATTGCCAAAATTTCTCTATCGGGTCTGCTGAATTACCTAAACGCACATAAAGCGCAAGCCAGGTCGCCACAAACAATGACAAGGCGTCGCCGGAAACCATCAGCAATACCTTCAACCAACCTGGGATCGACAGCAAAGTTCGCAAAAAAAATGCCGCAGCGTCCTTATTATTAGGATTATCCAATTTCATACCTCGACATCGAATTTTTTCTATTTACTCTTAACATTAATAATATATAACAGCTATGCAATCCGTTACTGAGCAAAAACACTTGTTCTTCAAGCGCAAATTTACTAACACACAAAATGAGAGGTAGCTCACGATACTCCGATAAGCACAAAAAGTTATTCTTACAAAATAGCGCTTCAAAATAATTAAAGCTCCACATAGACCTCGCTTCTATGCTGTCCATAAAGCATAATCACATAGCCACACAAGGACAGTAGACATAAATACAATTATTTTCGCGCCAATCTAGCAACTTTATCAATAACCTTACACGTACGACCAAGCTCCTCCGGAGTCAAGCTTGGATGTACCAAAAACATAACACTGGATTCACCTAATTGCTTTGCGTTAGGCAGCCGGCCATCCGGTGCTAAACCAGAATCAACAAAACATCGCTCCAAATAAACTTCCGAACATGATCCTGAAAAGCAAGGTATGCCGTGCATATTTACTTCGGCAATAAAGCGATCCCGAGTCCAACTTAGCCCCAAACTACTTTGATCAATAAACGCATAGCACTTATACCAACCATGCTTAATGTCATTAGGAATTTCCTGCTTTAAAAAAAGATCGGTAGCGTTGACCGCACCCAATATCGCAAGAGCATTTTCTTTTCGGTTCTCATGCCAAACCGGCATTCGTCTTAGCTGAATTCTTCCAATGACAGCTTGCATTTCTGTCATCCGCCAATTAGTACCAAACGACTCATGCAACCAACGAAATCCCGGCTCATGTTCACGTTCATAGACGGCACTCCAGCTTTTTCCGTGATCCTTATAACTCCACATACGAGACCAAAGATCATGATCATTAGTGGTTACCATGCCTCCTTCACCGCCGGTAGTCATGATTTTGTCCTGACAAAATGACCAGCACCCCACATGACCTATCGAACCAACTGAACGCCCTCGATACATAGCACCATGAGCTTGCGCGCAATCTTCAATCACCATTAAGCCATACTGTTCCGCCAATGCCATGATCGGATCCATGTCGCACGGCCAACCCGCCAAATGAACACAGATTATCGCTTTGCTACTTGCTGATATAAGCGGCGCAATTGTTTCTGCGGAAATATTCTGCGAACACAAATCAACATCAGCAAAAACCGGCTTCGCACCGCAATTCACAATTGAGGAAGCCGATGCTAGAAATGTTCGAGGCGAAACGATAACTTCATCACCAGGCCCCACCCCCAAGCCAATCAACGCAAGGTCTAACGCAACAGTGCCATTTGCTAAGGCCACTGCATATTCAACGCCACAAAAATTGGCAAATTCACGCTCGAATTCTCTACCTTCGTCCCCTGTCCAGTAATTAACATTATTTGATAAAAGCACTTTTGACACAGCCTCAGCCTCTTCAACAGTGAAGCTAGGCCAGCTAGAAGATCTAGATTGATTCATTTAGAGCCACTTATTACATTTCTACAAAGCATAACGTACATATGCCGCGAATATTAAGATGGAAAAGCTTCCAATTTTTTGAACTCCTTTGCAGGAGAACCCACATAGACCATATTTTTATCAGCATTCTTCGTCATAACACCACCCATCCCCAACATAGATCCGCGGGCCATAGTGAGTCCCTGGCGAATCGCAGAATTTGTTCCTAACTCGACACCATCTTCGAGCGTTACATTCCCTGAAATCGCCACTAAATGGGCTACTGTTACGAAAGATTCAATAACGACATCATGACCTGCTGCGACATTCATGTTCAATATCGTATGTTCACCGATCGAAAAATTGACAGTCAACGTACAATGCGCACAAATTAGCGATCCGGCACCCACGCTTACAGACGGCGACATAATGGCACTCGGGTGAACTAGAGTGGCAAACTCCGGATCACCAAAAGTTAGCATTTTGTCCACGATTAATTTTCTTGTTCTAGGATTTCCAACAGCAACAACAAACTCGCATGCAGAATAATTAACCCATTGCTCAACCCTACCTAAAACTTGGTATCCTTCATGAATTCCTGGTTCATAAGAATCATCCAGAAAGCCAGCAACATTTCGCCCACAACTTATTGCCAACCAATCAACCTCACGCCCAAAGCCCCCAAATCCAATTATAATTAGATCCTTCACAAACAAATTCTCCTAAAACTCATAAACTTCCGGTAAATTTCGACATCGTTGCTTCACCTTCGTGACTTACTCCCTCACGACGAACAACCTTTACTATTGTTAAGAATAGAATTTTTACGTCTAGCAAAAAGCTTTTGTGATCTACATAAAAAACGTCCAGATCGAGTTTTTCATTCCAAGACAGGGCATTGCGCCCGTTAACTTGCGCCCACCCCGTAATGCCGGGACGAACCTCATGTCTTCGCGCATGATATTGTGAGTAAAGTGGCAAATATTCCATTAACAACGGTCGCGGGCCCACTAAACTCATATCCCCTGCCAGAACGTTTAATAACTCTGGTAGTTCGTCCATACTAGATGCCCTCAACATTCGACCGAAGCGGGTCAGTCGGTATTCATCAGCAAGAAGAACACCTTCGCTATCTCGCAAATTGTTCATTGTCCTAAACTTCACCATTCTAAATGGCTTCCCGTGTCGTCCTGGCCTCGGTTGAATAAAAAAAACATTGCCTCCCAAGAATATTCGAATAGAAATAAACAATAATAAAAATACGGGCGACAAGGAAACCAGAAGCGCGGCTGCCAATAAAAAATCAAAAATTCGCTTAATCATAGTAAATCTCGGCAATGGGTATTAATCGAACGTTAAGCCCTTCGATAGCACTAAAAATCACCCTAAAACTTCGTCAACACTAGAAAAATCAAAATCATCTTTGTTTACAGCCGCATCGAGAACAATTTCTAGTTGATATGCTAGCCTATCTCTGTCAAACATTGCTTGTGCAAGCTGCAAGGAATTATTAGCCATTTCATATAAAGTGCGTTCATTTGATGTAATGTTTGCGATTTCTCTAGCAACCGCACCATCACTTTTCCCCCAAGCAACAACACCACATTTATTATCCGAAATGAGATCTCGATGCCAACCTCCATAATTAACAAATACAGGCTTACCGGCCGCCAGCCCATCAAAAAACTTATTTGCAGAATTCGCTCTCATCTCAGGAAGATCAACAAACAAACTACAGACCATTGTAGCGGCGCCATATAAGGTACTGACTTTGTACTTTGGAATTGAGTCTTCTAGGAAGAAATTATTGCCCATTACTCCAGCCCGCTCGGCGTAGCTTCGTATAAACGCTTTTTCACTACCATCGCCAACCACAAGCACCTTTACATTAGACCCAATACGTTTTAGCTCGCCTGCAATGTCGACAAGATAATGGACGCCATTTATCCGACCAAGAGTCCCGGCATAAACAAGCAGCGGACTATTGCCCAGCCAAGATCGTTCGGACCGGAATTTATCTACATCACTTTTTGGCGAATTGAAGAGCTGAAAATCACAGGCGTTAGGAATTACCGCAACATCCGCTTTAGACATACCGGCGACAATAACACCATCCCGCATTCCTGGAGATAGCGCTACTACCGCCCTAGAACATTTATAAGCTAATATTTCTAGTTTTCGTGCAAAAAATATTGACCATGGAGACCTTAAAGCCCCCATCGCAATCGGTAGCTCAGGCCACAGATCTCTAACCTCAAAGACCATAGGAATAGACTGCCACCTAGACGCAAAAATAGCTGGTATGCATATAGTAAGCGGCGTACTTGTTGCAAACACGATATCTGACGGCAAACTACGAGCCCGTAAAGCGCTTAATACAGCAAATCGAAAGAAAGCTAGAATTCGCTTGCTATACGACATTCCATTTGAATAGGGCACTGGCAGCCAGTGAATATGAATACCAGCTTCTTCAGTAACGAACCAATCGTTGCTTTCCATGGGCTCCCGCCAAGAACTTACAACATGAACCTCATGCCCACTTGCAACAAGGCGTCTCGCAAACTCATACGATCTTGTGCCACCGGTCATACATGGCGTATTAAAATACTGATGAAGATATAAAATTTTCACTAAATCACCGATTTTCAAAAAATATAGAAATTGCGTAATAATTTTTCATCTGATTTATTCAACCTAACACATTACTTATATAGAAAAACAAATGACATTTTCCATTTATCTTACGCCATAGAATTAGGCCATTAGTTCGCTGTTACAAAGTAATAGCTCTTGCCAATCTGGCTGCACGTCTTCTTCAAAATTTGATAACAATATTAAAAAGTGACATTCAAAAAATCACCTGAAATCGATACGATATGTTGTCACCACATATATCTATTGCATTACCACTAACATATAAATTTATGCTTATTTTTTAGAATTCAATATTGTCAAAAAATAATATTCTAGCCAAATTACTCAACTAGAAATTCTACAGCTCACCACCTTGCACCAACACGAATTAATAGCGCATACACATAATCCGCACCGACTTACTATATTCCACAGAATGACGATGTTTGATTTTAAAAATATTAATTAGCGTATTTTTCGGTTTGGAAAATCCTGCTCATACCCCTTACACACAACAGCCCAGGCAAAAGGAAAGCCAAGCAGATAGGCATGATCTTGCATGTTCCCCGAAACCATCGCCCCTATAAAAATGGGAAGTATAAGTACTAGCCCAGCCACAAAGAAAACGCCCGACGTTTTTATATACATAGATACTAAAGAATATTGCAAAATCACAATTATCAAGAAAAAGACACCGTGGTATACCAGCAATTCGAGGAAAAAATTATGTGGGTACAAAACACCATCAGCATAGTATGCATTGACGCTACCCAGCCCCAAAATCAAATCAAATCCATTTTCAGACGATATAAAATCATAGGCACGAGAAAGCAGCGAGAATCGTATTGCATCACCCTCAATAATACTTCGATAATCCACCGTTCTTCCGAGGCTTATTTGCAGTGTTGACCAGTTATAAAATAACAAAGCTGCAATAGACAATGACGCGACCACCAAGATCACATAATGCGACCTTTGCTCACTTCGAACATAGATAGCGGCCAATACAAATACGACCAAAGCATAAGTCATTAGCCCACCTCGTGATCCAGTGGATATAATCGGAACCAGTAGTAAAACAGCCGCTAAACCAGCTACCCATCCAGGAGTACGGACATGTACATTACTTGAGCGCGAAATAAGGCAAGACGCTGCCAGCATACTTAACGGCAGAGCGTAAACCCGATAAAGCACATTTGGCCCAAAAAAAATCCCTTGTCGCTGATTCCAAGTATAGAAACCTTCCAACAGAAAGATCACGCAGGAAGCAAGAACGACTACACCTAATGCGCCCGATTGTAAAACCCTAATCATCAGCGGCATTGCGTTAATAAATAGCACCGCTTGAAATAGAAACAAGTAGTACAACTCGTGACTAACTAGACCTCGTATGTACAAAGGCAAGCATAAAACGAACACACCTGCCTGCGCCAATAACTCTCCAACGGAAAGCGATGGCCCATTTAGAAACCTCCAGATTAAAATTGATAACCACACAATTACAAAGGAAGGGGTACTAGCTATAAGTAAATGATCACCTACAAAAAAAATCGAAAAAACCAAAAAGTAATCGATGACTGCCAGATGTCGATTTTCGTTGTCCTCGAGCATTAAACCTTATACACCTGAAAAATCATCACATTAGAAATATAAGCGAGAATTATAGAAACAATCAGTATAGCCACAACAACACCATATAAGCCCGCATTAGCGGATAGCGGCCACAATAATAGAGCTGACCCTATACAGCTTAGGATCGCGAGATTCATACCAAGTAAAGGCCTACTCATAACTTGGAAAAACGCGGTATTAGTCGCGACACGCATATTAAATAAATGGGCCAATAACAGTAAAGTTAGAATCCAACTGCTCGCAGCCAAACCGAAGGCATCGAGCACAGCCTGCCCAAATAAAAGGGACATAAAGGCAGACCCCAACATGACTATTGATAACAAATTTTCCATGTTTTTCTTTTGATTAAGAATTTCACTTTTTCCCGATTGACTACGACAACTAGCAAATACTGGAGTAATTACACGAACGGCCGAGGTCGACAGAAATCCCATAACATTTGACAAGCGGCGTGCAACACCGTAGACAGCATTCGCCTCCGCTGACGCGAACCCGCCCAAAAATATGACCGGAAGATTTGCGGTTACCATAGTCAGTATATTTTCAGCAAATATCACGCTCGAGCTACTTAATGTGTCGGTTATTTGACTACCACTAACCCTCACCAAATTTTTTAGTGAACCCTCAACAACAATAACGACAAGCATAAAAGCAAGAATTAAGCTGCTAGTCAGCGTTACCAGCAATACCACCAACTTGTCACCGTCCAAATCAATCAGGACCACATTTAAATAGATAATTAAGTGTACCACTGGGAACATCGAGTACTTTAATAATGATGACTTAATATGCTTCTGCCGCAACCAATCCAACGAACAGATCAAATCGATCAAGGACCAGAAATAGGCTGAAAGTACTACTAGCAACCATATTGATATATTTCCTTTCCCTATTTTCAGGTAATAAAGAAAAAATAGAATAAGACAAGAAGCTACTGCAACACACGTTGAATACGCAAGTCCAACCGTATAGACCGCTGAAATTTTCTCACCGCACTGACTGCCCTGGACAATAAAAATATCAAGACCAAACCTCATCAAACAGGAAAGCATTACTATAAATGAAAAATAATAGAAATATGCACCTAAACCATCAGCCGAGGCAATTTTCCCAGCGACATAGATCACCGCCATCGTAAATAGCGCGCCCAACACTTTAAACATTGCCGTCGCAAACGTATTTTTCAAAACCGCCAAAATAATTCACCGAACACTACTGCCACCCACTATTTTTCAAATAAAACGACTTAGAATTATTTAACTGTGGCGCATGGCAAATATGAGATTGCTAGCAGAGATATACCAGATGTCCACACCGCTACAACGGAACGTGGCAATTCAGCTGGGGCTAGCAGGGGCATTTGTATCACCACCACCGCCTTTAGTCTCATTACTACTCGGAGTGACCGCCGCAGGACCGCTAGACGTGCCACTATCCGCCTCTTGACGACGACCATCATCCGCTCCAGCATAAATTGCCTCGGCCTGCTTGGGAGCCGCATTAACAGCCGCTTGCTCAATTTGGTCCGCCATCTGGGGAACCACAAATACTGCAGCGGCGACAATAGCTCGCGCGTACGCAGGTGCGACAGCAACTGCTGCGGCAACAATATCGGCGGCTTGTAGCGGGGCAGCCTTCACCGCCGCTGCAACAATCATAGCCGCCATGGCGGGGTAAGCCTTTACTACCGACTCAGTTATCTGTACCGCATGTAAAGGAAATTCTGCGACCAAAGTGCCTACTATATTTGCTATGGTTTCGATGCCTACCTTATCTCTTGCCAAGATTACTGCGGCTGTCACTTTGCCCAACTGCTCTGGCTCGGCACTTAGAAATGAAAGATATTCTTCGTCCGACAATACAACCCCAGATTGACTTAGCGCCAATGCAGCAACTTCATCAGCATGGGCACTTAGGATAGCCGACGCGAATAATGCACCCACAACAGCTGAACAAATATTTATTTTTACCATTCCCGACCCCAAAGAGCATAAATTAAATTTTCGTAAACACAGATAAAACCAAAAAAATTTAACACCCGTTAATTTACCAATAAAAAATTTAACACCCGTTAATTTGCCAATAAAAAATTTAACACTCGTTAACTTTTCAATCAAAAATAGTGCTTGCAGAGTAGTCTATAGAATCTACTGCACAAATGCATTACACTGCGCAAAATTTCCAACCGTCGCTGAAATTAATCATTAGGAAATTAAAAATAATTATTTATGAATAAATTTATTTTACAACGGTATAAAAGTAAGGACATTAAATGAAGATCAGCGAGATTTATAGCGCCGTGATGCTCGCAACCCTCTGCTCGATCGCCAACGCTGAAATCAAGCTAGAGAACGGTGACAGCTTCTTATCTTTACTCACGATTGGTGCGCGGCACGACGACAACATTTCCCAAGACCCGGACTCTCAACCAAGAGATTCATCGGCAATCACTGTGGTTCAACCAGCATTCTTGTTTAAAGCAGAGAGTTCGAAGGTAAGATTAGATGGCGCATATAACTTAACGCATGAAGCCTACGAGTACGATTCCAAGGACGACCATACCGACCATACGCTGTTGCTAGACAGCCAATTCACCTTTAATTCTAGGAATAAGGCGACGCTGTCATTTGACTATACTAAAGAGCAAGGCATTAGAACCAGTATAAATCGGAGCACTCCTAATGAGGAAGTTGGAGACCGCTCACGCTTTATAGATTTATTTAGCAAGTACCAGCTTGGCGCAGACTCCGGCCGCGCTCAATTTGAAGCCAGCCTAGGCGCTAGCGAGCTTCGTTATTCGAACAATCTCAATACGCTGTCTCAAAACCGACTTAAAGAACGGGACATGATTAGCCGGGGCGGTACTTTTTATGTACGAGTAGCGCCAAAAACACGGCTTTTACTTGAGGTATTGCGTACTGATTTTGACTACAAAGCGGCAGAAAGTCAGCTAAATAACGATTCGACAAAATACTATGCGGGCCTCATTTGGGAGCTGACCGCCAAAACAACCGGTCACATTCGCTACGGCCAAGAAAATAAAATATTCGACAATTCAGGCATCGCAGACATCTCTGAACCGGCATGGGATATCAATATCACTTGGCAGCCTCGTAGCTATTCTCGCCTAAACATTGCCACCGGCAAAGGCGCCGCAGAAGGCAGTGCACGATCCGATGTAGTCAATACTACCAATACGTCGATCAGCTGGGTGCATGACTGGTCGTACAGACTGGAATCCACTCTCAGCTTTAGTCTTATAAATGAAGAGTATGAAGGTAAAACATTTAACGGAAGAGAAGATGACACTAGCACCGCTCTAGCAGCGTTAACCTATACATTGAATCGCAGCCTTGAAATTAATGCTAGTTATAGCCGTAAAAGCAGAGAATCAAACGCGGCGATAGAAGAGTTCGACAGCAATATTGTGGAGCTTAGCCTGACCTTTGCCATTTAATTGTATTGGGCAACCATTGACACTCGCTATCAAGCATTAAGAACCGGATTTTGACAGACACGATGCAACGACTTTTATTCTATTTCCTGATATCCCTATCATTGACCTTGTCTGCAGCCGTTTTAGCACTAGAAGCGAACCACAACAGCAGCAAAAGCCTAGATTCTATTTATAAGCTCGGCGCTGGTGACCTGCTCAGTGTACAGGTTTTTGGTGAACCCGATTTGAGTTTTTCAGAAATCCGTTTAACCGATGCCGGCACATTCTCATACCCCTTTCTAGGAGAGGTGCGCGCCAAGGGTTTAACAAGCGCCGACGTGGAACGCTCGATTAAATCCAGCTTACTCGGTGACTACTTAATAGATCCGAAGGTAACGGTACGTATACTTGAATATCGTTCCTTTTTTGTGAATGGGGAAGTTAAGAAGCCCGGAGGCTACCCATTTAAGCCCGGCCTCACGCTTCGCAAAGCCATTGCTATCGCTGGCGGCTTCACGGAGCGGGCGTCGCGTAGTAAGTTTTATATTATTCGCGACAATGACGAAATCAGAAAGCCCATTCGAAGCTCATTGGATTCAAACATTTACCCTGGCGATATCGTCACCGTTGACGAGAGCTTTTTTTAAAGTGACTTATGAATAAACAAATGAACAATCAAAAAAGCAACGTCAGCAACCAGCTCGATCTATCCCATATATGGAATGTGCTTAATCAAAGGAAGTGGAATATTACCTTTCTGGCCGTTGCAGTTACTATGTTAGCTACGCTAATAGTGCTGTCTGTGGAACCTGTTTTTAGAGCAACAACAACGCTGCTTATTGAGCCTACTAAGAACAAAATCGTTTCAGCAGAGGAACTATTTGGCTTAGATACCTCGCGAGGGGAATATTTATCTACGCAGTTCGCACTTTTAGAAAGTCGGGAATTATTAAGAACAGTAGCAGAAAAGCTAAATTTGGCTGAGCACCCTGAGTTTGCCACGCCTCCAAATACTAATTTTAACATTAAGGAATTGCTTGAATTCTTTAAACTCAACGAATATCTGCCCTTTCTTAAGCCTGGAGATCTAACTCAACCGACACTGCCTACGACAGATGAAGAAATCAATTTTTTGCTTAAAATCCTTGAGCAGCGGGTGACAGTATTGCCAATAGCAAAAACTCAGTTAGTTAAAATTAATGTCGACATGAACGACGCAACTGTCGCTGCGCGCGTCGCCGACAGCATCGCAAGAAACTATATTAGCGGGCAGCTCGATGCGCGACTCAGCATGCGCGAAACGGCAACCTCGTGGATGTCAGAACGGCTCATTGACCTGAAGAAGAAACTACAAGAATCTGAGAGTCGCTTGCAATTCTACCGTGAAAAAGAGAACTTGGTGGACATTGAAGGGATAACCACGTTGTCAGCAGACTCACTTAGCAGCATCAGTACTCGCCTTACCGACGCAAGAAAGGAACTTGCAAGCGCACAAAGTCAATTCCATCAAGTGAGCCAAATCAACCGTGATGACTTAGAAAGGCTTAGCTCAGTACCTGCCATATTAAGTAACCGTGTTGTGCAACAGTTTAAGTCCGAGCAGGCCAAAGCGATCTCAAAAGTCCAAGAGTTGTCGCGTCGCTACGGCCCCAAACACCCAACGATGATAAGCGCGCAATCAGAACTAAAATCAGCCAATGACAGCTTGCGCAGACAAGTCGCACAGGTTGTTGCCGGTATTAAGAAGAATTACCTATTAGCGAAAGCTAACGAGGAATCACTAAGTAACTCCTACAAAGAAAATAGAGATGAAATTAAATCCATCGCAAAGAAAGAGTTCACGCTGCGGGAATTGCAGCTCGAAGTAGATACAAATCGCTCATTATACAATACGTTTCTAGGTCGCCTTAAAGAGACCTCAGCCACTACTGATATGGAAACCGCCAATGCGCGCATCGTTGATCCAGCATCGGTACCTAGCGCCCCGATCAAGCCTAAAAAGGCGCTAATTGTCATGCTTTCCGCGTTACTTGCACTCTTGGGCGGTGCTGGGATAACACTACTGGCCGACACCCTTGGCAATTCCTTTTCGACTACAGAACAGCTCGAGGAGGCACTCAATCTTCCGGTTTTAGGTTTGGTGCCCTTTGTAAAGCGCAAGAAGAGAAAGACGCTTGCACAGTCCTTCATAAATACCCCAAAAGGCGCTTTTGCGGAGTCGATCAGGGGCTTGCGCACCAGCACCTTACTATCGGCTAACAGCGAGCGCCAGCAACTTATTTTTATTACCTCATCGGTTCCTGAAGAGGGAAAGAGCGTTGTCGCCAGCAATCTCGCCCTTGCACTAGGCCAACTCAAGCAAACGCTCTTAATTGACGCCGATCTACGGCAGCCCGTGCTTGCCAAATCTTACGATTTACCACTTGCTACTCCGGGCCTTGCTAATCTTCTTTCGGGAACCGCGACTTTAGATGAGTGCCTAATTGAAAAGAACGGCATAAACATAATCAGTGCAGGCGCGGCGCCACCAAACCCCCTTGATCTACTGTCGTCAACGCAGTTTGAGGAGCTAATCGCCACACTGCGCACGCGCTTTGACTATATCGTGGTAGATACGCCGCCAATACAGGCGGTGAGTGACGCATTAGTTCTCGCCAAAAATGCCGACATATTATTACAAGTAGTACGTAGCGAATCGACATCACGAAAAGTCGTCGAATCCAGTATTGGCCAAATGCTGCAAAGTAAACTGCGAGTATCTGGCATAATACTAAGCCAGGTTAACAACAAGAAGTTAAAGTATTACCGATACAGTAAATATCACACGTAGTTTAAACGCCATCACTGCTCACTTTCTGGTGTAAAGATGATCGATATTCACTGCCATATTCTTCCAGGGTTAGATGACGGCGCTCAAACGCTGAGAGAGTCCTTGGTCCTAGCAAACGCCGCAGTTGAAAACGGAATTACTCATACCGTATGCACACCGCACATTCATTATGGTCGCTACAATAATAATGCTGCGAGTATCTCCATAGTTTGTAATAATTTACATAACGCACTAATAGAGAACGGCATCAATTTGGCGATTAGCTGCGCTGCCGAAGTCAGATTCGATATAGAGATATTAAGCGCAATCGAACGCGATGATATCCCCTTTCTTGGCAAATGGCATGGCGAGAATATATTACTACTGGAATTTCCACACGGAGATATGCCTGTCGGCGCAACAGTGCTGACAAGAAAATTGCTCGATTATGGAATTAGGCCGATGATCGCTCATCCGGAAAGAAATAAAGGCTTACTTGAGCGGCCCGAATATCTGAGCCCTTTCATTGAGCAAGGTTGTCTGCTGCAATTGACCGCAGCATCAGTTACTGGAAATTTTGGCCCTAAGTCTGAAATGATGGCACTATCACTTATCGAAAAAGGCCAAGCAACAGTAGTCGCAACAGATGCTCACCACATAAAAAGGCGCCCCCCCCTACTCAAACAAGCCTACAATATAGTATGCGAACGCGTAGGCTATGATACAGCGCAGCAACTCATGGTTAATACCCCCTGGGAAATTGTGCAATCGCTTTTTCCTAACACATCCTAAACTCATGCCACGATCAACAAAGCTAAATTCTGCACTCTGGGTCTGCCTTACGCTGTTTTGCCTAGCAATGTTGCTACTAGGTCTGCGCATTTCAATTTCATCACTCTATTCTTTGCAGGCGAGCCGCTTCCTTGATGACTGGAGTAGTCGCAAAGAAGAGCCGCAGCAGCAGGCCTGGAATATTGCCCGTAGCGCAATTGACCGGGCGATTTATTGGCACCCCATTGCTAACCCAAATTTGCTTATTAAACGTGGTCGTATCTACGATTGGCGCTATTACAGAAAATCAATAGGGGACCCGATTGCGACGGAATCACGGTTACAGGCCTTAGCGGACTATCGTCGCGCCGCACAGCTTCAACCAGGCTGGCCCTATACGTGGGTTGATATCGCATTGGTTAAGGTGCGCCTAGGCGTCGTTGATCAAGAAACATTAGATTCGCTGGAAAACGCACTTTCAACCGGACCATGGCGACCTGATGTACTACTAAAAATGGTAGAAGCGGGGTTATTGGCCTGGGATATGCTCCCCCTTCGGGGCAAGACCATCGTTATTAAATCCATTGATCGAGGCTTGGCGAGCACCCTCGACACATCAACACAGGTGTCACGCAGCCTCAATCAGTTTGGCCGCCAGCGCACTATCTGTAATCGTAATAATACCTTTGTTAACCTTGCCGATTGGTGTGCTAGTCAATCTAAAGCCAAAGCTACTCCGCAAGTAAAGTAACGTAGAACCAGCGGCCGTCTTCTAGTCCCGCCTTATGCCATTTATAGCCGATTTTTTCTAAATCTGTATTTGACATCACTCTAGAATGACGCACATCAAGCACCCAGCCGTGAACATACAAGACGCAATGGTATTGCTCGGTTTCAGTCCAACATGTAAGTAAAAAGCTGCCATTTATACCTGCTTCGCCCAGCATCTCTCGACACAGTAAAGCATGCTCCTCACAATCACCACGCCAATCGTTACTCGCACTGGCCGGATTCCAATAGTCGCTTTCACCATAGATCGCAGAATCAGATTCATACTGAAAATTTTCATTTGCACGCCCGAGTACTGTATCCAAAGTCGGCTTTAATTTTTTAGGTGACGACGGCGCATCAACCAGAAACCCCATTTGGACTTGAAATGGAACAGGTGAGTTCGCACACCCTAACAGCAGCCCTGTAGATCCAGTGAATAAACAAGCTAGCATCCTTCTGCGCGAGACGAGAATAGTGCACTCCTAAACTAAGCAATTCTAAAAGAAAAATGATCGACGAGAACCCAAAATGAGCAATCGGACTAAAGCCGGTCGCAGTGGCAATTAAAGGTAAATGAATTAGTTTCCTTTTCAGCATTAGCCTAAGTTTTTCGCCAACCAGCCAAAAAGCACTGCCCTTGGTTTATGCGCCGTCAATTTTATCGAGCGGCACGATCCGCTTAGCCAATACCGCGGCGCTGTATCCTGACGGTGCGGGAGCCATCTTCTTGATCACATAGGTATTGAATGAACCGCTATTTGCACATGCAACGCCTGTTAGGCTTATTGTTGGTATTAATATTAGCCGTCTCAATATTTTGCTGGATATCGTTAAATCAAAGTTGATAGGCGCCACTTTTCACCCCCCATAGACTGGTGTGTCCAGCTAAAAGCACTTCCACACATATTGATGGAATTAGCTTAAGCAACTATCTAGGGTCTTATAATTAGGGGCATCCGCAGTTGAATTATTGCTAATACGTATATGCTAAGTTGGCTTATTTACGTTACTGCGCGATTAATGATCACTTGAATGATTCGCGCCGTTGCACGGCGCCATTTGGGGTAAGGGTCGGCTCGTATTAGAACCGACCCGCCAAAACCTGATGCGTCTTACGTCTTGTGGCCAGGTAAAATTCCCATGGCCTTACAAAGAATACTGAGCATCACGTGGTCGGCGCCACCACCGATTGAGGTAAGCCGGCGATCCTGGCCGGCACGGGCTACCGGGGTATCCCACATATAGCCCATGCCCTTTAAGCCACCAGCCACAGCAAACAAACGCTCTTCTTAAAATTGCAGCATTTGATAGATAGAGCCGTGCCCCTCTTCACGAATCAGATTTTTTGTGGCGCTCGTACATCGTCAAAGAAAACGTGAGCGGTATCTGACGACCGCATACCCAACTTATTCAGGCGTCCAGAAAATGGCTCGCCGGGGGTATTGGTGGGCACAATAATCAGCGACTTATTC
This sequence comes from Zhongshania sp., assembly GCF_041584495.1. Taxonomy (GTDB): domain Bacteria; phylum Pseudomonadota; class Gammaproteobacteria; order Pseudomonadales; family Spongiibacteraceae; genus Spongiibacter. The sequence goes on from NZ_JBFHDY010000053.1 coordinate 20,957, forward strand.
AGGTGCCGTTTATCGTCACTGGTATTAGCAAGCACAAATTGGCAGCTTGGGTAGAGTTGGTAATCCACATTGTAGTACCGTTAATAAGGTAATCACCACCGTCCATTTTGGCCTTGGTTTTAATTGCCGCCACATTGAAACCGGCGTGGGGCTCTCTCACCGCAATAGAAAATACCGCATCACCGGCAATCGCGGAAACTAAAAATTCACAACGCAGTTCACCGCTGCCAAAGCGCGCCAAGACGGGTGTGGCAATATCGGTTTGCACACCAATGCCCATCGACACAGCGCCGCGGGCGATACCACCCAACACCTCGGAGAACACGATTTGGTAGCTGTAATCTATGCCCATACCGCCATACTCGACGGGCCGGAAAAATGCCCTCGGCCTCACTGATTTGTATAGGCGTTAATTCCTGTATCAATAAAGCGGACGATGGTTTCGCGTATGGTATTAGTTTCTTCGGTAAATTTTATGATGACTCCATATTATTTATATGTGCAGCGCTTAGCCGAATAAATTGGGTACATTCGCAAACGGATACGGTGTTGGCGAAAACAAAGACGTCTCTTTGCCAATGGCCTCAGCTTTTTGAAACGCGGTTCTCGCCGTCATACGATGAAAGTAATCTAGCACTTGCGGTTCGTAAAACTGCGACAGACCTAAACCATCACCAAGGTATAGGGCATAGGCCACGGCAATATCCGCCACTGTAAAGCGCTCAGCACAGAGAAACTCCCGCCCTGCCATATGGTTATTCAATCGTTTGAGGCGCGCTAAAAACCATCTGTAATAATCCTCTACCACTTGAGGCTGACGGCGTTCCGGCGGTTCTAATTGGGAATAGCGCAACACCAAGGTTTGCGGAAAGGTAAGCGTGGCATCGCTGTGAAACAGCCAATTAAGGTAGTCGCCGTATTCCGGGTGATCTACTTTTATGCCAAAGTCATAACGCTGGTAGCGCTCTACCAAATACAGCCCGATCGCCGAGGACTCCGTCATGTGGGTGTCGCCGTCGATAAAATACGGGACCGTGCCCAGGGCATTGACGTCGAGGTAGTCGCGCTGAAACATCCGCGGCGGGAACGGCAGCACTTCTAGCTCATGTTCAATACCCATTTCCTCTAGCGCCCACAGTGCGCGCAGGGACCGCGAGGTATAGCAATGCCATAATTTTGGCTTTGTTTTTCGGTTCAATATTGCTGCCATGGCTGGTGTCCTTAAAGCTTATATTGGCGCGCGGCAAGATCGCGCATAATTTCTTCGGAGCCGCCACCAATAGCGTTAACCCGCACTTCGCGATAAAAGCGCTCTACGCGATTGCCGCGCAAATAACTGGCGCCACCGAGTATCTGGCTCGCCTCCCGCGCGCAGTACTCCATGGTTTCGCTGGCTTGAACTTTGGCCATAGCTAAATCGCCTGGGTCGCAGCGGCCCTCGATGGCGGCCTGTGTGAGGTATTGTAAATAGGCTTGTGTGGCATTAATTTTTTGTTTCATGCTCGCGATCTTGTGGCGAATCACTTGGTGGTCGGCCAAACGTTTACCAAAGGTTTTACGCTGCTGCGCCCACTCTACGGCATCGTCTAAACAGGCGCGCGCAGCCGCTTCCATAGTCACCGCTAAACTTAAACGCTCTGGATTAAAATTGGTCATGATTACCCAAAAGCCCTGGCCCTCTTCGCCCAGTAAATTCTCCGCAGGTACTCGCACATTGTCAAAATAAATAGTGCCGGTATCGGCGCACCACCAACCCTGCTTTCGGTTTAACGGCGTTCTTGCCACTCCCGGCAAGTCGGTTGCAATTAATAACATCGACACACCTCGGCCACCCTCGCCACCAGTGCGCACTGCAGTCGACACCCAGTCGGCGCCCATCACCCCAGAAATGAAGGTTTTACTGCCATTAACAATATAATGGTCGCCGTCACGCACGGCCGTAGTGGTGATATTGGCCACATCCGAGCCACCAGATGGCTCAGTGATACCCAGCGATATACGCTTCTCACCAGCCAGAACCGGCGGTGCCACCATTTGTTTTAATGCCTCACTGCCGTAATTCATTACTGGCGGCAGACCAATACCGTGAATAAGCAGATTACTGATAAGCCCACCGGCCGAACCGGCGCGGGTAAACTCTTCATTGGTGATGTTAACGTGCCATTGGTCAATACCCTCTGAAATACCACCATAGGCTTCGGGGTAACCCAGTTGCAACACGCCAATCTCGGCGGCTTTCTTCCAGAGGCTGCCGGGTACTTTGCCCGCTTCTTCCCAGTCATCCAGAAATGGCACGACTTCCTTTTCTAACCATTTGCGCAGCTGAGTACGCCACTCTTCATGCTCGGGGCGTAAATAGGGGTTATACAGACGCGCGCTATCAAAATTTAATGACATTGTGCTCACTCATCGAAGCTTGGCATTTAAAACTACCAGCTAGTCTAGCGGCTCGGCAGAATTAGGCTTGGGCAAAGGTGCCAGCGGAGTCGGGAATTGGTGCCAATGACAGGCGCGGGGCTATTTATTGTTTGCGATAATCGCGTGGCGACTGGCCATGCCAGCTACGGAATGCGCCAGAGAAGGAACTCTGATCCATATAGCCCAACAAGAAGGCAATATCGGTAATGCTCAAGCGCTCATCACCGAGGTATTGAACCGCCAGCTCCGCACGTAATTCCTGCAAAACCTGTAAGAACTGCGTGCCCTGCTCCGCTAAACGGCGCTGCAGAGTGCGGCGGGAAATACGGAGGGCTTCTGCGACACGGTCTATGTTCATATCACCACTGGGCAGCAGACGCAGCAGCGTTTTACGTACCGCAAGGATAAAGTCATTATTGTTGCTATTGTCTTCGAACAAATAGCGAATTGGCTGGGCCAGGGCTTGAACCCAATTTGCATCCAATTTGATCAGGGCATAATCGAGACAAGCGCGGTCTAAATACACGCAGCTGGTAGGCTGATCAAAGCGTAAACCGTCACCAAACTGCTGTTTTAACAAATCCAGGTCGGCGGGCTCGGCATAGCTGAAATATGCAGCCCGTATTGGTATTGGCCGCACGCACACAGAATTCACAATCGCCGCCGCAACCGACAGGAATGAATCACTCAGGTAGCGCTGGGCGGCGCTCTCTGGCGCCAAAGGCTGCCAATCTAAACGAATAAATTCGCTCTCCCGGCGCACTTTAACCTCACCAATATCGCCCACTATTCGCAATACAC
>NZ_JBFHDY010000054.1:0-23872 GCF_041584495.1 Zhongshania sp.
AAAAAACCGCTTTTCAGCGGTTTTTCAAAACTTTGGTGGAGCTAGGCGGGATCGAACCGCCGACCTCTTGCATGCCATGCAAGCGCTCTCCCAGCTGAGCTATAGCCCCAAAGCAGAGGATGCGCATATTAATGATCACCCCAAGCCTTGTCAACAAGTGGATGAAAAATCTCGTTAAATTCTTTGCGCCACCCACTCAGACACAAAGGAAAAACCTTGTTATGCGCGCGCCGCGCAAGCCTGCTGATAACGTTTTTCTAGCTTTTTCAGACGCTTTTTGCCCACGCCGCCCAACACCTCTACCGCGTGGCGCAAACGCGCCCGACTCATATCTGGGCCGAGCACTTCCATGGAGTCAACTACCGAAATAGACGACGTGGTGCCCGCAATGGCAATAAACAGCGGCGGCATAAAATCTTTTAACTTTATACCCAAACCGTCTGCGAGAGATTTAATTTCGGCAAAAATAGCATCGCGACGCCAATCGTTGAGGGCCTCCAAGCGCCATGCTACGCACTGCAACAAAGTGAGCAGCTCCTCTGCCTCTAAACTCGAGGCGGCAAAACTCGCTGGCGTTAGTGGCAACATACCGGACAAGAAAAACCCAGCCAAGGGCGCCAAATCACTAAACACCTCAATGCGAGACTGCACATGGGGAATCACTTTCATCAGGGTATCGCGATTCAATGCCCAGGCTTGCAAGCGATCAGCGAGCTGCTCTGGACTGCAGTCTTCGCGCAGCCAAAGACCATTGAGCCAGCGCAGCTTCTCCACATCGAAAATCGGCCCGCCCAGACTCACTCTCGCAATATCAAAGTTGGCAATCATCGTTTCTAGGCTAAATTTTTCGCTCTCATCTGGCATAGACCAGCCCATACGGCCCAAGTAATTCAGCATTGCCTCGGGCAAAAAGCCCATGCGCTTATAATAATTAATACTCGTTGGGTTTTTCCGCTTACTGAGTTTGCTCTTGTCCGGGTTGCGCAGCAGCGGCAAATGACACAGCACTGGCATTTCCCAACCAAAATACTGATACAGCAATTTGTGCTTGGGCGCCGAGTTTATCCACTCTTCGCCACGAAGCACATGAGTGATCGCCATTAAATGATCGTCAACCACATTGGCGAGGTGGTAGGTTGGCAAACCGTCAGACTTCAGTAGTATTTGAGCGTCGACCTGCCCCCACTCCAGTTCAATTTTACCTCGCAGCAGGTCATCGATCTCGCAGTGGCCGTCATCTTCTGGCACAAACATACGAATGACGTAAGGCTCACCCGCGGCCGCTCGGCGTGCGTTCTCAGCATCGTCTAATTTTAAATCAGCGTATTTAAGTGCTGTGTGACCGCCCGCCTCGCGACGAGCTTCACGCAGCGCGTCGAGCTCTGCTGGCGTCCGGTAGCAGCGAAAGGCATGGCCTGCGGCAATCAATTGTTCGCAGTGCTCGCGATATATTTCACTGCGCTCACTTTGCCGATACGGCCCGTGAGGCCCGCCCACATCCGGACCTTCATCCCAGTCCAAACCTAACCAGCGCAGCGAATCAAAAATCGCCTGCTCCGACGCCGCTGTCGAGCGCTGCTGATCGGTATCTTCAATGCGTAGCAAAAATTCCCCGCCCTGACTTTTGGCAAAGCAATAATTGAACAAAGCAATATAAGCAGTACCTACATGTGGATCACCGGTGGGCGATGGAGCAATACGAGTGCGAACAGTCATGGAGAGTTTATTACCATTTGAATACAATAGGGTTTTCAGCCGGCCACCAATAATGGCAGCAAGCTCATGTTGAGGTCATTATACGTGTCGACACGGCCAATATTCATCCATCCGCAGAGGTATTTCAGCGCAGATGAGCAAAAAAATTCTCGACCGCCGCTTCTGCGTCGCGCCGATGCTGGATTGGTCAGATCGCCACTGTCGCGTTTTCTGGCGTCAACTTAGCCGCCACGCCGTACTGTATACTGAAATGATCACCACCGGGGCCTTGATTCACGGCGACCACAAGCGTCATTTAGATTACAGCGATATTGAGCACCCTGTCGCGCTCCAGCTCGGCGGCAGCGATCCCCAAGCCCTCGCAATATCGGTGCGCATGGCCGAGCAATGGCATTACGATGAAGTTAACTTAAATTGCGGCTGCCCCTCCGACCGAGTTCAAAACGGATTTTTCGGTGCCTGCTTAATGGCCCAGCCCACATTAGTCGCCGATTGCGTTAAGGCGATGAAGGACGCGGGCGATATCCCGATTACCGTAAAGCACCGCATCGGGATTGACGAACAAGAGGGCTACGGGCCGCTGCAAGATTTTGTTGGCGCCATTGCCGACGCCGGCACTGACGCCATTATCGTTCACGCCCGCAAAGCCTGGCTCCAAGGGCTAAGCCCAAAAGAAAATCGAGAAATACCGCCCTTAAATTACGATTTGGTATACCAACTTAAAAAAGATTTCCCTGACCTGGAAATTATCATCAACGGCGGCATCCAAACCCTTGAAGATGCCCGTTCGCAATTGTCATATGTCGATGGCATTATGATGGGCCGCAGTGCCTACCAAACACCGTATTTATTGGCTGAGGTAGATGAACACTTTTACCAGCAAGCCGCGACAGGCAAAACGCGGCGTGACATTATTCACGACTTTTTGCCCTATATCGAAGCGGAACTGAGCAAGGGCACCCGGCTCAATCATATGACTCGGCATATATTAGGCCTCTTTAATGGCCAGGCAGGCGGCAAGCTATTTCGCCGCCATATCAGTGAACATGCGCACCGTCCAGGCGCCGGCCTCGACGTTCTCCACGACGCCCTGGCCTTTGTAGAGCGCAGCTGGTAGCAAACTAAATAAAGGATTAACAACAATGAGTAATAAACTCGAGCAGTTAAAGGCAATGACCGATGTGGTTGCTGATACCGGTGATATAGAAGCCATCGCCCGCTTTACGCCGCAGGATGCAACAACCAACCCCTCTTTAATTCTAAAGGCTGCAGCGCTACCCCAGTACAGCAAACTAATTAGCGACATCGTCTCAAGCAGCCTTAAAGATCGCAGCAACCCTGAACAGCTACAGCGTGCGGCCACTCAACTCGCGGTAGAAATTGGCGCTGAAATCACCAAACTGGTGCCGGGCAAAGTGTCTACAGAAGTAGACGCCCGCCTGTCCTTTAATACAGCGGCCATGATTAACGAAGGCCGGCGCATCGTTGAGCTTTATCAAGCGAAAGGTATCGATAAACGTCGCCTACTAATAAAGATAGCCTCAACCTGGGAAGGGATTGAAGCGGCGAAGGTACTTGAGCAAGAAGGCATTGAGTGCAACCTAACCCTGCTTTTCAGCCTTATGCAGGCCGCCGCGTGCGCCGAAGCCGGTGCCACCTTAATTTCACCGTTTGTGGGCCGTATTCTCGACTGGCACCTAGCCCACGGCGCCACACCCGCCAACGCCGATGAAGATCCCGGCGTGCAATCGGTTAGCGCGATTTACAGCTATTACAAGCAACACGGTTACCAGACTATTGTCATGGGCGCGAGCTTTCGCAACTGCGGCGAGATTGAAGCATTGGCCGGCTGCGACCGACTCACCATTAGCCCCGCCTTACTGAGCGAGCTAAAAGACGATTCCGGCACACTCCCCCGCCGCCTCACGCCCAATATGGCGTTCACTCCCCACGCTAAACTTGCCACCAACGAAACCGACTTCCGCTGGGCAATGAATGAAGACGCCATGGCCACTGAAAAATTGGCAGAAGGTATTCGCGCCTTTGCGGCAGACCAAGTCAAATTAGAAAGCTTATTGCGGGAGTGGAACTAGCATGTTCGAAAAACTAATGCAGCTGTTCACGATTACTGACGACAGCACTGCCGATGACAAAATGACGCTAGAGCTGGTCACTGCCGCTCTGCTACTTGAAGTCAGCAAAGCTGATTTTCAGGAAGATCCTGCGGAAATTGACAAAATTCGCACTATTTTACTGCAACACTTTTCGGTGAGCCTTGGTGATATCAATGCGTTTATCAATCAGGCTAGGAATACCAGCGCGGACAGCACCTCGCTTTACCCTTTTACCCGCTACATTAATGACAACTGCAATAATATTGAGAAATACCAGCTTGTCTTAGCACTGTGGGATGTTGCACTGGAAGATGGTCGAATAGACAAATACGAAGATCACCTGATCCGTAAAATCGCCGATCTAATTTATTTGCCCCACAGTGAGTTTATCAGGGCTAAATTAAGCGTGATTGGCAAGGAGAGCAACTAAAAACACTGGCCTTCCAGCAGGGAAACTAACTCTCTAAATTTAGCATGGTTGCTCTCACTTAAGCCCATCAACGTCCGATGGGCTTCAAGCACCCGCTCCCGAACACCTTCTTCGCTGGCATCCAGCACCGGCAACTCGCCAAGATCTTCATCATTTAACAGGGGTTCTTCACGAATACGGAACACGCGATCAAAGCCCATGCTCTGTAGCACGCGGGTAATATCGGGATTAGTGGATAAAATCAAAGGCACGAACTGGAATTTCTCCTTTGCTTTAATCGCTAATTTAGCCAGCAGCCCCAAGGTCGTGCTATCGACGTTGATGGCATCAGACAAATCGACGACCACACTGGCAAAGCCCTCGACCGAGAACATCTCGTCAAAGAACTCATCCAACGTGGTACAAAGGGTCAGCCGCACATCGCCAACCAGCTTTATAACAAAGGCCCCGTCCTGCCCCGCTACTAATATTCGACCAGGCTGCATTCGCCTATAACCTACTTACTACTAAAATTGCGATATCGTCCGGAGCCTCATCTATATCGAATAAACCAAAGACCTCGGCGAGCTCGATTGAGGAATTTCGACCCTGCGTTAATAAATCGAGCAGAAGCTGTTCTTTATTTTCCAAGGTGTCGCTGTTCAAGACTTCCAATATACCATCAGAGAATAGGCTCAGCACAGCCCCCGGCGGAAAACTGATCATATGGTCGCTGAATTGGGCATCAATAAACAAGCCAACCGGCATATCATGCTCCGGTAAGAATGTCGCAATGCCATTAACCGCAAGCACAGGAGCAGGCAAATGACCGGCAACCGAATAAGACAATTGATTACATTTTAAATCGAATGCCCCCACACAAAGAGTGACATGCTTGCCAATACCCATTTCAAGTAATTCGCGATTCGCAATCGCCAGCATTTTGGCTGGCGACAGTATGGCGGTCGACCCACGATGCAAAAAATCACTGCGCTTGCGCGCAAATAGGTTCTTCAAGAATACCGTAACAAAGGCTGAGCTCGCGCCATGCCCAGACACATCAGCAACAAAGAAGACGGCGTGATCTTCCCCGACCACAAAATAGTCGACAAAATCACCGCTCAGATAGAGCGACGGCAATATATAATGACAAAATTGATAGTTCGCTATTTGCTTGGGCGTATCTGGCAGCAGCAATTGCTGTACGTGCTTACCGGCTTGCTGATCCTGCTGCAACAGGGTCAAGCTCTCCAATAACTCTCGGTTAGCACTTTCTAATTTATTACGGTACGCCAAATTTTCGCGCTTTAAGGCACCCCGCTCCAACGCTCGATCAAGTACATGCTTTATAACAGCATGTTTTCCAGTCGGTAGCATCAGGTAGTCGCTTGCACCATGGCGCACTGCCGCCAAAACGTCGGCCATACTCTTGCGACGAGAGAGACCGATAAGAGGCAGCTCGCGCGGGTCTGCGGCCATTTTTCCCAGCAGGTCTATACCGCGATCCTCCGGAAAATCGATATCGATCATAACGATATCGATATCTTCTTCGCGGAAACTCGGCATCGCCAAAGCGCAGTCCGCAATAGACACTACGTCCATACCGAGTTGTTCTAGGGAGGCTACGAGCTGAGCTTGAATTGCATCAGTCTGCTGAACCAGCAGTATCCGATGGGGTAAGGAGTTATTCATTCAGCCTTTTTACCCGCAACTGGACAGACACACAAGCAGCAATCGTGTGGAGAAATCACAGCCTTCGGGACGAAGGCTCTATTAAAAGTCAAATGACTCGAAATCTTCGTCGCCAAAGTCATCTTTGAGCTGACCGTCATTTATCAAGAACTCTCTACGCTGTAGATAGGCATCTTTGAAAAAAGTGTATTTATCACCCGACACAAGGCCTTCGGTGCCCAATAAACTCGCCCTAACTTGCAGTAAATCCAATAAGCTCATGCCGTAGCGCGCCGCTTCGGGGTCAACTGCGCCCATCACTGACACATAGGAATCAACGCCTCGACCGGCACCATCGCGGAGGTTGCTCGGCCCTAAAAACGGTAACACCAAATACGGCCCAGGCCCAACGCCCCACACAGCCATTGTTTGGCCAAAATCTTCAGATTCCCGTTTTAAACCAATATAGCTGGCTACATCAAAAAAGCCGATGACCCCAACGGTAGTATTAATGACAAAACGACCACCATCCTCCAGCGCGTCACTGGCTTTACCCTGCAACAAATCATTGGCCATATTTTTAATTTCGCCAATATTATTAAAGAAATTGGCGATGCCTTGATCAACAATTGCAGGCGTAACCTGCCGATAACCTCGGGCAACTGGCTGCACCAAGTATTCATCGGCCGTATTATTAAAAGCAAATACCCCGCGATTGAAACCTTCCCAAGGGTCTCGGGGGTCGCCGTCACTCTCTGCGTTCACCCCGGCCACCCCGAGTACTAATAACAACATCAGCAAAGTACTGGCTTTTCGTTGCATTGGCATCATCTACCCAAATCACTCTTTACGTCTAAAACCGCCCAACACTATACCTAATAGCTCAGAAATAGGCACCAATTGGATAACGACCACTAACTACCAGCAAAATATCCAGCTCCCGCATCTGGGCTAGAATCTCACTACCAAAGCCGACCACTGAGGCGTACTCAACGTGCAACTCATGCGCAATTTCAGTGAGAATTTCAGCACCATTTAATTCTGGTCGTTCAACGATAATACTCAGTAACCTGGCCGTTACCTGATTGATTTCAAGAAATTGCACTTCGTCCCGGCGGTTTCGGTACACCACGATAAATGTCGCTTCAGCGCTCGGCGCTGTAGGCTGAAAATCACCACTAATGTGCTGAACCGGAAACCGGTAAGCCAAAGACCAGGCAAGTGGCGACACAGCCCAACGAGCTTTAAGTACATCCCCCACCGCCACGGCTGGGGGTAATTCTTGTTCGGCAATGTCTAAGGCCAGCTCCACCCATTCGTAATGGGCCAACTCTCTCAAGAACACGGGATCAGCTTGTGAGTCTCGCTCCTCACTAAGATAAGTTAGAAACTCTTCCGCAATCTGCAAAAAGTAAGGACTTTGGCAGCAGTGACGACACATAAAATCTCGCACCAAGCTATACCATGCTTCGTCGCAATATAAACTCCGGCACACTGGGAATCCGTTACTGAGAAAGCCCTCAATATTATTAAAGAACAGATCTCGATAAATCGCCATCCGCCGAGCTTCTATACCCTCTGGGCCTGAACACTTATCAGGGTCGCGTACGAAGCGCGTCATACTCGCTTGGATTTGCTGAAATGCCATCATTACTCCGCGCACCCACTGCTAAGGGCGCCGGCAAAATTCACCTTCGCTTGTGCTTGACGAATTTGCTGTACTTCCAGCAGTAAGTCCGCCATCGCAGGGAAGTTAAAATCCCGCTCTAATAACGTCGGCAGCGGCCCACAGAGTCGATAGGCCTCATCAAGCAAGGCCCACACCGGCTCAATAACATCAGCCCCATGGGTGTCCACCCGCAAGTCTTCAGCCTCATCAAAATGCCCGGCAATATGAATATAACGCGCTCTCGCCAGGGGTAAGGACCGCATAAACTGATAAGGATCGTAATTGTGATTTACGCTATTCACAAAAACATTATTCACATCGAGCAGCAAATCACAGTCGGCCTCTGCCAGTACCGCGTTGATAAATTCGCTTTCAGACATTGCCTGGCCTGGCGCCACATAATACGAGGCATTTTCCAATAAAATTCGCTGCCCTAACACATCCTGAACTTGCCGAACCCGCGCCGCCACATGGTGTACCGCCTCTTCCGTAAAGGGAATTGGCAATAAATCATAAAGCTGACCTTCATCACCACAATAGGTCAGGTGCTCTGAATACAAAGGGCAGTCAAAATCCTGCATAAATTGTTTAATATCGCTTAATAAGCGGGTATCGAGTGGCGCGAAGCCACCAATATTTAAAGACAAACCATGTAAGTAAATTGGGTAGCGCGCTGCTAACTCCCGAAATGAGCGGCCGAAGCGGCCGCCAATATGCAGCCAGTTTTCAGGGGCGACCTCAAGAAAATCCAGCTCCTTGCCCGCCAGAGATTTTAGCTCCGGCATTAAGCCGCGCCGCAAACCCAAGCCCGCAAGTGCACTGGTTTGTTTACTCATGAGACTCGCCCATTGACACTCACCGCCTGTTGGATACGACGCCCCTAATTAGCCATGTGTCCGGCGCCACACTTACCTTCACCTCATTTTCCCCCGGTGGCTGCCTTGCTTTTATCGGCACCGCATTTGGCTTATCCACACTTGCCCTCATGCGCAGCTTTGGCTTTTTCAGCGCCACACTTACCGTCTCCGCATTTACCTTCATGCCCTGCTTTGGCGCCATCAACCCCACATTTTGCTTCGCCACATTTGCCTTCATGCGCCGCTTTGACTTTGTCGGCACCACACTGCGCTTCAGTACCGGCCTTATCAGCGCCACATTTAGCTTCTGCTTTGGCGGCCTTATCGGCATTGCCCATTGCCAATTTATAGCCAGACGCCATCGTTTTCGCCGCGAAGGGATTTTCACCCGCCATCGCCGGGTGCACTGCGGAAACCAAAAGCGCTGCGCCAAATGCAGCTGCCAGTGGATTTTTGATAACGGCTTTGTGGGTCATTGTTATTCTCCCTATCGGATCAGCAAGTAATTATTACGCCTACAACGACATGAGCATAGCAGTTTTAGCCAACACCACTCATACGCAGCTTTAGTCGAATTCGATCTAGTAAAATACAGACGCGCTCAATTCAATAATGTTACATCTTGCACTAAGGCTTTCCAGAGAACCTTTAAACGCTTCTCCGAAACCGGCGTTCGGGTGCCCATATTCTGAGCGAACAGCGAAATACGCAGCTCCTCCAGCTGCCAACGATAATCCATGACCAGCGGGTGACGACGATGCTTGTCTGGCAGCTTCTTAACAAATTCTGAAAATTGCTGCTGCAGCGGCTCAAGCACCAAGGTCGACTGCCGATCTCGTTGATAGGCGCCGTCCAGTTTACTAATCCGCTGCAAAATTGCCTGTAAATAACGCGGGTATTGCGCAAGTTCATCGCGACTGAGGTCGGTGATAAAACCATCAAAAAACAAGGCGTCTAACTGACGATTGATGTCATTGATACTGTGGATCCAGCTAAGGGAGTTCAGCTTTTTAAGGCTACGACGAATATCCGCGTAATTGGCCAGTATTTTATTTAACAACTCAGCGCAGGCCTCGGCATCGGCAACAAAGCCCGCGCGGCCCTGCGCCCAAACCTGTTCAAATTCCACCTGAGTGTGGGGCAAGGTCTCCTCGCTCAAAGCAAAGCAATTTCGGCTTGCAGCGAGCAGACAATCTTCCAACCAACGCTTTTTTTGCTCACCCACCGCAGACAATTGCAATTGAACCGTGTTGCTGCGAAACAAGCTCGCCCGCAAGCTCTTGCACTGCTGAGCCAAGCGCAATAAGAGTAGGCGCTGAACGCCGCGCAAATTTGCCTGCCGAGCGTCAGTTTCGGTCTCGGCAAGACTTAGTTCAACACTCTCGCCCTGATCCCGCAAACAGGGATAGGCGACCAAGGTTGCGCCGCCCTGCTTAAATTCGTAACGAGACGCCAAGCGATCAAAATCCCAACTAGTGAGAACCTTGGTTTCAAAGCCACTACCACGCTCTTCGGCAATACCCTGCTGCACCTGCACCGCGAGCTCGGCGCACAGCGCCCGCAAATCGCGGCTTTGGGCCAGCAATTTACCGGCGTTGTCCAGTACCCGAATATTCATGCGGTAAAAATTATCGATGTTATTGCGCGACCACTCGGCCACGTCGATTTGCAGGCCGCTGATTTTGCGCAGCGCGTCCGCCAAGCTGGGCAATAGACCCACGTCATTGACCGCGAGCATTGGCAAGGCCTTGTCGACAAAGTCCGGCACCGGTACCAATTGTTTACGCTGGGCTTTTGGCAGATTTTTGAGCAGCGCAATGCACTTGTCTCGCAACAAGCCAGGTACTAGCCACTCCAAACGTCCCTCGGGTAGCTTTGGCAGATTCGCCAGCGGCACAGACACGCTAACCCCATCGGCAGGATGATTCGGTTCAAAATGATAGCTCAGCGCCAGTATCATGCCAGCGCAGTGCAAGGTATCCGGGAACTGCGCCTCAGTGACATCGCTGCCCGCATGACGCATTAATTCGCCACGGCTCAAAAACAATGTGCGCGGTGGCGCCGTGGCTTTCAACCAATTCTCAAGCTGCGCTGCGGTAATGATACCGTCTGGAATACGTTCGTCGTAGTAACGGAATAACTCATCGTCGGATATAAGAATATCTCGCCGCCGAGCTTTATCCTCTAGCTCACCAATCTCCGCAATCAGCTTGCGGTTGTGACGAAAGAATTCCGCTTTACCCTGATAGCGCCCCTCCACCAAGGCTTGGCGAATCAGAATTTCGCGGCTTTCTACCGGCGAGATAGGACCATAGTGCACCCGCTTTTTATCGCGAATCAGCAAGCCGTAAAGCATGGTCTGTTCGAAAGCCATCACTCGACCACTGCGACTATGCCAATGGGGTTCGTAATAGCTGCGTTTTAACAGCTCGTCGTTAATGCCAAACACCCACTCGGGATCAATTTTAGCCACACAGCGCGCATAGAGCTGGGTGGTTTCGGCTAGCTCGGCAGCCACAATCCATTTTGGCGCTTTCTTAAATAACGAGGAGCCTGGGAAGATCCGCAATTTACGGTTGCGCGCACCGAGATACTCCCGCTCTTCATCTTTACAGGCGATCTGGCCCAAAAAGCCCGGCAACAAGGCCCGGTGAATACTATCAAAATCAGCGGGCTCGCGATTGACCGGCAGCTTTAGTTGCCGACACATCAGGGTGACTTGGTGGTGGACCTCGCGCCACTCCCGCATCCGCGTCCACGACAAAAACTCGCGCTGACAGAGTTTGCGCCACTGGCTGGCCGACAATGCTTGGCGCTGCTCCTCGGCGTAGTCCCACAGGCCGACAAAAGCCATAAAATCGGAATCTGGCTGCCAAAAGCGACGGTGCTTTTCATCGGCAGCTTGCTGCTTATCCGCGGGACGGTCGCGAGGGTCTTGAATACTTAGCGCGCTGGCAATAATCAGCATTTCCCGCAAACAGCCGCCATCGGCGGCGGCCAGCAGCAAACGGCCAATACGTGGGTCAACTGGGAAGCGGCCCAGCTGTTGCCCTAATTTATTCAGTTTACCGTCACGCACCGCGCCTAATTCGGCCAACAGCGCAAAGCCGTCATTCACAAATTTATTGTCCGGCGCGTCCACAAAGGGAAAGGCGCTGATATCCCCTAGTTTGAGCTGGAGCATTTGCAGTATAACGGCGGCGAGATTAGTGCGCTGAATCTCGGGTTCGGTATACACCGGCCGACTTAAATAATCTGCTTCGCTATACAGACGATAGGCAATACCCGCAGCCACCCGTCCACAGCGACCGGCGCGCTGATTGGCGCTGGCTTGCGATATCGCTTCAATCGGCAAGCGCTGTACTTTGCTACGCACGCTATAGCGACTAATACGCGCGGTACCGCCGTCGATTACATAGCGGATTCCCGGCACCGTCAGCGAGGTTTCGGCGACGTTCGTCGCTAATACCACCCGCCAGCCCCGCCGCCCGCGCAAGTCAAAAATCCGTTGTTGCTCGGCGGTGCTCAGGCGTGAGTACAGCGGCAGGACCTCTGCCCCCGGCAAATCGGCCTTGCGCAAATGGCGGGTCACATCACGAATGTCCCGCTCGCCACTGAGAAACACCAAGGTGTCGCCGCTGCGCTGGGCACCCTCAGCGATTAATTCGCGCAATACCCCTTCTACCGCCTCGCCAATATCATTGTCGGCACTCAGCTCTTCCTGGGGACGGTAACGGTACTCAACGGGAAAGCTCCGCCCCGACACTTCAATAACCGGTGCGTTATTGAAGTGTTCAGAAAACCGCGCCACATCAATGGTGGCAGAGGTGATGATCAGTTTTAAATCTGGCCGCTTGGGCAGCAGGGTTTTTAAATAGCCCAGCAAAAAATCGATATTCAGACTGCGCTCATGGGCCTCATCAATAATGATGGTGTCGTATTCACTTAAAAAACGGTCGCGCTGAATAGCCGCCAGCAAAATACCGTCAGTCATTAATTTGATATAGCTATTGGGCGAGCTAACTTCTTGAAAGCGTATTTGGAAGGCCACGCCCTCACCCAGGGTGGTATCAAGCTCCTCGGCCAAACGCTGGGCAACGGCCCGCGCAGCCAAACGCCGGGGCTGAGTATGGGCGATTAAACCGGTAACCCCACGGCCCATAGCCAAACAAATTTTGGGGATTTGCGTGGTTTTACCCGAGCCTGTCTCCCCCGCCACCACCACGACCTGGTGAGCGGCGATGGCCGCGCGAATATCGTCGACCCGCTGGCTAACCGGCAAATCTGGCGGATACGCCACCGTCGGCAAATTAGCACGCCGCTGCAGAACTCGCGCCTGGGAGACCGTAAACCGCTCAACCAGTGCTGCCAGCTTTTGACTAATGTCTGTGCCCGCCGCCGCTTGCTGCTGCAATTGGCGACAGGCGCGACCAAGCGCGAAGCGGTCCGCTTGCAAACAGCTCTCTAGCTGCGCCATTAACGACTGCGGGTCCACTGCGACAACAGCGGCAGAGCTTATTTCTGATCGAGTTTCAGACATACATTCCAATAAAAACAAAAAAGGCGCCATTTGGCGCCTTTTTACGATTACATAACAGCTAAACGATTATTTGTTAGCCTTGGCGAGCTTGGCAAGCTCCTCGTCGCGAAGTGAGCGACGCAATACCTTACCCACATTGGTCTTAGGCAGTTCGTCACGCACTTCAATATACCGAGGCATTTTATAGCCGGTGAGGCGTTCACGCAAAAATGCTTTTAGCTCAGTCACATCAATATCGCCTTTTTTAGCCGCGACAAAGATTTTAACCGCCTCCCCCGACTTCTCGTCAGGCACACCAATTGCCGCACATTCAGCAATATTCGGGTGTCCGCTTAAGACGTCTTCAATTTCATTGGGGTAAACATTAAAGCCAGAGACGATAATCATGTCTTTCATGCGATCGACAATGCGCATATAGCCATCTTCTAGCACAACAGCGACGTCACCCGTGTGCAGCCAGCCATCGATAATGGTCTTTTCGGTCTCGTCGGGACGCTGCCAATAACCCATCATTACCTGTGGGCCACGCACGCACAATTCACCACGCTCACCAACGCCCTTATCGACACCGTCAACAACTATACGGATATCGGTGCCTGGCAGGGCAACACCTATCGTACCGATTTGATTATTACCGCCCGGATTAATAGATACGACCGGCGAGGTTTCGGTTAGACCATAGCCTTCGTAAACCTCGGCGCCAGTGACTTCCATCCATTCTTTCGCTGCGCCTGCGGTTAGCGCCATACCACCAGACATGGTGGCTTTCACCGAGGAAAAGTCTAAAGCTCTAAATTCGTCGTTATTGCACAGCTGCACAAACAGGGTGTTAATCCCACTCATCCCGCTCCAGCGATAGCGCTTCATTTCTTTAATGACACTGCTAAGGTCACGGGGGTTAGCAATTAACACGCCGTGATTGCCCTGCAACATGACGCAGAACGACAGCATAAAGGAGTAAATATGGTATAGCGGCAGCGGCGACAGGAAGGTTTCTTCGCCTTCTTTAAGACCAAAGCTTTCAAACAGATTCTTACTCTGCAGAATATTAGCCATTAGATTGCGGTGACTAATCATGGCGCCTTTCGACACACCCGTTGTACCACCGGTGTACTGCAGCAATGCAACTTCTTCAGCACCGGGGTTTGCTTGGGTAAATTGCCCGCTCTTGCCCTTGGCTAAAACACTGCGATATTTAATCGCATTTTTAAATTTAAACTTGGGCACCATCTTTTTAAGGTGTTTAACGACATTGTTGATGAGTAGCCGTTTTACCGTTGGGTGCAAGTCGCCTATTTCAGTCACAATCACAAACTCGACTGGGGTTTCGTCGACAACCGCTGCCGCTGCTTCGGCAACATTGGCAAGGACGACCAGTGCTTTGGCGCCAGAGTCATTCAGCTGGTGCTTTAGCTCACGCTGACTATAAAGTGGGTTGGTATTCACCACGATCAAGCCTGCGCGAATAGCGCCAAAGAGCGCTACCGGGTATTGCAAAATATTGGGCATTTGCAGGGCAATTCGGTCGCCCACACGCAAATTGGTGTTTTTTTGTAAATATGTCGCAAACTGCGCAGAGAGCTTATCAAGTTCGTTGTAAGTGATGGTTTCACCCATACACGACATGGCAGGCAAATCACCAAACTTACTGACGCAGTAATTAAACATCGCCCCCAAATTCGCATACTGCGTCAAATCCACATCGTCAGGCATGCCCACTTTCGCGCGTGCTGCTTTAATAACTGCTGCAATACTTTCCATTTCTGCTGACAAAGTCGCCCCCTAATATAGTGCTTGTTGTTATTGGCGCCGCACCCAAAAAATTCAGGCAAGCCGACCACTGATATTCAGCTAGGCAAGCTATCGACATTTGTATTCACTGTCAACACTAGCTATTTGCTGTTTTGACCTCTGCGGCCCGATATTGGTCAGGATCGATAAACATCAACTGTAATACCAATGCCCCCGGCCGCCGCAAATCCGCCCCCAGTACCAGTGCATTCAAGACCCCATCAATATGGGTCAGCGCAGGAATATTAAAGAGTAGTTGACTACCCTCGTCGTCGCTCATTACCAAGGGCTCAGTTTTTGAATTAACAACCTTGGCTAGCTCTGCAGTTAAAAAGAGCAGATGCTCTTTAAACGCACTGAAATTCAAATTACCTCGGAACTCTTGGGGCAATAATTGCAATTTTATGCGCATTGCCGATTTATCTGGCATTGCCATATCGGACAAAATTAACTCTCGGCCCGCCTCCAGCTCACGGAAATAGCGCTTGGCTTCGGTACGCCCCGCATCGAGTAGGCCTGTTTTAAAAAGCGTTGCCGCTATAGCCAGCACACTCGGTGCATCCATTTTTACTTTCATTAATTATCGGTCCGTATTGTTAAATTTATTTGAGTTCAGGCCACAAGCTTACTTTCTGAACTTTAAGATCTCCACATCTGCCAAGCGGTGGCAGGCCGCTTCAGTGTCCACTTCTGTCGGTCGCAACCACGGCGGATTCGCACCGCATGCTGGTTCGGCCATTGGGCAACGCGGCGCAAACCGGCAGCCACTGTCCGTGGCCAATGGTGCCTTGTGGCCCGCCGCTTTGCCAGTATTGACAGCGACAACCTTCCGCGCCTTAATATTGCCATCTAAATGCGCCGCCAATAGTCGCGCGGTATAGGGGTGTCTAGGCCCCGCAAACAAGGCTGGGGTTAGCCCCAGCTCCACAATCTCACCTAGGTACATTACCGCTGTGCGCGTGGCCAAAAATCGCACCACCGCCAAGTCGTGGGCTATAAATAACATAGCGGTACTGTGCTCAGTTTGCAGCTCTTGCAATAAATTAATAATTTGCGCCTGTACTGACACGTCCAATGCGGAGACCGGTTCGTCGCAGATCACCAGTTTTGGCTCGGCAATAAATGCCCTCGCTATGCCAATGCGCTGGCGCTGTCCTCCGGAGAGCTCATGGGGGTAACGCTCACCAGCAGATTGGGGTAAACCAACCCGCTCTAGCCAATAACAAGCCTTATCACGCGCCACGGCGCCCGTCACTCCTTGGCTCCACAGGGGTTCCTGCAGGCTGGCGAGAATTGTCATTCGCGGGTTCAAGCTGGCGTAGCTGTCTTGAAATACCATTTGAACCTGGGTGGACATCGCTTTAAATTGGCGACGACTATAATGACGTGGCATAGTTTGCCCACCAATAATCAAGCCCCCCGCCGAACGCGGCTGTAAACCGGCAATAATTCGCCCCAAGGTCGATTTTCCGGAGCCGCTCTCTCCCACTAGACCCAAAACCTCACCGGCCTGAATGTCGAGGTTAACGCCGTCGACTGCCGCTAATAAGCCTTCACTGCTAGCAAAGTGACAGCGCAACTCCCGCAGCTGAACAATTGCCCCACTCATTGCTCGTTCTCCCGCCAGCGCGCCGGGTGTTCTGGGTGCCACAACCAACACCGAGCCTGATGTGCCGCGGTGGATTCACAGGGAAAATTCGGCGGCAACTGATCGCAAATCGCCATGCGCTCACAGCAGCGCGCCGCAAAACTGCAACCCTTAGGGGGGTGGCGTAAGTCCGGCGGGGTTCCGGCAATTGCCTCTAGACGATGCGGGTTTTCCATATTCGGTACCGCACGCTTTAGGGCCTGGGTGTAGGGGTGGGCCTCGCGGCTAAACACACCCTGCAACGGGCCGGTTTCAACAGT
Source organism: Zhongshania sp. (assembly GCF_041584495.1). GTDB lineage: Bacteria > Pseudomonadota > Gammaproteobacteria > Pseudomonadales > Spongiibacteraceae > Spongiibacter. The sequence goes on from NZ_JBFHDY010000054.1 coordinate 16,676, forward strand.
TTGACCGGCGTACATCACCGACACAGAATCGGCAATTTCAGCGACCACACCTAGATCGTGGGTAATAAATAACATCGCAGTGCCGCTGGATTCTCGCAATTCCCGCAAAATACTCAGCACCTCCGCCTGCACGGTAACATCGAGGGCGGTTGTTGGCTCGTCGGCAATCAATAACTGCGGCTCACAGACCACGGCCATCGCGATCATGGCGCGCTGTAACATGCCCCCAGAAAACTCAAAGGGGTATTGCGCAGCGCGCTGGGCGGGGTTGGCAATGGCCAGACGCTCCAAGAGCGCAATGGCCCGCATACGCGCCTCACGCTTCGACAAACCCTTGTGAATGCGCAGGGGTTCGGCAATTTGACTGCCTATGGTCTGAGTGGGATCGAGGGCGGTCATGGGGTTTTGGAAGATCATCGCAATCTCATTACCCCGTATCCGACGCCATTCGCGTTCGCTCAACTGACGCATATCGCGACCGGCAAAGTTCCAGCGCGCAGCATTGGTCTGCGCTGCAGGCGGCATTAAATTCAATAGACTCATGGCCGTTACGGATTTACCACAGCCCGACTCCCCCACCAATGCTCGGCACTCGCCCTGCACCAAGCTCAGGGATACATCGCGCACTGCTTGCACCGGCCCGATACTCACCTGCAAATTGTCCAGCTCGAGTAATTTCATGCCTTTGCCACCCCCGCCCGTCGATCGGTGGCATCTCGCAAGGCGTCGCCGAGCAAATTAAAAGCCAACACCGATACACTGATAAACAGCGCGGGCAGCAGCAATTGCCGAGGGTGGGACAATAAGGTTTTTATGCCGTCATTACACAACGCGCCCCACGACGTGGTCGGCGGCGACACGCCCATACCAATAAACGATAAGAAGGCCTCGGTAAAAATCGCCTGGGGAATAGCAAAGCTAAACGCAACCAAAATCATCGGCAGCACATTGGGTAGCATATGCCTAAGGATGACTCGACTGGTGCTGACCCCAGCGAGCTTGGCCGCCTCAACAAAGGCTTGACCGCGCAACGCCAGCACCTGACCGCGAATGAGCCTAGCGCTCCCCGGCCAGCTCAGCATTAACATGGCAACAATCAAGGGCATGATGCCGTTTTCGCCCGGGCCAATGCCAAAGGCAACGCGAAATAAAATCATAAACAGCAAAAATGGCAGCGCGACGACAAAATCGACAAAGCGCATGGCAGCTTGATCGACCCAGCCCCCGGCCAAGCCCGCAATTGCACCAAATATGCAACCAAAACTGATGTACAACAACGGTGCGACGACCCCAACAAACAGCGAGGTGCGGCCACCCGCCATCAATCTGGCCAAAATATCGCGGCCCAATGCGTCTGTGCCTAATGGGTGTCCGGGTATTTCAAGCCATTTGGCATGCCGCCTCGACTTGCCCACCGGCACCAAACCTTGCAGTTGCGCTTCAAACAACGATATTGCCGCTTCGGGGCGAACCTCACGCGCCAGCAGTAGCAAGCCGCTATCCGCATCGGCAATGGTATAACGGTAAATTTGGTAGCTCAGCTGCAATTGATCCTGATAGTAGGACTTATCCGTTTCCGCAATCGCCAAACCCAAACCCGCCTTGTGGGCAGAGGCGCGGTACACTCGGTAACGCTTAACTCCCTCTATCTGCGGCCATTGCAGGCGGACAAACTCGGTATTGGCATCATGCACTACCAAGCTCTGCACCGGTTCGCTCACAGGCGGCTGCCAGGGGCCGTTATCGCGGATTAAACGCACCGAATGCGGGGCGCTGGGGCCTGCCGATATTTGCGAGAGCCACTGCTGCGAGGGATCTTGACGCCACACCAGTGGCCCAATGCTCACAAACAATAATAGGGCGATCACTACCAATGAAGATAACACCACCGCGGGGGTGGCCATCTTCGGCAGCGGGACCGGTGCGATGTGTTCAAGGTCCTCACTCGCCCAAGTGCGCCGCGCAAAGCGGAATACCGACATCGCCATTAGCGACCACCCCCGCCATGGAGCCGAATACGCGGGTCAATTAGGCCATAACTGATATCCACCAAGACCACCACCAAGACTAAGAACGCGCCGTAAAAGACCGTCGTGCCCATGATCACGGTGTAGTCCAATTGCTGAACCGCTTGCACAAAGTAGCGGCCCAGACCGGGAATCGCAAAAATTAACTCCACCACAAAACCGCCCGTAGTCACCCCGGCAATCGTCGGCCCCAACTCAGTGACCACCGGCAATACCGCATTGCGCAATTGATGATGCCAAAACAAGCGCAAACCATGGACACCCTTGGCCTTGGCTGCGGTATTAAAATCTGCGCTCAAAACCTCCAGCATCGAGGCGCGCATAATGCGGCTCAAATACGCCATGGTGCCCAAGCCCAAGACCAGCGCCGGCACCCAAATATGATTGACACTTCCCCAGCCAGCCACGGGCAGCAAGGTTTTGCCTGCGGCATTATTCATGGCCACAATAATTAACTGCGCCAAGCCAGCGATGACAAACCCCGGCACGGAAATCGCGGCAATAACCCCGATCATCACCAAACGATCTGGCCAACGATTCCGGTAATAGGCAGCCACGGTGCCCGCCGCCACCCCGCCGACCAAGGCAATCAACACCGCGGCAAGTCCCAAAATTGCGGAAATGGGGAAATGCTTACTAATAATGTCGTTAACTTTGCGATTTTCTTGGGTAAAAGAAATACCAAAATCACCCCGCAGCATATTGCCCAAAAACAATTGGTACTGCTCACTCAAGGGTTTATCTAAACCGTAGCGCGCCTCTAACTGCGCTCTCACTGTAGGTGACATGGCCTTTTCTTGGGTCAAAGGATCACCCGGCACCGCGTGCATGGCAAAAAAGGTTGCCGTTGCAATAAACCAAATGGTTATCGCACCGGACAAAAGTCGCTTAGCAATAAATTTCAGCATGGTTTAGCGCTCGATCCATGCATAGCGAAACAAAGGATCTCCGCCGAAAATATTGCGGCGCACGCCGCGCAACCGCGGGTTCTGCACATACAGTGCGCCGTTTTCATAGGTGGGTAGTATGGGCACGTCGTCAACCACAATGCGTTGGATCTGGGCCATGGCATTAAAACGCGTACGGGGGTCATTGCTGTGCTGGGCGACGCGAATCCAGCGGTCGTAGAGCGCGTTATTATAGCGGCCACGGTTATTGTCGTTCCACGAGGCAAACAAATCGGCAAAGGTCATAATGTCGTCATAGTCTGGCCCCCAGGCCGCCGAGACTAAATCGAAGTCGCCGCGCCGCATTTTTTCTAGGCGCTGCTTAAAGACCTGCTGATCAATACGCAGCTCTATACCCAAGCCATTTTTAAATAAATATTGATAGTACTCGGCCTCTTGCAAGGCGCGCGGACTGTCGCCTGCCAACAACATTAACGGCGGTATTTCACTTATTCCCAATTCAGCTTTGGCTTTGCGAATATAGGCCCGCGCCGCGGCAATATCAGGATCAACCCGCAATACCGGGTACTCTTCGCGAAAGCTGCGTTTTAAACCTTTAACGGTAACCGGAAACAATGAATACGCGGGCTGAATACCCGGCAGGCCAATAATTTTATTCACCAACACAGCGGGGTCAATCAAACGTTGAACCGCTTTACGAAAGGCCCTATTGGCCGTTATCCGACCCTCACGGAAATTAAACTCCAAAAAATAAAGCGAACCGGTGTGAAAATACTCAATATCAAAACCCCGTTTTACCGCCTCGCTTAATAGCCCGGTATCCAGCGGGGCCATGGCAATTTGCTGATCGCGAAATAAATTAAACTGGGAGCTTGGGTCGGCAGTAATATACGGCATATCAATTTCGTTAATCCGCACCGACGCCGAATGCCAATACTGGGGATTTTTACGCAGTTGCAAATGAGCGCCATGTACCCACTTGGTTAATAGATACGGCCCATTTACCGTAAGTTTATCCTCGTCGGCGGCATAGCGCCCACCCCACTGCGCCAACACATCCTCACGTAGCGGTAAAAACGTCATGAACGCCGTCAAGCTCAGGAAGTAAGGACAGGGGCTGCCAAATTCTACTTTTAGCTCAGTATCTGAAATAGCACGCACACCGAGTTCACTTGGAGCGAGCTTGCCCTCATTCACCGCCTCAGCGTTTTTAATTGGATAAAAAATAAACGCGTATTGTGACGCCGTTTTCGGATTTAAAGCATGCCGCCAGGCAAACACAAAGTCGTGCGCGGTCACCGGCTTGCCGTCACTCCAGCGGGCGTCCTCTCGCAACCAAAAGTGCGCGCCATCGGCGTCTAATTGCCAGCGCAGCGCCACACCGGGCGCAAGTTCACCGTCGGGGCCATAGACGAGAAGGCCTTCCATTAAGTGCGCCAGGATAAAACTCGCAATTGTGTCGGTAGCCACCGCACTATTGAGGGTTGGCGGCTCAGTGGCGAGCGCCAAAGTGACCTTAGCCTTGTCTGCATCCACGGCTTGGGTCCACCCCTGACCAGCCACAAGCAGCAAAACACACACCGCAAGGCTGTTACACCACCGTTTCCAAATCAACAAAATTTATACACCAAGGTTTTGCTCATATTCACTGTTACAATACTTTCCCTGCTAGTGCTGACATCCACTTTATAATGGCCACCAAACAAAACAATCCTTACTCGATACCCAGCGCAAAACCAGTTTGGGGCGATAATGGCCCAGCTTCCAGCGAAATGCATGGTCCCCAGGAAGGCGAGCTTGATAAATGCCGCCATGTATTTTTGTCCCACAATAGACTCGCCGAACGTTGGTCTGCTCTGGACAGAGAAACTGCAGGAAGATTCACTATTATTGAAACAGGTTTCGGCACCGGCCTGAACTTTCTACTGGCGTGGCAATTATGGCAGCAAACGGCGCCCCCAAACTGGCAACTTCACTACGTTTCAATAGAGGAGCGCCCCTGCTCCGCAGAGCAATTACGCCGCGTCCACGCGAGCTGGCCAGAACTCGCATCTCTGGCCGCTATACTACAGCACAATTATCCACCGCTGTTACTGGGCCATCACCGTAGATTGTTGAATAGTGCACAAGTTTGCTTGGATTTGCTGTTTGGCAATGCGCACGACTGCCTTCCCGCCTTGCTTGACGCGCCGAGTTCGGCCGCTAACGATAAACTTAACAGTGTAGCGTATGCCGATGCGTGGTTTTTAAATGACGCGCCCCTCGCCAATAATGAAGCCAAGCCGCAAGAGACGCTGTTTGCCAGTATGGCCGCCTTAAGCAAGCCGGGCAGTAGTTTTGCCGCCGCCGCTGATTTTTGGGAGCCAGGCTTGCGCGCCCAGGGCTTTAGCCTAGAAAAAATCAAGGCGTATGACGCCACGCAGCAAATCCTATGGGGCCACCTGCCTCATGACATCGCCAGCAGCACCCCGCAACCCACTCCGGTTAATGTGCCCTGGCATTTACCTGCACCTAAACAGCAGGCTAAACATATTGTAGTGATTGGCGCCGGTCTTGCCGGTTGCAGCACCGCCAACGCGCTGGCGCAGCGCGGCTATCGGGTAACGGTTATTGAACGCCATACACCCGCTAGCGGCGCTTCGGGAAACCCCCAAGGTATTTTGTATACCAAGCTGTCTGCCGCCCCTGGCGACCTAAATCAATTTAACCTCGGCAGTTTTCTGTTTGCCCTCAATCATTACCGAAGCCTATTGAGCCAGGGGCGCATAGACGGTGAACTCTGTGGCGTTCTGCAGCTAGTAAAGTCTGAGCGCGAAATAAAGCAATTTAACAAACTCAAAGTGCTGCTAAATAATCAAGATTGGCTGCAATTTCTCAGCGACGACGAGCTCTACGCCAAATCTGGGGTCTCCCTTAGCGGCCAGGCATTTTATTACCCCGACGCTGGTTGGTTGTCGCCGCCGAGCGTTTGCCATGCCATGCTCAACCATCCCAATATTACACTGCTTAACAATACTGCAGCCTTAGCGCTGACTCACCACGAGGGCGTATGGCAACTTTTAGATGGTCAGCAGCACTGTATTCAGCAAGCTGACACTGTCGTTATTGCCAATAGCAATGACGCTAGCCATTTTGCCCAAACCAGCTCCCTGCCCCTGAAAAGTATTCGTGGGCAACTGAGTTATTTGCCTGCCGAGGCACTAAACCAGTCCCCAACATGCGTGATTTGCCATGAAGGGTATTTAGCACCAGCGATGAATGAACAGTTTTGTATCGGTGCGAGCTTTGATCTTCACAATAAAGACTGTGCGCTAATGCCTGCCGATCACGACTGGAACCTCAAGCAACTTAGCCATCTCGCCGCCGGTTTGCTCAAACCCGACGCAGTGGCAATTGGTGGCCGCGCGGCGTTGCGCTGCGCGAGCACGGACTATATGCCAATCGTTGGCGCAGTGCCGCGCATTGAAGAATTCAAAACAAACTACCAGGGCTTAACAAAGGACGCGCGCCGCAAAATTCCTATCGCTGCGGCCAATCACCCCAATTTATACATTAATGTCGCCCACGGCTCCCGTGGCCTAACGTCCACCCCACTCTGCGCCGAATTACTGGCAAGTTATATTGCCGGTGAAGTTCGCCCACTGCCCAGACGGCTGTGCGAAGCGCTCTCCCCCGCACGCTTTATTATTCGCAAGCTGATTCGCTCCCAGCTAGTTTAAATCGCGGCAAGAGCCGACGCGCTAGCGAAAGACCGCACAGTCTGTATGATAGACACACTAACTTGACGATGATGTCGCCATGCGCAATTCCACTCGACTAGCAAACTGCTTACTTTCTCAATCCACCGCATACCTATTTTGCCTGTTGAGCGCGCTATGTGGCTCGGATAACGCCCTTGCGGCCAAACGTATCGACTACACCTTGATCAACAGCTACCCCCACCAGCCCGCTTTATTCACCCAAGGCCTCGAGCTTTACCAAGGCAGGCTCTATGAAAGCAGCGGCTTATACGGCCACTCAAAAATTGTGTCACGCGCCTTCCCACCCAAGCCTGAAGACAGCATTACCGGCACGGTGCTGCCAAGCAACCTCTTCGCAGAAGGCCTAAGCCTATACCGGGGCAAGCTGTTTATTCTTACCTGGCGTGCGGGCAAAGGCTTAGTAGTGGACCCGCACCACTTTACATTACTGGGTGTTTTCAACTATGAGGGCCAAGGCTGGGGCTTGTGCGCCAGTATTCATCAGGAGCGTGGTGATTTTCT
>NZ_JBFHDY010000055.1:0-23488 GCF_041584495.1 Zhongshania sp.
GAAGGCATTCGGCGTTTAGTCGCCGAAAAGTTAGAACTGCCCACCTCTGCATACCGTTTTGCCGACAGTAAAGACGAGTTCGATGCTGCCGTGGCGGACATTGGTCTGCCCTGTGTGATCAAGCCCATCATGAGTTCCTCGGGCAAGGGGCAGAGCTTGGTGCGTCGCCCCGCTGAAATCGACGCGGCGTGGACCTATGCCCAAGAGGGCGGCCGTGCCGGTGCAGGCCGAGTGATTGTGGAAGGTTTTGTCGACTTCGATTACGAAATTACCTTACTCACCATTCGCCATCGCGGCAGTGATGGCGTAGACACCGCAACCAGTTATTGCGCGCCAATTGGTCACCTGCAAAAAGACGGTGACTACCAAGAGTCGTGGCAGCCCCAGCCCATGTCTGAGGTCGCCCTGCAACGCGCCCAGCACATGGCCGAGCAAGTCACCACCGCACTAGGTGGCTGGGGTTTGTTCGGTGTAGAACTATTTGTAAAAGGTGATGAAGTGATCTTCAGCGAAGTTTCGCCTCGGCCCCACGACACCGGCTTAGTAACATTAACCTCGCAAGACCTCTCAGAGTTTGCCCTGCATGTTAGAGCCATACTGGGCCTGCCCATCCCCAATATTCAGCAGCACGGCCCCTCGGCGTCGGCGGTTATTTTAGTCGACGGCAAATCCAGTCGTGTGCGCTTTGGCAATCTCGACCACGCCTTAGATGCACCCGATACCCAGCTGCGTTTATTCGGTAAGCCTGAAGTGGACGGCAAACGCCGCATGGGCGTGGCACTGGCGCGCGGTGGTGACATCGACGAAGCCCGCGCCAAGGCACTGGCGGTGGTTGAAGCCTTGACGGTGAGTTTGTAAATTAAATTCGCGATAATTTGCCTCGGAATATAGGATGATTTGGGGCAATTTAATTTCTGCCAAAATTTATGCGCTTGCTATCCCCCCTGTATGCGTCCTACACTAGCCCCTCTTGTCGGGGTGCCCGCGTCTAAAGTACGCAATGGCTGAGATCGTTTTCGAATCCCGTAGACCTGATCTGGATAATGCCAGCGTAGGAAACAAGATCTTCTCAGCAGGGGCTCCTCTGCGTTGTGGCAAACTGAGCTGATCTGAATTTCCTTCTTTGGTTTTATTTTTAAAACGTTGAATCAAAGACTTGCGCTGTGCTGCGCGCAAAAGGGGAAAATAATGAGTTCTGATTATCCATTGCTTCGCGATACCGCCCAAGTAGATGCCGCTTCGGTTGAGCCATTGCCGGGTTCGTCAAAGATCTATGTGCAGGGTAGCTGCGCCGATATTCAGGTGCCGATGCGTGAAATTAAACTAACCCCAACCCCAGTGCAGGCCCGCGATGGCAGTACCAGCCTAGAGCCAAATCCACCGGTGCGGGTTTACGATACCTCGGGTGCGTATACCGACCCCAAGGCCAATATTGATATACGCAGAGGCTTAGAGCCGATTCGCGATCAATGGATTCTCGACCGCAATGACACCGAATTGCTCGCTGGCGATAGCTCTGAATACAGCCGAAAACGCGCAGCAGATTTGAGCTTGCAGCAATTGCGTTTTGATTTAAAACGCAATCCCCGCCGCGCTTTACCTGGTAAAAATGTCAGCCAAATGCACTATGCGCGGCGGGGCATTATTACCCCAGAAATGGAATATATTGCCATCCGCGAAAACATGGCCTTAGCCGCCGCCAAAGAAGCGGGTGAACTGCCGGGGGAGCTGGGCTTTCAACATCCCGGCAATGCTTTTGGCGCCAGTATTCCAAAGGAAATTACGCCGGAGTTTGTCCGCGACGAAGTGGCGCGTGGCCGTGCAATTATTCCCGCCAATATTAATCACCCCGAATTAGAACCGATGATTATTGGTCGTAATTTTCTGGTGAAGGTGAACGGCAATATCGGTAACTCGGCGCTGGGTTCGTCCATTGAAGAGGAAGTGGCCAAGCTTACTTGGGGTATTCGCTGGGGCGCAGATACCATGATGGATTTGTCTACCGGCAAAAATATTCACGAAACCCGTGAGTGGATTGTGCGCAATTCGCCGGTGCCGGTGGGCACAGTACCGATTTATCAGGCGCTGGAAAAAGTTGACGGCGTGGCCGAAGATTTAACCTGGGAAATTTTCCGCGACACCTTAATTGAGCAAGCAGAGCAGGGCGTGGATTATTTTACGATTCACGCGGGTGTGTTGCTGCGTTATGTGCCGCTGACCGCGAAACGCGTGACCGGCATTGTATCCCGCGGTGGTTCGATTATGGCGAAATGGTGTTTGTCGCACCATAAAGAGAATTTTCTCTACACCCATTTTGACGACATCTGCGAAATCATGAAGGCCTATGATGTGTCGTTTTCCCTTGGTGATGGCCTGCGTCCCGGCTCGGTGGCCGACGCCAATGACGAAGCCCAATTTGGCGAGCTGCGCACTCTAGGTGAACTCACCAAGCGCGCTTGGCAGCACGATGTACAGGTGATGATTGAGGGTCCCGGTCATGTGCCCATGCAGATGATTCACGAAAATATGACCGAGCAACTCAAGCACTGCGACGAAGCGCCTTTTTACACCTTAGGGCCGCTAACCACTGATATTGCCCCTGGCTACGATCACATCACCTCGGGTATTGGCGCCGCCCAAATCGGTTGGTATGGCTGCGCGATGCTGTGCTACGTCACCCCCAAAGAGCACTTGGGGCTGCCCAATAAAGATGACGTAAAAACCGGCATCATCACCTATAAAATTGCCGCCCACGCGGCAGACTTGGCCAAGGGTCATCCCGGCTCGCAGTTGCGCGACAATGCCCTGAGCAAAGCCCGCTTTGAATTCCGCTGGGAAGATCAATTTAACCTCGGTCTTGATCCCGACACCGCGCGTTCTTACCATGACGAAACCCTGCCCAAAGAATCGGCTAAGGTCGCGCATTTTTGCTCCATGTGCGGCCCCAAATTCTGCTCCATGAAAATCACCCAAGACGTTCGCGACTACGCCGCCAAGCTAGAAGAGGGTGAACTGGAAGCCGAGATGCAGAAAAAATCTGCCGAGTTTAAAGAGTTGGGCAGTGAGATATATCAGAAGGTTTGACGCTAGACGGGAGACGGGAGACGGGAGATGCAAAAGACGTTTGATGCAATGCGGGAGACGCAAGTGAGTTATAAGTCAGGGCGGGAGTTAGTCAACGATTTTGCTTTAGCGTCTCCCGTCTCCCGTCCAGCGTTACGCGGTACTAGCGTCTTCCGTCGTCCGTCCAGCATTCAGCGATGAATATCGCGGTAGCCGGTGCAGGCCTCCTCGGCCGCCTCCTCGCGTGGAAGCTCTTGCAACAAGGCCACCGCGTGAGTTTATTTGATCGCGGTAGTCGCGCTGGGGAGCTGAGTGCAGCTCGGGTGGCGGCGTCGATGTTGGCGCCTTATAGCGAGGTGGCCGGCGCTGAACGCCAGGTGTTTGACTGGGGCTTGATGGCGCTGCGCTGGTGGCCTGCGCAGATCGCTCTGCTGGAGCAGCAAACTGGGCAAAGCATTAGTTACGGCATGGATGGCAGTGTGGTGGTGGCCCATGATTTGGATAAATCCAGCTTGCGACATTTTGAACAACAGTTGCAAGTGAAAGTCCCCGATCATTGCGACAGGGTCGAGCGCATCGATCGCACGCGTTTGCGGGATTTGGAGCCGGAATTGGCCGAACGTTATAGCTCAGGTTTGTTTCTTGCCGACGAAGGTTATCTTGATAATGGGGCCTTGTTGGCGGCATTGGAGGCGGCGATTACTAAGCTGGGGGGCAAGTGGTTTGAGTATAGCGAGGTCCTCAGCCTTGCCCCCAAGCGTATTGCTTTGCGCAATGAAACCTTGGCGTTTGATTGGGTGGTGGACAGCCGTGGCCTCGGTGCTAAAGCGCAGTGGCCAGGCTTGCGCGGTGTGCGCGGTGAAGTGTTGTGGGTTCATGCGCCGGAGGTGAATTTACAGCGGCCGGTGCGGCTGATGCACCCGCGTTATAAATTGTATATTTCGCCGCGGCCAAACAATCGCTACGTGATTGGCGCGACGGAAATTGAAAGCGAATCGATGCAGCCGGTTACCGTGCGCTCGACCTTGGAATTGATGTCGGCGCTCTACAGTGTGCACAGCGGTTTTGCCGAGGCGAGCTTGCTTCACGCCTTTGCTCACTGTCGGCCGGCGATGCCCGATAATTTGCCAGTGCTGAACTGTGAGGCGGGTCTGCTAACGGTGAATGGCTTATACCGCCACGGCTACTTGCTTAGCCCCCAGTTAGTGGAGAATGCTTTGGCGATGCTAACGGAACAAACCGAAAATAGCGTTACGGTATAAGTGGGAAAATTAATGGATAGCGTGCCCAAATGATTTCAATTAGTGTGAATAACAAACGCCGCGAATGCGATGCGAATTTAGCGCTAGCTGAGCTGCTTCCGCTATGGGGTTTTGAGTGCGAGAAAATTGCGATAGCGATAAATGGCGACTTTGTTCCACGATCACAGTACGGGGATTTACGCTTGAATGCCGGTGATCAAGTGGATGTGTTGGCGCCAGTGCAGGGCGGCTGAATGACGGGAGAAGCGTGACGGGAGATGGGAGACGCAAAGGAAAAAAGATTAGTGCGGGTTTTAATTTTTTAGCCTCTCCCGTCTCCCATCCAGCGTAAAGCAGGAATTAGCAATGAAGCAAAATCAAGACAACTGGACCCTCTACGGCCAAACCTTCCACAGCCGCCTCTTAATTGGCAGCGCGCTGTATCCGTCGCCAGCAATAATGCGCGAAGCAATTACTGCCTCGGGTTCGGAGATAATTACTGTGTCGCTGCGCAGGCAGTCGCCGAGCGAAGCTGGCGGTGAGGGCTTTTGGCAGCAGTTAAAGAGTTTGAATAAAGCCCTACTGCCTAACACGGCGGGTTGCCATAGCGTAAAAGAGGCGGTGACCTTGGCGCAGATGTCACGGGAGTTGTTTGAAACAGATTGGTTAAAATTGGAAGTGGTGGGCGATGATTATAATTTGCAGCCCGACCCACTGGGCACGGTTGAGGCGGCGGAGCAGTTAATTAAGCTGGGCTTCAAAGTGTTTCCGTATTGCACGGATGACTTGGTGATTTGTCAGCGCTTACGCGATGTGGGGTGCCAAGTGTTGATGCCCTGGGGTTCGCCAATTGGCACTGGGCGGGGGCTGATGAATCCCTATAATTTACAAACTATTCGTGAGCGGATTCCCGAGTTGCCACTGATTGTTGATGCCGGTATTGGTAAACCCTCCCACGCAGTACAGGCCATGGAATTGGGCTACGACGGTATTTTGTTGAATACCGCCATTGCCCAGGCGGGGGATCCGGTATTGATGGCGCGAGCCTTTCGCGACGCCGTTGCGGCGGGCCGCCAAGCTACCTTGGCGGGGGCAATGCCAGAGCGACAAACCGCTTCGCCATCCACCCCAACCTTGGGTATGCCTTTCTGGCATCAGCAATAATACCGCTGCGCTAGAGCGGGATTATTGTAAATACAGTGTCTTGAGTTTGTTGATTTCTGTGGGACCTACGGCAAGCGCTTGGTCTAAATAATTTTCGACTGAGCCATATTTCTGCTCAATATGCGCAAAGGCAATATTGATAAAGGGGGTGCCGTCGGCGGTGATGAGTGGCATCGGGCCTTTGGTCTCTTTTTTATTGTAATGCAGCATCATTTTGGCAAAGGCATTGGTTTTGGCGGCGGCCTCTAAATCGACATCGCCCCGTTCAACGGCTGGCCGACGGTATTTGGTAGACAACAAATAGTCCTGAACAATAGTCTCTCGTGGTACGCCCAGCGCGCTAAGCAAGAGGGCAGAGGCAAAGCCAGTGCGGTCTTGCCCTGCTGAACAGTTCACCACCAATGGCGTGTTGTTGTTTAGCAATTCTTGGAAATACATTTTCATTTGCGGTTGGTATAGCTCAGAAATATTGCCGTAAAAGCCTTCTATTCCGATAGGTTTGTTTTTGCCTTCGGGTGCATTTAACTTCATCTCGGCGACGCTATAAGGGTGGTTAATATAGCTAATTGACGGGTTGTGACTCACCCAGCGGTTGGGGTAAAGCGCTAGCTCTTCTTGCGAACGCAGATCAACCACGGTTTTAAAATGGCGTTTGTTTAAGGTTTTTTCGTCGGCGGACGTAAGGCTGCTCATGGTGCCGGAGCGAAATAATACGCCGCTGCGCACGGTTTTATTGTCGGCGGTGGTATAGCCGCCAAGGTCCCTAAAATTGGAACCGCCTTCGAGGGGGAGTAGGCGCGAGGAATCGTCTATTTTAGTTTGTGGCGCCGTTTGGGTTTCGGCCTGTAAATATGGCGCTGCGCTGAATGTGAGTAGTGCGCTAATGGCGAGAGTAATACCGCGAGAGTGAATTTTCATGGGTTGAACTCCTGAATTAATTAATGGCTTGGAAAATCAACTTTACGGTGGTGCGGTTCTGCACCACCGCTTGAACCGCACTTAAAAATGCAGGCGTACACCGAGCAAATAACGGCGACCATAGTTTTCTGACTGGTTGATGGTACCGTTACTGGCGTAGCGCACATCGGTTTCATTGCTTACGTTATTGGCGTTGGCGTAGACCGACATGGTGGCACCGTTAAAGTCAAAGGGCAGTTCATAACTCAGCGATAAATCTACCCGCTGCTGTTCGCCCCACACTTCATTTGGGTCTTCGATGGGTGAAATCCACTCGTCGCGATACTGGTAACTGATTCGGGTCGATAGCCCGTAGTCCTCGTAAAATACTGAGAAATTGTAGAGGAGGTCCGAGGTGCCAGGCAGGTCGTGGCGGTCGCCATTTAGGGCTTGGAACTCGCTGTTGAGCACGGTTAGGTTGGCGCTAATACCAAAGCCGTGAGCGGCATTGAGCAAGTCGCTGGCGTGGCCGACAAAGTTCAATTCCACACCGTGCATTTTGCCATTGTCGCCATTTACCGAACCTTTGTATGTCCAGCTTTCGCCTGCCGCGCTAGGCAGGTAAACGCCGCCATCAATGGTACTCGTGTCGGCGTAAATCACGTTGTCGACAGTGCGATAAAAGGCGCCAGCAGAGAGGATGCTGGCCGGTGCAAAATACCACTCTAAGGAGGTGTCGATGCCAGTAGCTTCTTCGGCCTCGAGGGTTGGGTTGCCTCCGGTGACTTCTTTGTTGATTACATCCACTTTAGCGGCGGCGCGCCATTCATCGTAGGTGGGGCGGTTTAAGCCGGTCGTGGCCGAGACGCGCAGCTTGAGGTCTTCTTGCAAATTGATATTGAAGTGCACACTGGGTAGCACATTAATAAAATCGTCGCTGATCGAGATGGGGTCGCCATTAACACTGCCTTTGCTGCGGTAGTCGGTTTGTTCTATGCGAGCGCCAACCACAATATTGCCCCAATTAAGCTCCGTGGTGGTCATGACATAGGCGGCGAGAATGTCTTCGGTGATTTCAATACGGCCATCTTCGCTAGGCGTTACTGGACCGAGCCCGCCGGTGCTGGCCCACGCGTTGCGCAGGCCAATATTGTTGTAATAGGTGGCGCCAATAGTATTGGTGGTATTGCTGTCCCATGGCTTCCCCGTGTTGTAATCGTCAATATTGACCGAGGCAGGGAAAGATTTGATAGCGGGAGTGGACACAAAGCCATCGGCGTCACGACTGTCGTGTTGTAAGCCTGTTCGTAGCACCATATTTTTACCGAACCAGTTCAGTTCGCGTTCGGCATCCGCCTTTAGTTTTAATCCGCTGATTTCCAGTAATTGGCCGTAGTGAATGCCAATGGTGCTGGCGTAGTTAATTGTGGCAAGATCGCGGTCGAGATAGAGCTTTGGATCTTCGATATCGCTCAAGTCATAACTTGCCACCGCGCTACCACCAACACTGCGGGGAATTGGCAGGTTCATTTTAAATTCGGTGTCGGTGCCATTTACCCGCGTTTCAAGCAGCCATTCGCCCAATTGGAAATCTGCGCCAAGGGTATTCGACTCGGTTGAGTTTTCGTATTGGCCGTATTCCAGTAAGCGTTGTACGCTCACGTCTTGATTGCTGCCGCTGACGCCAGTTGCGGGGGTGTTAAACGCAAATACAAATTGATTGCGCTGCTCCTTGTCGATGAACTCGCTGTAGAGCGTGGAAATAAACAGGCGCTGCACGGTGTCGTCGCCGCGATATTCTAAGGTACCGCCGTAGGCCGAATCTTCGCGGGTTACTTTGTAACTGCGAAAATCAAGCTCATTCACAATCAGCTCACCGGTGGTGGCATCGCGTTCTAAATCGTATTCGCGGTTGTCGGTAATTTGTTCGCGGCTGTTCTCAGAGACAAAGGCGACAAAACCAAAATTTTCATTCGACCACGAGGTGCGCAAGCCGTATTTCTCAATATCACCGCCGCCGAGCTTTTGTTCACCCAAGCCGACATCGGCGGCGAAAGACCAGCCCTCATTCGCAAAGGGGCTAAAGGTTTTAATATTAATAAAACCCGCCACCGCCTCTCCCGGCATACTTGGCAGAATGGCTTTATTCACCTCTACGGTGCGGGTAATAACAGAGGGGATACTGTCAAAGCGCGGAATGCGGCCATTTTCAGCACCGGGCACATCAATGCCGTCAAAGGCGATGCTGGTATAGCGAAAGGGGGCACCGCGTAAATTAATGTAGCGGGCTTGGCCTTGGTCGCGCTCTATTGCCAAGCCGGGTAGGCGGCCAAGGGAGTCCGCTAGGTTTTGGTCGGGAAAGCGACCGATGGTATCGGCAGAGATAATCTCTACATAGTTGTCGGCAAATTTCTTAGCGTCAAAAGCGGCTTGCTGGCTGTCGCGGATAGGCGCAGCGGTGACGGTAATCATCTCAAGTTTGTTTTGCGCCAAACCGAGGCTGGGCATGCCTGCCGCTAGTCCCGTCATGAGGTAATACGATAGGCGTTTGCTGCCGAGGGAATTCATTGGAGTCTCCTGTTGATGATGTAATTACGGTGTCGGTGAACGGCGCGTCAAAATGGCCACGGAAATAAGTCAGAGGGATTGTCGTGGCTGTGTGTGTCGGCTTTGTGACAAAGACATCTACAGGGGTTTAGAGATGTCTCTAAACGCGTCATCTCGCTCGCAGCCCGCTATTTACGGGCGCTTTGCGTGGGGATTATTTAGTTGCTTGGCGTTGCTATACGCGTTGATGTGCTCTCGGGGGCATGAATGCTTATGGCTGTAGCGGGCAGTGCTAAACGGTATTGCGAACGTGCGGTTTGCGGGTCGCGCGCAGATTCAAATAAAAAGGGCGCGGCCAGTTCTTCGCCGAATAATTGGCAGAGTTCATCTTTAATTTTGCTGCGATTCTGATCCAAGGTTTTGGCGCGCAGGCCTTTTTCACTTAAATCATTAATGGCTTTGGCGTGTCCACCGTAGCGTTGCATTAAGGCAATGATTTCTTGATCGGCACGGCGATCGGGGCGATTGGAAGGGGGGTTGGTAAACCAGCCATCGACCGGGTTTTGGCGTCGGCGGTAGGCATACCAGAGGTAGTACATAAATGGTGTAGACGACATCTTAAGCGCATAGCCATGAACCATGACGGTGCTGTTGGCGGGGCAGAGGCTAAGCTCTGCTGGGGATTCGGCGATGGCGATGGCGTCGGCGATGTCCTTGGGGCGCTGTCGTAGTGCAAATTCCAACCACGCCAGCACGCTGGGAGAGGAGTGTTTAAAGCCGCCGGTGTTTAAATGCGCAAGGTAGTGGCTGGGGTGGGGGTAATTGCTGCGCAAAAACAGTGTTAAGGCCTGCTCCTGCCTCGGCGAGTAGCCGTCGGCTTTGCTGCTGAGCTGTTCGGCTTGGCGCCGATTTACACCTTGTTCGGTCAGGGCGCGAAGCAGCTGCTTTCTGCGCGGCGACAGTGGCGGGGCGACAGCTGTCCACATCAGCAAGCCCAGTAGGCTCAGGAATAATTGGCTGGCAATCAGTTTTGGCCACTGCCACTGGCAGGCGAGGCCCAGCTTCAACTCTTGAATATGGTCGTTAATTGGCCAGTGCAGGCTAATTATTCGCGCTGCATTGGCAGAGTTGGCGTATGTTTTGTTATGAATGCGCAGCACTTGGACTTGGCATTGCTGTACCGCGCTAAATGCGCTGTTAACGTGAAGTTGAGCAAAATCGTCATTGAGGCGTTTTACTAAGTAGTCGTTAAGGCTGTCGTGAAAAGACTCGTTAATACCCGCTTCAATAATCTTATTTGGCAGGGTTTCTCGCAGTTGCTGTGCCAGTGAGCGGCTGAGGTAATTAAGGCTAAGCCAGTGATTAAAGGCGATAAGGAAGACGCTGGCAGCCGCCACGACCGCTAACTTGATAAGCCCTTTCGGCTTAGATAGCCCCAGTGATGTCATGGGCAGTCCACGGTTTGGACGCTTAGTTGCTGCAGGGGGGCGAGCAAGGGCGCGTAAACCTGAAGGCCGCGGATGATTTCGCATTCTAATGCGCGATGGTGGCTGTGGTGGAGTTGGTTTTTGATAAACCACGCCCCCGACGGCACCTCGGGATTAATGAGCAATGTGTAATAAGTGCTTAAATTTAAGTTGTCTACCTGCGAAATAGCCGTGCTGATTATGTCGATTTCACGATTTTTAAACGCGGCGTAAAGGGCGCTGGGGTCGGTATAAAACTTTTTTTGGTCGGCGTTAAGATTAATACCCGCCTGCTTTAAGGCCGCCATGGGTTGTAGGAAATGGGTTTGGCTTTGGCTGTCGCGGGAGAAGCCGATCACCTTGCCTTGGAGGTAGTCGCTGCTTAGCTGAGGTGTGCTGTCTTGGCTAATCCAGTACAGAGCGTAGTTAGGCGTTTGCTGTAAAACACGGTAGTAATTGCTGAACTCCGGCACCAAGCCCGCCACGATATGGTGGCGATTCCAAAAGATATCGAACTCTTCGTCCAGAATATGTTGCGGGCTAAGGTAGGCCCTCGGTCGCCAGCGTATCTCAACGCCAGAATAGGATTTGGCAAACAGTGTGCTGGCGCATAAATAGTCGGCAAAGTCGGTGGCGTAATTGTAAAACAAGGTGAGAATTTTAAATGTTGGCTTTGTGCCCGCGCCTTGGCTGCTGCACTGGTAGCTGCGGTAGTCGCTCAAACTAAGCGCTTGTAGGGGGCGGCTTGCCATCCACACACTAAGGGCGATGGGCAAGCTTAGAGCAAGACCCATGATGGCGCGGTACGTAGTGTGATTAGCGCTAAAAAAACGAAACGGTAGCATAGGCTCACGAATTGCTAGAGTCATAGAGGTCGGTGGGATACCTTTTGCTAGCGAGCAACGGTGTGTTTGCAATAGTCTTGATGTAGACAATAAGACACTCTGTTGACAAGTTGATGACAGTAGTGGTTTTCATCTCATCAATGTGAGGTATAGCTGCAACGACGCGCTTGCACCTAGACTAAGTGATTACACAGCAATAATAAGAAAGGGCGCGACTATGCATCTTGGCTTCAGTTCGATGAACACAGTAAATGATCCGGATCCGGCGGAGTTGGCTAAAACACTGGAAGACGCCGGCTTTGAGTCGTTGTGGTATGGCGAGCACAGTCATATTCCGCGCTGCCGAAGCACCGCTTATCCGGCGGGGGGTGAACTGCCCGAGCCTTATAAAGAAATGATGGACCCCTATATTTCACTCATGGCAGCGGCAGCGGCGACGTCAACATTAAAGCTGGGTACTGGCATTGCTCTGCTGATGGAGCGCGAACTGTTTTCCCAAGCCAAGACGATTGCGACGCTGGATCGGCTCTCGGGCGGCCGGGTGATGATCGGTAGCGGGGTGGGTTGGAATAAGGAACAGTTTGAGAACGTCAGTCGTCAGCCCTGGCAGCGACGCTACTCGGTCTTAAAGGAGACGGTGGCGGCGACTCGACGCTTGTTTGCTGACGAGGCACCGGAATATCACGGCGAATTTGTTAATTTTGATCCGGTGTGGTTTGAGCCTAAACCGTTGCGCGTTCCTCCGATTATTTTTGGCGCTATGGGGCCATTAGGTATGCGCCACACGGCAGAGTGGGCCGACGGCTGGATGCCCGTGGATGTAGTGTTGCCCGATGTCAAGGCGTCGATTAAGGCGTTTAGGGACTTGCTTGGTGAATTTGGCCGCAAGCCAGACGCGGTAGAGGTTACCCTAGTGGTAATGGCTGAGGTGACACCAGATTTACTTAAATTCTACCGGGACTGCGGCGTGGATCGCTGCAATATTGGCGTGGGCATGCAAAATTGGGATAAGCCAGAGATTGTGATGCCAATGATTGAGCGCTTCTCTAAGATCATTGCTCAGTTGTGAGGCTTGCTGCTAGTCTTTGAGGTCTAACGCGGAAAATAGTGTCTACTTTATCGGGATACTATGAGTAATCAGTAGCATAACTCAGAGGCTTCGCAGTCTGTATATTGCCCACGCCACTTAGACCCTATTCAAAAGATTCGCGCTCGCAGCGCGGAAATTGGCGGCGGTATAACGATCAACCGCGTTCTCTCCTCAAGGCGGCGCATGGTGTTTCCTTGACCATGCTGGCCCAGCGGTTTTCCGCGATGGCACGGGCATCCGCATCCTCATATTGGTTTGCAAGCGTTTACCTGAATGGTGGCGGGGGAGATCTTGCTCCGCGATCGTCATGGTAGCGTGGTAGAGGTTCGTCCCCGTGAAGTCAATTTGATGACAGCGGGGCGCGGTATTAGTCACACCGAGGAGTCTTTGGTCGGTAGCGAGCCATTGCACGCCGCGCAATTCCGGATTGCGCTGCCCTATCAAGATCGAGAGTGCGAACCCGTATTTGATCACTATCCCGGACTGCCAGTCTGGCGGCAAGGAGATAGTCCGCTGAGCTTACTAGCTGGAGGCTATGCTGACGAGCTGTCTCCTGCAATTTACTCGCCGCTACTGGCGGTGGATATTGTCAGTGCCTCGGGCGATGAGCTTTATTTGCCCTTGGACACGCGTTTTGAGTACGGCATATTGGTGCTGCGAGGTGGCGCTGCGGTCTGCGATCAGCGTTTTGTAGAAAATGATTTGGCGTAGTTTAGTCCTGGTACAAATGAGCTGAGGGTAACGTCAAGCTCCAATAGCCAAATTATTTTATTAGGCGGCGAGCCTGTGCGGGTGATATTACGCGGTGGTGGAATTTTGTTGGTCACAGTCGCGCGGAAATTACTGAGGCCCAGCGGGATTGGGAGGC
This sequence comes from Zhongshania sp., assembly GCF_041584495.1. GTDB lineage: Bacteria > Pseudomonadota > Gammaproteobacteria > Pseudomonadales > Spongiibacteraceae > Spongiibacter. The sequence continues at coordinate 13,182 of NZ_JBFHDY010000055.1, forward strand.
AGGGAGTGCTTGTTTCGGCAGTATTGCCGGCTTTGATAGTGCGCCCCACACCGCACCGCCGCTCCCGTGGGGGCAATAGTGATTAGCCGATAAAACACTTAGGACGCTAGCTTTTATCGTGTAAAAATAGTGCGGTTATCGGTTATCGGTCATCGGTCATCGGTTATCGGTCATCGGTCATCGGTTATCGGCTTGCGGCGGGGCTTTGCTATGCGACAAACCCGCACCTCGTAATTTATTCCGGAGATTTCAATGCCCCATGAAAGCAGCCTACTCCAGGCAATGGTGGTTCTATTGTTGGCTGCAGTACTCGTTGTGCCACTGGCCAAGCGCCTGCAATTGGGTGCGGTATTAGGTTATTTAATCGCCGGTGTCGCCATTGGCCCGGCGGCACTGGAGCTTATTCACAATCCTGAAAATATCGCCCATTTCTCTGAATTTGGGGTGGTGTTGCTGCTGTTTATTATCGGCTTGGAATTGTCGCCAAAGCGCTTGTGGCTTATGCGTCGGGCGGTGTTTGGGGTGGGGCTTGCACAGGTCGTGCTAAGCGGTCTTTTAATCGGCGGCGTAGCGTATTTTAGTTTTGAGCAGCCAATTCGCACGGCAATTGTTTTAGGGCTTGGCTTGGCTTTGTCATCGACCGCGTTTGGTTTGCAGGTTTTGGCTGAGCGTAAGCAACTGGGCAGCCCCCATGGGCGCTTGGCGTTTGCTATTTTATTATTTCAAGATATTGCCGCGATTCCTCTTATTGCGCTGGTGCCACTGATCAGCGGCAATAGCGGCGCGGGCGGTGCCGAAACCGGCATATCGGTTGTGCGGATACTGCTGTGTATAGCGGCAGTGGTCGTCGGTGGTCGCTACTTGCTGCGACCGGTGTTTCGGATGGTGGCCAGAACGGGCTTGCAGGATGTCTCGACCGCGACCGCGTTGCTGGTGGTGATTGGCACTGCTTGGTTAATGGACTTGGCCGGGGTGTCGATGGCACTGGGGGCATTCCTTGCGGGATTGCTGCTTGCGGACTCGGAGTATCGCCATGAGTTGGAGTCGCAGATCGAGCCCTTTAAGGGACTGTTATTGGGTTTGTTTTTTATCAGCGTGGGGATGACCGCCGATGTTCAATTATTGTTGCAAGAACCCTTAACGGTACTTGGCTTAAGTGCGCTGTTGATGATTATCAAGCTGCCAATACTGGCTTTGGTTGGTAAAACATTAGGGGGCTTAGACCGTAGTAGCGCCTTGAAATTGGGCATTGTGTTGGCGGCGGGGGGCGAGTTTGCCTTTGTTATTTTTCAGCTTGCTCGCCAGCAGCAGTTATTCAGCGCCGATTTGCACAGCATGCTGATTTTGGCCATTACGGTGTCGATGGCATTAACGCCATTTTTGATTATTCTCATTGCCAAGGTTTTACAACCCAAGGCTCAGCCGCAAAGCGTGCCGCCGGAATACGAAGAAATTGAGAGTGTGCAGCCGAGGGTGGTTATTGTTGGTATGGGCCGCATGGGGCAGATTGTGGCGCGCATTCTGCGCGCCCAACGTGTGCCTTTTGTGGCATTGGATTTGTCGGTAGACACGATCGAATTGTCGCGCAGTATTGATAGTATGCCGGTGTTTTACGGCGACCCACTGCGGCCGGAAATATTGCGGGCGGTCGACGCCGACAAGGCCGAGTATTTCGTGCTGGCGGCGGATGACCCTGAAACCAATATTAAAATTACGGAATTGGTCAGTCGTTTATACCCCCATATCAAGTTTATTGCCCGGGCTAGAAGTCGGTTTCACGTTCACCGCATGCTGGAGCTGGGCGCGACGCCAATTCGGGAAACGTTTCATTCCAGCTTGGAGATGAGTCGCATAACCCTGATGGGGCTAGGCTTGGGTGAGGCGCGGGCGCAAGCCAGAATTAGCCGTTTTCAACAGCATGATGAAGCGTTGCTGGCTCAGCAGCACCAGATTTTTAACGACCGTGAAGCACTGCGGCAAAGTGCCCGCGACGCGCATGATGAGTTGCAGGCGCTGTTCGATGCCGACGTGATTGAGGAGCGTGGGTTTTGATTGACGATCCATTTTTTTACTTATGCGCCGTCCCTGCTATTTTAATTTTTGGTATGGCCAAAGGCGGGTTTGGCGGTGGTATCGCCGTGGTGTCGGTGCCGTTAATGAGCTTGGCAATATCGCCAGTTCAGGCGGCCGCAATTTTACTGCCGATATTATTGTTTATGGATGCGGTGGCGCTGTGGAGTTTTCGTGGACAGTGGAGTAAGCCCAATTTAAAAATTATTTTGCCCGGCGCAATGATTGGCATTGTCATTGGCAGTATTGGCTTTCGCTATTTATCCGAGGACATGATTCGCATTTTAATTGGTTTTATTGCCGTCGTCTTTTGTTTGAATTATTGGTTTAAGCCCACGTCAGCCGTTCAACGTGAACCAAACAAAATTCGCGGCGGTTTTTGGGGCGCGGTCGCGGGATTTACTAGCTTTGGTATTCACGCTGGAGGGCCGCCAATTAATATTTATTTGCTGCCACAACGCTTAGAAAAGTCGCTACTGATGGGAACCATGGCGATATTTTTTGCCGTGGTCAATGTCGTTAAGTTAATACCCTATAGTCTGCAGGGTAGTTTTGATCGTACTAATTTACTTACGGCGGCAGTATTAATGCCGATTGCACCGCTTGGGGTGCGGCTGGGCTTTTATCTGTTGCACAAGGTCAGTGAAGCCACAATTTATCGGATCTGTTATTTCTTTTTGTTTGTGGTTGGCGTCAAACTTTTAGTTGACGGCAGTCTTGGCGTACTTGGCTGATGTTATTCAGTATCTCGGAGCGGCGCCGGGTTTAAGCTTAGCCTCGCGGCGGAATGGCATAGGTTCCGACGGCGTGAGCGACGGCTCGGTCGTCACCCTCGGAATAGAGTGAAACTTCGCCAATAATCAGTAAACGACCAGTTTTAATCAATTTGCAAACCCCGATAATATCTTTGCCTGCTGCGGGTTTGCGTAAAAAGTTGATATTGAGATTCGTGGTGACCGCCAGTGGCACAATGCCAATTTCGCCGAGTATCGCCGCGTAAAGTCCGAGGTCTGCAGTGGTCATTAGCACTGGGCCGGACACGGTGCCACCGGGTCGCAGCGCGCTGCTGTCGACTTTGTGGCGAACAACCGCAGATTGAGGGCCAATCTCATCGACCGTGCATGGACTTGCGGGAAATTCTTTGGCCAGGAAAATGGCGATTTCTTGTTGAGTTGCCACTGTTGGCTCCATATAAAAGGCATCATTGTATGCCGACGATGTTAGCGCCTAGCTTTGCGTAGCAATGTTCGGTGCTAATTATTTGCCGTGTAGTTCTTTTTCAAGTGCGGAGACCACGCCGCGAAATTCCTGCCAATTTTGCTCGTTGAGCGCGGCAAGGTCGCGATGGGCATTTAAAATCATTTCCGCTGTTTCGCGGTCTGTGCCAATATTTTCAGGTAATTCGTTTTCTTGAATCGCCAACTGTGGCTTTTGTTTGAGTATGATGAATATGTCACTAAAGCCGGCGGTGTCTAAAGTGCGAGTAATGTCGGGGTTGGTGCTGAAAATAGCAGTTTTGTGCTGAAAATTGGCTTCAATATAGTTGTTGATTTTGGCGAGTAGACCAAGCCCTGTGCTGTCTATGCTCATGGCGTCGGTGAGATCGACGAGCACATTTTTTATTTTTCCGCGCGCGAACACATTATCTAATAATGTATTTAATGGGCCGCATTGGGTGTAGCGTACCTCATTGCCGAAATGCAGTACCAGGGTGTTGTCAGTCTCCGCATAGCGAATCATGTGCTGTTACCGTTGCAGTAATAAGAATGTAATGTCGTCAGGTAAGTCGCTGCTCTCAATGGAAATGCCTAACGTTTGAATGAGATCATCGAGATTTAGCCCTTCACTGTCAATCATTGCGAGTAGCGCGGCTTCTTTTTCTAATAAGCTCGGTTGTGACATGATTTCAAAAATACCATCTGAGATCAGCAGCAGCGCAAAGCGTTCATGCAGTGCGCATTCGTGGCTTGGGTAGTTGGCTTGGCTAAATAGCCCTGCGGGTGGGCTTTTATAGCCCTCGTAGCGTGCGCTACCTTGTTCAAATAGAATGGCATGGGGGAAATGGCCAGCGCTGCTATAGGTTAGTTTATTCTCAGTTAAGGCGATGACGCCATAAAACATAGCGACGTGCTTGTGCAGACCGCCTTCGAGAAAGAGATTGTTTAGTCTGCTTAGGGTTTGCTGGGGATCGAGCAATAGATGGTCGCCTTGCTGCCAGCAGTCGTTTAAAAAACGGCCCATGGTGTTTTTTAAGATGACGGTCACTAAGGCAGATGGAATGCCGTGGCCCGCGACATCGGCTAAGTAAAATCCAATGTGATTGCCGTCGATTCGAAAATAATCGACAAAGTCGCCACTCAAGGTTGATGAAGATAATAAGCGGTAAAAGAATTGGAGCTGATCGAATTGCGCACCGTTTTTGGGGAGCATTTGAAATTGCAACTCCCGACCGGCCTGCTCATCCGCGCTCATATGCTCGAGGGCTTGCTGTAGTTTTACATTGGCTGCTTCAAGATTGCGCTGGTATGCGCAATTTTCTTGTATGAGTTTGGCCCGCTCGAGGCAGCGTTGCATTGCGCGCTCAAGTATTTCAATGTCGATGATAGGTTTGGTAACATAATCCCAAGCGCCAAGTTTGAGCGATTGAATAACGTCGCTCATCTCGCCCTGTCCAGATAGCATAATCACCGGTAGGTTTGGAAATTCTTTTGCCATGATCGCCAACACCTGCAATCCATTCATATTGGGCATTTGTAAATCGCATAGCATAAGTTCTGGTGGGTTTAGGCGGCAGTGTTCAATAGCCGAGATCCCATCCGTCGCCTGAAATACCGTGTAGCCGCTGACCTCAAGCCACGCCGCCATTGATTCGCGCACAGCGAGATCGTCGTCAACGATGAGTAATGTGGTTTGTGGATTCTGCGGCATGCTATTGGCCATGAGGCGTCCCTAGGCATTTGTGAGGATGAACTGAGTATGGTGGAGTAGGCATTAAAAATCCAAAACGAGCGGTAGCTCGAGAATATGCAATTACAGTGTTGCCTTCTTTCTATGGCGGCTATACTGCATGTTAGTTGACAAAATATTGAGAAATTATGGCTAGTCGTAAAAAACCAATTGTGTGGAGTATCGCGGGTTCCGATTCTGGTGGTGGTGCAGGCATTCAGGCTGATTTAGCGACATTTCATGACTTTGGTGTGCACGGCTGTACGGTTATTACGGCCATTACTGCGCAGAATAGTTTTGCTGTCGGTCATATTTCCGTTACACCGCGTCGGACCTTGGCGGCGCAAATTAATGCGCTAGACAGTGATTTGCAGGCTGATGTCATCAAACTCGGTATGCTTGCTGACGAACGTGTGGCCAGCATGGTGGCGAAGTACTTAGAGAGCTACCGCGGTTTTGTTGTTTTCGATCCGGTGCTGACCTCAAGTACCGGTGGCGATTTAACGGATGGAAGCCTTGGCGAGTGTTTTATCGAAAAGCTCCTACCGCGCTGTGACTTGCTGACACCCAATTTGAGCGAGGCGGAATCGATATTAAATCGTGCGATCAAGGGCTTAGATGATGTTGAGCGCGCGGCGGCCGATATTGTCGCGCTTGGCGCCCGTGCGGTGCTGATTAAGGGCGGTCATCTTACCGCCCGCAATAACCAGCGCCATGATTATTGGACCGACGGTGTCGACGGCTTTTGGCTCAGTGGTGCCAATGTGGACACCTTAAATACTCACGGTACCGGCTGTACCTTATCGTCAGCCATTGCCGCAAGTTTAGCGCGTGGCTATGCCTTGTCTGATGCGTTAGTGATCGCTAAAGCCTATGTTAGTCAGGGTTTGCGGATGGGGGTGCAGCTAGGTGGCGGGCCGGGTCCTGTTGCCCATGTTGGGTGGCCTCAGCAATTGATTGATTTTCCGAGTCTGAGTCGACGCCTCCCGCAAAGCGGGCCTCGGCCAGTATTTCCTTCGTGCGAGGGGGAGCTTGGTTTATACCCGGTAGTCGATAGCGCCGACTGGATTAAACGCTTATTGGCCTGTGGGGTAAAAACGATCCAGTTAAGGGTTAAAGATCTCCAGGGCGAGGCGCTTCGCAAGGAGGTGGCACGCTCGGTGGCACTCGGCCGGGAGTATAGCGCCAGAGTATTTATTAATGATTTTTGGTCGCTGGCCATTGCGGAGGGAGCCTACGGGGTTCACTTGGGGCAAGAGGATCTCGATATTGCCGATATCGAGGCAATTGCCAACGCTGGCTTACGATTGGGTGTGAGCACCCACACTTATTATGAGGTAGCGAGGGCGCATGGTTTGCGGCCCAGTTATATTGCTATTGGGCCGGTGTACCGGACCACGAGCAAAGACATGCCCTACAGTCCTCAGGGCTTGATGCAGTTACGGCGTTGGGTGGGGGTTTTGGGGGAAAATTACACACTGACTGCGATTGGCGGAATTGACATAAAGCGGGCCAAGGAGGTGTTACTGACCGGGGTAAAAAGCATCGCAATGATCAGTGCTATTACGCAAGCTGAAAACCCTGAGGCCGTTGTCGCGGAGCTTATGGCGATGATCGACGGCGCTCCGTCGCAATGAAATTTGCACTTGCTGGTGCGCTGCTGTTTTTTGCTGCCCTCGCCTGGTCTGAGCCGGCGAATATCGTGGTGCGAGGCTTGTTTGATAAAGCGGCCTTATTCGAAATCGATGGTCGACGGCAATTGCTGCGCAATGGCCAGCGAGACTCCTCAGGTGTGCACTTGATCTCGGCGACCCCAATGCAGGCTGTTGTCGAGATAGGGGGGCAGCGGCAGGTGCTCGGTTTAAATAAACAAGTGGGGGCGATTTATGAGAAAACAGCTATTACCACCGTGGTGCTGCGTAAAAATAGCCGCAATGAATACCGGGTGAAGATCAGCGTCAATGGCCGTGGGGTTGATGCCGTTATTGATACCGGCGCAACGATTTTGGCAATGAGCTCTCAAGCGGCGTTGCGGCTGGGGGTTGCGTATAAGCAGGGCGTGCCGACCGTCGTTGCTACCGCGAGCGGAATGAGCGATGGCTACGCCGTCACACTGAATAAAGTGCAGTTGGGCGACATTGCTGTTCCCCATGTCAATGCGGTCGTTATCGAAGGTCACTATCCTCATGTAGTGTTGCTAGGAATGAGTTTTTTAGAGCACGTAAACCTGCAGGAATACAATAATATTCTGACTCTGACCCCCCGTCATTACTGAATACGCCGACAATGGTCGCCTCGCGAGCATCCTGCTGGTAAAATGCGCGACCGGTTTTGCTCGTGGAGATACCCGTGGCGGTTAGTTTTATAGAATCCTCTAAGCTTCCCACCCCCTGGGGCGTGTTTGATATACACGGCTTTGAGGACACAGAAAGCAGCAAGGAACATGTCGTACTCACTCTTGGTGACGTAGGTGACGGTGAACCTGTGCTGGCGCGGGTGCACTCTGAGTGTTTAACAGGTGACGCCCTATTCAGTATGCGCTGCGACTGCGGCTCGCAGTTGCGTGCAGCGCTGGAGGCTATTGCCACTGAAGGGCGTGGCGCGCTATTTTATTTGCGCCAAGAAGGTCGCGGCATTGGCTTGGTGAATAAAATTCGCGCATACAAATTGCAGGATGCCGGTGCAGATACTGTTGAGGCGAACGAGCAGCTTGGTTTTGGCGCCGATATGCGCGATTACAGCTTATTGGCCGTCATGTGTGAGCACCTGAAAATCACTAAAGTTCGCCTGATGACCAATAATCCGCGTAAGGTCAAAGCCCTTACCGATCAGGGGGTTGACGTGGTTGAGCGACTTCCTCTGCAAACCGGTCAGAACCCCCATAATGCCAAATACCTCGCGACAAAGTCGGGTAAGCTGGGGCATTTGTTTTAAACTTTGCGCTAATGCTGGGAGCGGGTTCAGCGTAGCTGATACCTGTTTTAATACTCCACTCCGCGAGTATTGCTACCGTCGTCGAGCATAAATCTGATTGGTGTATCTGGGTAGGGTACTGCGAAGACATGGCCTGCTCCGTTGTCAATGCGTTTGCCCGCTAACTGTTGGCAGGCTTCGCCAAGTTTATTGCATTGCTTGCCATCAAATAACATCATATTGCTCTTGCCGCTTGATCCAGGTCTGGGGGTTACCCGCATTCGATAAAGACTGCTTTTTAACGCCGCCGTTTTTAAAAAAGATATTCTGACTTTTCGGCTGTGCCTTGGTGCTAAAGCGGATTACCGTGGGGTAGCAAGCACGTCTAATTCACGGGGGCTGGACTGTGGTGCTGATCGTTGTCTAAGCCAAGGTCAATGATGGTTAAAAATGAAATATCAACGGTTTCAGTATTTTTTCCGGTATTGCTCACTTTCATGTCGGCGCCGCGAGTATCAGCGCTTAGATCGATAATATTGCGGTCTACCGTTATTTGCGCTTGCCCAGAGTTTGTTAGGCCGATGAATAGAAAAATAACAAGAATGTGTTTCCAGTAAATTTGGACGATGCATTGAATTTAAGAGAATAAGTTAAATATCTTGAAGGCTAAGATTGGAAGGCTCAATGAATAATTACACACATGATTGGCAGTGCTCCCTAGGCAAATAATAATTGTCGCGCTAGTTTTGAAAGGGATTTTGCGGTAGAGCAGTGATGTCAGTTGAGTTGTCGGGTCACCACAATCTTTATTCCACCGAGCCGTCACTATTGTCCTGAAACACCGCTATTTGCACTGCCCGCTGACGAATTCTGGCAAGTATTCCCGGGGTATCTAGGCCAATATCGCTGAGTAGTTGAGCGTGTTTGCCGTGATCGATAAACGCGTTGGGTAGGCCCAGTTGCAACACCGGCATCCAGCGATTTTGCTGATTTAGGTATTCGCTTACCGCGCTGCCGGCGCCTCCGGCAATGACATTTTCCTCTAGGGTGACGAGAAGGTCGTGATCGTCAGCCAGAGCATCAATTAAGTCGGTGTCGAGGGGTTTTACAAAGCGCATATCGGCAACGGTGGCGTCGAGTTCTTCTGCGGCGTTCAGTGCCGAGGCGAGCAGGGTACCGAAGCTGAGAATAGCGATTTTTTGGCCTTGGCGCTGAATGCGGCCTTTGCCAATCTCCAGTAGTTGCATGTCTTGTGCAATGGGCACGCCCGGCCCCGTGCCGCGTGGGTAGCGCACGGCCGCTGGGCCCGGGTAATGGTAGGCGGTGTGTAACATTTGCCGAGTTTCGTTTTCGTCGGCGGGGGCCATAACGATCATGTTTGGAATGCAGCGCAAAAAGCTGAGGTCGAAGGCGCCCGCATGGGTAGGGCCGTCCTCACCAACGAGTCCCGCGCGGTCAATGCCAAAGGTCACATCGAGGTTTTGCAGGGCAATATCGTGAATTAGCTGGTCGTAGGCGCGCTGCAAAAAGGTGGAGTAAATTGCGACAACGGGCTTTAAACCGTCACAGGCCATGCCTGCCGCCAAGGTCAGGGCGTGCTGCTCGGCAATGGCAACGTCGTAAAAGCGGTTGGCAAAGCGCTCTGAAAATTCGAGCATGCCAGAGCCTTCGCACATGGCTGGAGTAATGGCGACGAGTTCGGGGCTTTGTTCGGCTTGATCGCAGAGCCAGCGACCAAAAATATCTTGATATTTCAGTAGCGCGGGCTTGGCTATCGGCGCTTGGCCACTGCCGGGTTTGGGCTCAATTTTAGAAATGGCATGAAAACCGACAGGATCTTCTTCGGCAGGGCCGAAGCCCTTGCCTTTTTGGGTGCGGATATGGAGCATTTGCGGGCCGGGTAGCTCACGCAAATTGCGCAGTGTAGGCACTAATACATCGAGATCGTGACCATCAATAGGGCCGATATAGTTGAACCCCAGTTCTTCAAATAAGGTGGCTGGCGACACCATGCCCTTCATGTATTCTTCGAGTCGGGCGGCGAGATCCGTTGCCGAGCGTGGGAACTTCTTTAGTACAGATTTACCGCCAGAGCGTATCTGGTTATAGGTTTTAGAGGCCCACATTCGGGAGAAATAGGTGTTTAGCCCGCCGGTGCTTTTGGAGATCGACATTTGATTGTCGTTGAGTATTACCAGCATATTGGCGCCGGTGTGAGTGGCGTGAGTGATGGCTTCAAAGGCCATGCCAGCGGTCATGGCGCCGTCGCCAATGACTGCAACGGTGTGGCGGTCGATATTTTGTTGGCGGGCGGCAATGGCCATGCCCAGTGCGGCGCTAATACTGGTGCTGGAGTGGCCCACGCCAAAGGTGTCGTA
>NZ_JBFHDY010000056.1:0-23226 GCF_041584495.1 Zhongshania sp.
AAAATGGAAATGATGACACGACGAGCGTATGGTTTTAGAAACTTTGAAAATTACAGATTACGCGTTCTAGCCCATTGTGGGTGGGACGGTGTGATTAACAGGGTTTAATGAGTGCCATCCCCCGTTAATGGGGTAGAGCCGGATGAAATTCTGGTGTGGTTTGTTCAGATTTTGGGGGGTGAGGCTTAATAAATAGTGGTGCCCAGAGACGGAATCGAACCGCCGACACGAGGATTTTCAATTAAAGAAATAGATGCCGAAAATCCTTAACTATTTGATATTTAAAACTTTTAAAAACTCCGATAACACCCTAAACCACTGTATAAACTCGTTAATTTGTCCAAGATTGGTCCAGTTTACCGGCTTTTTTTAGGGCCGCCAATTCTCGATATCTATTTTGACAAGCTATTTGCATTCTAGGGTTCGAATCTTATCAAAACCCGCAAGCCGCTCAAATCAGCAAGTGGTTGGATTGTGAGAAATGTCGGCATTGCTGCAGTAACGGTCATTCCGAAAAATCAATGATATTCGCCAAAACGGCAAGATTTCTGTAGATTCAACAAAGAAGTGGCAGTTAGCTTTAGATGTAAGATCGCAGTCCACAACACCTTGGCTCAAAGCTCAGAAACGCCAATCAAACTGGCGCATCATCAATAAAACCAACAGGCAAACCGTCAACTCTCTCCGAACTAAATTGAGCAACTATAAATCCAGATAATTCACCAATAATATGGTCAGGAACATCATTATCAACAAGAATAAACTGACAAATTTGATTGTTCTGCTCATACTTATTTGACAGGCTTATAATGTGCTCAAAAATATTCTGATATTTTTGGGGGTCTGAAACACCCTCTTTAAAGTCTTCATCCGACGAAGTTTCATCTTGATAACTGCTTTGCGCTTTCGTCTTGCCTAGATACTTACCAACAGTATCAATCATAAGAAAAGACGGATAACTCATTTGAGTGGTTAAAGCCTCTTCCATAAGCGAACACAGGTACCCTATTCCAACTATAGTTCTCAAACCACCTGATCTGATACTTCCGTATTCAATGCCGCGAAGCATTGGTACAAACTTGTCCGAGGTATAGCTAACACCTGTTGGGTCTTTAATTTTTATGAAAGACAGGTAGCGCTGAAGATTATCCGCAAGATTTGATAAAACATCAGCCATTGAAGGAGCGTTTTCCTTCAACTTTTCCACCTGCTCTTTTAACTTTCTGATACTAATCTCAAGGGATTTAATTTGTTCTGTTAATAGGCTGTGTTGGTTTCTAATTTTTAGCCTAGAAACCAGCTCTGCTCTTTTTTGATTTAGTTCGCCAAGCTGCTTAACATGCATATCCCTTTCGGCAAGATACGGGGATACTAGCTCTTTAGTATTTTGATCAAGAAGCTCTCTAGCTCGCTTTTCATCTTCCTCAAGAACCTTTAGCGTTGTCTTATCACGCTCCCACTGACTCTTGCTATCATTGATAAGTTGCTCTGTATCTCTAACTCTTCTTTTTAACGAATTCAGCTCGTACTTGATTTTATCAGAAGGCGCTATATCAAAATTTTTCTTGGCCGATTCTAGCTGGAGAGCTCCATCACATACTGGGCACATTGCAATCTCTTCAGGGATTTCGCCTATAATACTCCTCGCCTCTAACGACGAATTGAACTTTGCAATATCACTGAGATAATCATTATGCAGGCGAGTAAATCGCTCAACTTTTCTTTCGCCATCAAGCATCCTCTGCTGAAGTGCATTTTTTTCTAACTCAATTTCATCCAGGCTAGATTTGACAGCCCTATACACTTCATTATCCGCGGTAAGCCTCCCATTAATCTGACCAATCTGCTCCTTCAATAGCGCAATATCGTTGTCAGTCTTGGTCACCTCATCATCAAGGCTTAACATACTGCCAAACTCAGACTCTCTCAGAAACTCAGAAACCAATGTGAACTTCTTTTCAATTTCAGATTTTCTCTGAGATTTATCAGAAATATCCTGCTCCAGCTCAGATATCTGGCAATCAAGAGCATTAAATATATACTTAAAAACCTCTGCATTTTTTACTTGCAAGGAAAAATTATCTGGCTTAAAGTATTTTTTGCTACCAAGATCATCTTGATTCACGTAGCAATAATGAATCAGATCTCGAAAGCTCAGACGTACAAGCTTTGAGTCATCTCTAGTTGGTGCTTGCTTGATTTTCAGGTTTGTTAGATTTAACGCGCTAAGCAAAAACTCCGAAAAAAACTCCATATCCGGGTATTTTGTACTCGTTTTGAAAGTAGGCAGGTATTTCTTTGCTGCGAACTTCTCAATATCTGCAAAGGCGCATGGATAAACTTCAATTGGTCGAGATGCATCAAATATATCTCGCTTTATTGAATACCGATCTTCATTGAGAGTAACATCTAGAACGGCATATCGAGCAGCGGCATGGATTTCAGGGTAAAGATCAAATTTTTTCGCTCCGAGCAAATAATCAATAAGATCTAATATGCTCGACTTTCCTGTTGCGGAATCACCATAAATTATATTTACACCAGCATTAAAGTTAACGGCGTAGTTCTTCCTTGTACCAACAACAATAAGTTGATTTATCAAAATGCTGCTTGACATTTAAACGGCTTCCATTCGGATGATTCGATTTATCGTTTTATTGAGCTGACTTTCTGTATGGCTTGATAGTCCTTTTAGCTTTTCACAAAGTTTTTTGACCTCAATCAGGTACTCATCATTCAAGTTCGAAATAGCACTCTCGCCACTTTCGCTAAGAATGTAAAAAAATCCATCATCTTCCTTATATGTTACTGAAACTAGTTTTTTGGCAACCAATACACTTAGCAGTGATTTAAGTGCTTCTCTATCAAAGAGCGGATCAACATTAGGGGATATAGAAGTGACAGAGTAAGTATCTCGATCTTGAAGAATCACATTTCCCTTCCCTAAGACACCGAGCACTTTGTTTAGCGCTGTTGGATTCTTTAACAAATATAGAAAAACATGCATTCTATTGTTATTTAACTTTAGTGTTCCCCTGCTGGTTTTTGCTAGTGCGCCGATCAACAGTAAAAGAACACATAAATTAATATAAATATCGTCTTCAGGTTCTATAAAGGGCAATATCACTTTTATTCTCCCTCAGCACTAATGGTTTTATTCTTTGACCACCAGATGTCTGATTCGGCATCATTGGCGAGTTGGTGCAACATTCCTTTCTTGTGGTATGACTGAAGGGTTGGGATAATTGTTTTGAGTAACTTCGCGTCCTGATCTGTTATTTTTGTATGGACTTCTGCAAGGAGCTTTCCGGAGTTAATAGTATCGTCGGCAAGATAACCATCATAGCTATCTTTATAGAGCTGGCGAATGTTATTAAAAAGCAGTTCCAGCTGTTTCTTATCATGCCTCGACTTAAATAATTTTCTTACGTATTCAGCATTGAAATACAGTTCTTTTGCATGCTGCTGTGTTTCATTTGCAATATCGGCAATGATCAACTTGAGAACAAAAAGCTCATCATCAAGCTGCTCGGCAGGATCTAGTTTTTGGTAGCCCACTTCTCCCAGTAATGCATGTTTATGCGCTTCTTCTAAAAACTGACACACACCATTACATACAATTGCGCTCGAACTTTCTGGCTTTGAGATGGAATTATGGTCTTCAGTCACACTTATTATATCTTTTTCGATTTTATCTATAGCAACGGCGCTATGCTTGGTAACCACCTCATCATAACTACCGTAAAAGTACTTGGTGGAGGGTTTGCTGTCTAAATCGATCCAGCGCTGATTAAGCCCGTTTATAAAGGAATTTACGGGGTTAAGATTGTCAATTTGTAGATTATCACTGATTAATCCACCAAAAACAGCAATATCAGAACCCTGATGAGGAACTGCTAACGATAAAAACAGCTTAACTTTTGTCCACCCTTTCTGCTTCAGCTCTTCGGAAATTAGAGACTTGGTTATCAGTCCGCCCATACTATGGGCAATAACATAAATGTTATCGTACTGATTCAGAGTGATCCTCAAATGGTTGCTTAGAATATTGGCAAGCTCAGAGATTTCCAAATTCCTTTCTTTCTTGTGTGTCTTTCTGCGGATTAAGTTTTTTATCTTTCTGAATTTTTCTTTACTGTCAGCAAAAAGATCCAACAAAGTGGTGAAGTACCCATAGGTAGCCACATCAAAATTTTGCGCAACGTATTCATTTTCAAGAATCAGCTTGGGGAATAATTTCCCATTTTTATTTTTCCATGTTTTATTTACATTGCCAGTGAACCCATGAACAAATAAGACCAAATTGTTGCAATCTTCACGCTGTTGATAAAATTCAAATTCCTTTTCCATGCACAACCCGTTTATCTCGGTTAATCGTATGGTTATTATGCCTTAGGTCACCCCTTTTCCTGATAGAGGATTATTACTTACTTAATAGCAGGACTGTATGGTCACATATCCACAATAATAGTAAAACTTTATTTTATATGGCTAATTGCTCCGATTTTCAACTGCACAGTACAAAGCCATTCGAGGCTGCCCAAGGTCTGAGTCCGACTTGCAGGCCGCCAGAGCGCCAATCAGACACTAATGGCGGATGTTTCACGAGTTTAATCGCATGGTCTACACAACTGTGAAAACGGTGCCGTGCAACACGGCTGAATATGAAGCTTTGGGAAAATAACTTTCAAATCAAGGGAAGGCTTGGTCGGATACGCAACAAAACCAAGTAGATTGCCCCGATGAGCGCTGCCCGGTCCACAGAGTGGATTGATGATTCTTTGTCTACTTTGTACCAAACTGATGTAATCCTCCATGATCGTTCAGCCACTTTTAACACAAAAAAGCAGTTTGTCATATGACCGGAAAAAATGGACATTTCCAATCTCCGTATGCAAATAGCCTTTTGGCCGCGAATAGGATTGAGATTGTATAGCTACAATAGCCAAAGGTGTTGTTCTGTATTCTCCCACAGTACGAGTTGATGAGATGTCCTCATCAACTTTACTATTTTGGAGAATTTAAAATGAAGTCATTAACCATAGCTGAGCAGCTGGTATTGTCTCTTAAAGATCTTAATAACCATGATTTGGTGCAAGACATTCCTAGAGAGGAGCTGTTACACCACTTTGCTGGTGAAAAACGTGATAGATTCAATGGCTTACTTCCATTGAGTTTATTCGACGCTCTGGACGATAGGGCCTTTGACGAGCGGCGGACAAAAACTGAGGTGGTGATACTAGCACTGTTGTTGTACTTTCAAGAGCCTATGATTGTGAAGCCAAGCAGAAGTTCTCGTCGTGCACGACGTGTAGAGTTGGCTGAAACTGGTGCCGATGAATAGGCATGCTAATTAGCAGTCCGCCGTAGTATCTGGTTTAAATTTGTTCGCAGATCTAGGCAGGTCGGGCCCGGCCTTGCCTAGTTAAGCTGCCGGAAGGTCGGTAGATGAAATATCTAAATTAGACGATAATAATAAGTATTAATATTTCGGCTTATTTATGATTTATATCGCCTCGACAAATACGGTGAGGTGTGTTGAAAAGGCACATCGCCAGATTTCCTGGATTTCTTTGGTTTTTTATAGTAAGCATATTACCCAGTAGGAGATATTCTTGGAATGGAGTCCATTTCCATAATCGAGTTTTTGCCGTCGGCATTGGCTGCGGTAGCATCAGTCGCAGCTGCTGTCGCAGCTTTCGGATCTTTACGCGTTGGGCGCGAGGCTAAAAGGCTTGCCGAAAAAGCAGCCTTAGCCGACCACCACTCGGCTGCAGTGGCGCTGCTTTCCGAGGAGCTGATTTCTGTAAATGAGTACACGAGCTCGCTTGTTCGGCTGTCTAGGCGGCTGTGGATCGATTGGTCGTCAGAAATTGGTGCCCTAGATGAGCCCGAGAAGGGCGGGGTAGATCCGCGTCCATTGAGACATGTACTGGGTAATGGCGTGGAGATGCTAGTTGCTCACGGTAAGGAAAAGAATGGTTACCGGGGAGTGGGGCGCAATGCCTTCTCTATTGTTCGTGATGGCATAAATCAGCTAGATGATGTTGAGTATATCGAGTTACTTCAAATGGCAGATAAAACTTACAGCGATTTTGAAGCCACTTTTGGGAAGCCAAAACAGCAAGAACTAATTTCAGAGGCGCGGGCGTTTAGGTGGGTCATTTATCAGCTGCAAAAGAGGATTGGAATGCAGCAATGGAGAGACGTTTGGAAAAAAGGATGGTCAGAAGATGGATGGCTTACAAGGTACAAGAAAGAGTACGAAGAAGTCTCTCCTATGCTGAGGGAGACGATGTCGAAGATCCAGCGCGAAAAGGTAAGGCTTTCCAATAGCACTTTTCCGCTAAATTCAAACCCAAAATTGGCTGCTAAATTCGACCTCCTCTTGGAAGTCTTGGAAATTATTGACGAAGATTGCGATATGGGAATGGCAGAGTTATATGGGTTAGAGCCGCATGATGATGACCTGATTGCTTTAGTTATCTACACGATGGCAATTTCGTACCTGCTTTGGCGTTTGGTCGAGGAGGCAATGGACGAAATGGTGACGCGCGCGGCGTAGTGATTTTTCACTACTTTCACTTTGATAAATGCGACAAAGAATTGCGGGTTAGAATAGGCGTGGCTCGGCAGGCGATAACTCCATTTTTTGTGCTCACTTGGAGCTAGTGAAATTTTCGCTAATTCTGCTGAGCCAGCCTCCATTCACTGGCCTAGACGGGCCTTGGCCCTATCACTTCGGCGGCAATATTCGCACATACAAACCTTTGCAAAACATGAGTGTTTGGTGCGCTCGTTTTGACGCCGAAATGAATCCTTGTTTATCGGTATAAGTGCCGATAATAAAAATTCGAGTAATGACCCAAATCGAACAGTTTTATAGAGTTTCCTACCATATCTAACGAAAGGGGACTAGGTCGAGTTGCTGTGCTAATCGGATGCCAGCGGCCTTCTACAAAATTGAAGTGCCTGATGCCGCGGTTAATCACTCGTCTCGCGTGGTCAAGAATATGCTTCTTTGTGCTTGCGAAAATCAATCCGTGAATCTCGTTATTTCGGATAGCCTCAGCATACAGAGACAGCATTAGCTCCAGTTTAAATGATGACAAGGGTGACTCTTGAACTTCTATTAGTACTTGGTAGGGTTTTTTTTGGCTTCCAAGGTGCACAACGGCATCAGGTATTTTGTAATTATTTCTGAGATAAAATTTCTCTCTTAGTCGGAGCTGTCGATCACTCAAAAATCTGGCATTTTTATGCCCGTTTTTAAGGCGTAAAACTTCGTGTTGAACCAAAAAATCATGTTGACAGTGATTCGTATTGATGCGAGATGGATAATACCGCGTGTTGAGATACACGTCCTTATGGCCTACGAAAAATTCTCTGGCAGTAGTCACTCCATGCTGAGTTAGATGATAAATTTTTGAGCAGCAGTTAGGCATCGAAAACCAAGAAATTAGACCATCTTTTTCTAGTTTTGCTAGGGTTTGATAGGTTGCTGAACGCCCTACTCCAAGCAGGCCCTGGATTGCATGTCGGCTGGATACCTCCCATTTATAAAGCCAGCGGAGCACTAAGTCAGTTTTTTCAAACGAGCGATTTTTCGCTGATCGGTAGTCAAAATCTTGAATTCGCATTTTCGTTTCCTCCGGAGTGATTGAGTCATAGGTACAGTGGGAGGGAACGACACATAATTGATTTGCATAGCTTTTTCGGCAAACAAGTGTCTATGCGAGGCATTTGTATCTGGACACCTGAGTGGACCCGGTGTCCTGCAAGTCGTCCGGCCATTTCGTCCGGGTAGTTCTAAGGCTCTCCAACCTCTGCCCGAAGCGATGTCGCGTTGGAAGCACCTTTGTCTAGTAAGTTACAACTCATTGATTTCTGGAAGGTCTTGGCCTGCCACCCCGCTGTCGCGGGGCCCCGAACAGGCCAATACGACAGACAAAAAAGCAGTGCTTTTTTGTCTGTCAATTCGCGCCGCCGTCTTCGACGGCCACCCGCCCTGACGGGCTGGAAAAGCGCTCGCTCCGCTCGCCCCTGGTACCACCGGCCCAATAATCAGCTATCGCTGACTATCGGGGCCCGTCCGGTGGCCCTGCGGGCTGCGGCATTTTCCAGGCCCTGCGGATGCCGTATCGTCGCTAACGCTCCTGCCCACCTGCGGCGGCGGCATCCTCGGACTCCACCCGACGCCCCGCTCGCGGGGGCCCCCGTCGGGTTGGACACGGGGTGTACTTCGAGCGGCCCTGATTGTCGCGATGCGACCGGCCTACGGCCTCAATCCGGGGCCCGACCGCTCGAATTACTCCCCTCCGTCAGCTCGGGTGGCCGGCGGAGCCGGCGGCGCGAAGGCGCGCTTTCGCAACGCCTTATGATGCAAATTTGCGTGCCCATTTTTCGCTGAAATTTCATCTCTCAGGGGCAGAAAAATGGGGTCCTACACGCAAATCTGCGCTCTTTCCTGGCTTTGATCTGGAAGGATTTCGTCGTCTGCCCAGGGGCAACCAACCGGACTATCAGGTTGTTATTTTCCGCCGGAAGCAATTCAGCGCAGGGTGCAAATGGCTTTGAGTAATGATGATCGTATCAAGTGAAATTACTCTTGATGGAAGCGTCAATTTGACTGGAAATTGAATGCTAATATGGGATAAAAATAGGCAGATGATGGTAGGGAAACGATTGATGCAAAGACCAACTACGCTGGAAAGAACCCGCTCATATGACCAAATTGATCATTGGTGCTGGGAACCATTTTCTCGCCACATTAAGTTGTCCTATGGAGGCGAAGCCTGTCAATATTTTTTGCCCAATAAACCTGATATTCCCATGGGAGAGCTGGTTCCGCTGTCACCGTTTGAGTACCGTCTAGCGGATGTCATAACAGGTCCTTTGAAGGCGTATTTTCAAGACAGTCCTGATCTGAAAATCCTGGAAATTATGATCCGGTTAAGGTGGGTAAGGCCAAGAAATATTAAGGAATTTGCCACTCTTCCCTCAGCCAAAATTCTTGCTTTCCCCAGTGAAATCACACCGCTGACTGTTGCAAAATTCGGCAATTTAGAGGAGGAGAATAGTGACGTTTTCGTTGTGGAAGAATCAAGAAGCCAGCATTACAGCGTGGTATTTTTACAGCCCTGGAAGCAGGTTGACGCGCTCTCATTTTTGAATGTCCCAAGCCGCTTTATTCACAGTGTTGAGGCGCCGCAATAAGACGCTAGCTAAGTGTCATTCTTCAACAGATCAGCGCGTCTACTGGCGATTATAGCCTCAACTATTTCACTCTTGGCAGCTGCGTAATCGTTCATATCGGCCCACGCCCTTTGCGCCAGCCTACGCTT
The DNA here is from genome assembly GCF_041584495.1 of Zhongshania sp. GTDB lineage: Bacteria > Pseudomonadota > Gammaproteobacteria > Pseudomonadales > Spongiibacteraceae > Spongiibacter. Next base: position 9,345 of record NZ_JBFHDY010000056.1, read on the forward strand.
TGTGCGCTCATACTCGATCCTGTCATTTTCGCTGGCGCGAAGCTGATCTCGGAACAGCAAATATCGATCAACTTCGGCAGACCATGGCGGGTAGATATGAATGTGAACATCGCGTTCTGGTGTTCTGAGCATGCGGTGCTGGTCATCCTCAGGCTCACGAACCCGGAGTTGGTAGCCAGCCGCAAGTAACGCTGGCAGGTACTCCGCTTCATCGCCGGGGTCTGCAATAATCAACAGGATATCGATGATCGGTTTTGCAGCTAGTAGCTGCACCGCAGTTGAGCCAATATGCTCGATCTGCAGCGCCCGGTTACCCATAGCCCGCCTGATCTTTGCGGCCTCGCTTTCATACTGGTCTGGCCAGTCTGGATTGTAATCGCATAGGACGATATCGCGCATTTCAGCGCCGCCGATTAGACCAATTTCAACATCGATACTAGCCATTCTTTGCGCCGTTCAATACCCGCTTGATAAATGGCCATTTTCGCTGGGTATAAGCCTCCCGATCTTCAGTCAAATCGGCTGCCAGTGCCTGCTTTAGCTCTGCATATTCCCTGGCTACGTCGGGTTTGTTGCGCAGGATGTCACGAAAGGTGATTCGTTCAATCCATAGTGGACTGTGGTAGGGGATCAGATGTAAATGGTGGGTTCGCATTTCCGGAGAAGGCTTGCAAAACCAGTGCATTACATCCGCTTTGTAGGGGTAGTGGCAGTAGCCGTTGCGCGCCAAAATCTCTATGGTTGCACTAGAAGCTGGGAGGCTTTCCACGCCGAACATTATGTCGATAACTGGCTTTGCCACCATTCCCGGTACCGCTGTGCTGCCAACGTGTTCAATGGTGCCGACAAGCCAATCACCAATAAGCTCTTGCAGAAACCCACGCTCAGCTTGGAAGGCCTTCGGCCAGCTGGGATCGTAGCTTGAAAGCTCAACCTTCATGGCTACCTGCTTGGTTAAATAGAATCCGGTTGGAAAAGGGATCGGTAATCGTAAAGCAGCGCCCACCCCACGGTGGTGTCTCAATTTCCGGTGAGCAATAAGGGTAGTCTTTTGCGCTCAGTTCATAATACAAGTCTTCCAGATTATCCACTTCAACGAAGAGCTTGCTACCGGGGCTGCAATCGCCGGAATGCTCACTGAGGTGCAAGACAAAATTGCCTTTGGAGACTTGCATGTAGATTGGCAGAGCGGGCTCAAAACGGTGCTCCCAATCTAATTGCATGCCAAGGTAGCCTAGGTAAAAGTCTTTCGCCTTTTGCTCGTCAAAAATACGTGTGATGGGGATAGTTTTGTATTCCATGTCCAGGCCTATACGATCTTTGTATTCTCATTTAGGGCAGTGCTGGTGAGCGCGGAAAGGGATTGCCGTTGCCGCCCGTCCTTAGCGAAATTGTCTGGCGACAGCCAGGTTGTAAACGCTGTTTCCAGCAGAGGCCATTCACTATCCAGCAAGGAAAACCACGCGGTATCCCTGTTTCGTCCCTTGATCACAGCCGCCTGCCGGAACGTACCTTCGTAGCTAAACCCAAGTCTCAGCGCAGCATTGCGGGAGGCCTCGTTCAGTGCGTTGCACTTCCACTCGCAACGGCGGTAACCCAACTCGAATATGTGGTCGATCATCAGATAAAGGGCTTCAGTGGCGGCGGCTGTGCGTTGAAGCGATGGTGAGAAATTGAGGTGGCCAATTTCGACTACGCCCATCGCCGGCATGACACGCATAAAACTGGCGACGCCGATGGCCCGACCTGTGTTTGTATCGACCACGGAGTAGAAGAGAGGGTCGTCTTTCCTAGCTTGCTCCGAAACCCAATCACAAAAGCCGATCAAACCATCAAAGGGGCCATAAGGCAAATAGGTCCAAACCCTTCCCGGCACATCTGTTGAGAAAGCCTCAAAGAGTTGCGTTGCATGACTCTCAACGGATAGCGGTTCGAGCCGACAGAGCTCGCCACCGATGATAGTCTTAGATAATACTGGCGGAGCTTGCCAGTTAGGGAGCGGTGCCCCTATAGCTTGGCCGTGCTCGTTTGTTTCGGCTTGCGTTCCTTTCAAAGTGTGTAACCGTCCTGGAAAATAATTGGATCATCGGAGATTCAGGCGAGATTTTCAGTTCTTGGCTGAGGAATTCAAATCCACCTACCGGTGCCTAAATAGATTCACTTTTATTTCGTCACTCAATAACCCGCCTTCACGCCATGAAGAGATAATATTTCTTGATTTAAGCCAACTGACAAAATCTCTATTGATAGGAGTGTTTTGCAGTTTAGGTCGATGACGCCCGAAATTTATTTCGCAAAATGGTTTCTGCAAACCACCCAAGACATGACGCACTTCCTCGACTGACATCAATGAGTGATATTTATTGAATAGTGAAATTTGCGTTGCTATCGGTGTCGAATGCCTTATTAAGGATTGTGCGATAGCCCCATTTACGCAAAGTATTATCGTAGGGCTTTTGTTAATAATTGGCCCTATAAGTGCTGATCTGTCGGGAAGGTCTACAAGTAACTCCAGATTCATCAATTCGACTATCTTGAGTTTGGCGGCATTATCGATTTCAGCTCGAAGGAGCTCTTCTCTGAAATCATCGTCGAGTTCAAAGTGTGTTGGATCGGCCAGATATGTGTCTATGTTGGTCGCAACGAAAAATACCTGCAAATCCCGGCTTTCTGCGAAAGCATCAAAGCTTGCCTTGGAAAAAGTAATTTTCTGTTGATCTATCAGAATTCGGAGCTTGGCTGTCTCAAGTCCTTCGGGTGGCATTTTGAATGGATTCGGCAGGGCGTGTATATATGCTTTATAAGAGGCATCAGTCAAAGAATCAGCCTCGTAAAGGAATCGTCGTAATTGCTGCGATCCGGTGCCATTTGGTATGGGATGATCGAGGATGGTTGTACGAACCTCGTCTCGGTCGAGATACTCAATCAAACGCTCTGCCTCGAATTTCTCACTTTCCATAAATGCAATAACATTCGCCCAAACAGGCTCAATGGCGTATAGCTCGAACAGCATCGAGTGTAGTCTATCAGGTACATCTTCTAGATTTGGCAGCAGGATTGTTTGCCGCTCAAGAAACTGCCGAAGATCATCTTGGTCGATCGAATCTTGACGAACGATTTTCAGAATCGCCGCAGCGTCTTCCGTTGAATTGTCTTCAAGTTCCAAAAGAATGTCGTGTAGGTACCGTTTGAAGTCCCGCTCGACTCTCTCTATCAATGCGGCATTCTTCGTTGACCTGATTGTAGTAAAATTCTGAACGCGCAGTGGCTGAAGGTCGTGTTCTCCCAAAATTGATTGGTAAGCATATTCAATATTAGCCATTGTTAGCTCGAAAAGTCCCTTTTTGAACATAAAGCGTACAATTTCTGAGTGTTCTTCGATTGCCGCTAGATCATTCACTTCAACGCCAACGCATTCAAGTCGTTCCGGGGGTAATTCGGGTGAATTGGCTAGAATCTCTGGAAGGTTCGCGGAAACAAAATCTGGTAGTTCGTCAAAATCCCTTGCGAGGGATTTTAGCTGGCTTTCCGGTAGGCTTGTGAGCAACTGGGTAACGTGAGAAACATTGTTGGCGCTGGCAATGGCCGTTGGCACAAGAGATCTCCATGTCTTGACTAGCCCTGAAAGAAGCTCTCCAACATAGCGACCGCTCGTATAGTAGCCTTTGAAAAAGGCTTCACAACTGTCGAATTCTGATGAGAGAAAGCTGAAAAGCTTCTCCGTTTGGTTGAGGTAACGACTCCGCTCACTCAGGAGACTATCGATAATACGTATATTCAAGACATAGCTTTGCCGGAAGTCTTCATCTCGCATTGCAGCGATGACTTCTTTTGGATTGTCGATAGGAAAATCCGGCTCTGGAGTGACAAACGCACGTATCTGGATCAGAAATTTATTGTCGTTTGGCGACAAACGGCCTGAGTGAAAGAGTGAGGTGTACTGGTAATAAGTATCGTCGAGATGCCCTTCTAGGATTAGAAAACGAGCAAGCTCTCCGTTTTCCCCGAAGTCTTCGAAAAGGTCTTGGATTCGGTTGGCATTTAAACGCAACAGCTCGTTGAACTTCGTGGTGCGAAGCGTTGCAATCCTCGACTTAAGGTCACGTATTTGTCGAAGGCTCTTGCTCTTGCTATCCGCCGCCTTGCTTTCGATCTCCTCCTTGCGTTGCTGATAGGATTTCTGAGAATTCACCTCGCTTTGCAATTTGGAGACATTGACTGGCTGTTGCTGATGACCTTGGTAAGTTCGGCTCAATAAGCGAGTCGCCCCAATCAGTTGCTCAAATGACTCGTGGTGAATAAGTTGGGGGAGCGAGATCCATGTTCTTTGGTCATTACTAACAGCACTCACATTCGGAGGAAGCTTTTCAATCAGGGCCATAGAATAAATTTGCCGCAACTCTCTCAGATCCGATGGTGTCTGTCGCTCGGCAACTTCAAGCTGCCTTTCGAGTTCTGTAATCTCGGCTCTATGCGTCTCCTCGGCCTGATGAATTAACTCCCCTTGGCGATTTAGGATTCTATAGAGGTTCCCCGAGTTGCGGTGCAATTGTTCGAAGTCCCTCGGATAGACGTTCTTATAGATCAGTATCGCGAGGAGCTTGTTGGCGTCGAGAATGGTCTCTCCATCCGTTTCCAAGTTGGCTACGTAAATGGCATATTCATTGAAGATGTTCTGGATTAGTCTAAGATCGTTCAGATACCGCGATACCTCCCTAAGAAACTGCCGATCAAGGCGCTCGTCGAGCTCAAGTCTCTTTCCTTGCTCTAATACCATGTCGATCGAATTAGACGTATTGATGATGGGTATCACAGGAATGATGAATTCGAAGAACTTTGTTCGATCAGTATTGGTGAACATATCGTCGCGCAAGGCATAGAGGAATCTGATGGTTCTCCTCACACCGGCATTCTCGTTCACGAGGCTATTAATTTCACGTAGTGTGACGAAGATTTCGGCATTATTAAATCGATCTAGATCCTCAATGATCACAAGATCGTAGTCAGTAGATTGGAAAAAGTAGATGATCTCATCCAGGTGACGGTTCAGTATGGAAGCCTGGTCATCATGTGCTGGCTTGATCTCAACGTCTTTCAGCGAGATGCTCTTGAGTGACAAACCAAAGCTCGCGACATAAAAGTGATGCAGTGTCACCCAGAAAAACGTTGCTGCGAGCGTAATGCTCCCCAGGTTAAACCAGTTGCTGAGGGACAGCGGAACGAAAAATGCGCCGCTGATGATGTCTTCTCGCTCATGTAACACGTACCAAATCGCAATAATCCCAAGCACTATGTATAGGGATTTGAAGACTGCCCCAACACCGGGCGACTGAATTCTTTTAAACCGTGATAAAGGAAGTCTGTTTGCGTCAGCACCATACAACATTTGCTGCAGGATACTTCTCTCAATCTCTTGGCGACTGACGTTTTCGCTTTCCAAGTTTGCCTCGGGAGTGAACGCAGCGAGTGAGATATGAAGCGCAGGCAGCCGATACTTTCTCAGGAACGTTTGGATAATGCTGCTCTTTCCTGATCCATAGGGGCCAGTTAAGGCAATATTGGTAACTTTCGCATTGCTCGTTGCATACATGATCGCTTCAGAGTAGATGCCTGTCTCGTCTGCCTCATCGGTCGGTGCAAGGTCCACGAACTTCGACTGCGCACCGGTGGAGCGCTCTTTACTCTCCAACCATGAAACGGTGGTATTGAGCCGGTTAGAAAGGCGTCTTGCTATGCAGGTGATGGTCTTTATCATGCGATGCTGAATTAGCTTATCCTTAAGAGACGATAATGCATCCAATGCCGCCCTAGCTCAGGCAAGCAAAGCTTGTTCATTTAATTTCTATGTCTGGACTCGGATGTCAAAGGTTTCATATTGCAGCATTCAGATAGTGGATACCAGTGAGTATCGAATAGCGGTTTCGGGCCGATATGGAGGTCGTGGCTGCAGTATAGTTGTCTGTTCTGAGGCCAAAACGGTCACCCACACAATCGCAGCCAGCTACATATTGGATATGAGATGAATCAGCTGATGTGACCCCGCCTCAGAGTAAAAACACCCAATCCATAGCTGCGCTGGTCTTGGTGCTTGCCCATCAAGAGCCTGCATCGCGCTCAAACCCAGTCAAGATCAAGCCTTCGGCGCGATTGGTATCGCGATCTTGACAGGCTTTGAGCGCAATGCGGCGGGTTAATTATGGGCAATACCACGTTATGTGTTCTCTTAAAACACCACTAACCAGTACAGCTATCGTCAGGTGCTGCTTTTCAATCGAGATCCCGTTTTTGTCTGTCTAGCCCTTGAGGCATAGGCGTAGTGACGGACAAAGGCGGGATCCAGACGCCGCGCGCCGATGTAGAAAATGTCTGCGTATTTCCTCGGCGGCTATCGCAGAGGACTGGGGCTGGAAGGGTTAGATGTCGGAGGGACGGAGCAGTTCATAGGGCTCGCAGTTGAAGGCGCTGGCCAACGCCTCCAGCATATCTACAGACGCGGCCTTTTTTCCGGTCTCAATTTCACTGATGTACACCTGGGAGGTGCCCGCTTTGGCCCCCAGCCCTTCCTGTGACCAACCGCGGGCCATACGCTCCCGCCTCACATTGAATGCGAGGATATTGCGGACATTGTAAGTGGGCTTCTGCGGCATGGGCGAAGAGTCGCAGTAAGCCCTTGGAACATCTATAAACTATAGTTTATAATAGTACTCTGAATTAACCATTTTGAGGTTTTAAATTGAGTTAGACGCTGCAATCGATTGGGGGTAATTAGAATGAAAGGTATCTATTTAAAGGTTTTAGCGCCACGAAACCGGAGTGTTTACTTACTCTTTCACCCTTGGGCGGCCGTTAGCGTTCAGCCAGGCTTTATCGGCAAATTGCTGGCATTTATCTCAATGCCATTATGGTGGACGGCCAAGGCCGCCATGTGCCTGCTCACTCTGGCTGGGTTTGCCCTTGCGCTTGTCACCCCCTTTGCTCTGGGCTTTGTCGGCTTGCTGATCCCATTCATTTTTACTGCCATCCTCGAAGACGCAGGACACAAGCTTCCGGAGGCGCTTCTCATGGTTGTGGGGCTGTTCGCCCTCTTCCCTGGTGCGGTGATGTTCCACTGGGGCTGCATACTGACCACTCCCATACTCAATCTTTCGGTCCGGTGTGTGGGGAATAATTCAAACCCTGTAGCACCTTTCCGCTGGCGGGATGTCGTCGAAGAGATTAAGAACTCGAAATTCGAAAGTAGCGACTCAGGCGCCTTTAATAGCGGCTACGCTGCCGGCATGGCGTCTGAAGTAAGGGTTTATTAGCACCAAAGGTTTCCGCTGCGCCTGCTGAAGACGAAATCGCTCCACAGTACCACCTCAAACCGCTGAGCCAGTAACGGCGCATTCACTGCCAAGGAAGGCATTCCATTACCCACTTTTCTAAACTCATAAGGATGTTGCCATGCCACATTTCAATAAACTGATTCTCTTCATCTGCGTCTTTGTCGCCCCCTCCCTGTGGGCAGGGACATTCGAGGAGGCTGAAAAGGCGTACTGGAATGGTCAGTACACATTAGCCGCGTCAATTTGGGAACCGATGGCGAAAGCCGGGGATGCCGACGCCCAGAATGGCATGGGACTGATCTACGCATTTGGCAATGAGGAGATCCATAAAGAATTCATGACGGCCCGCTATTGGTACACGCTTTCTGCTCGCCAGGGAAACGTGGAGGCTTATTACAACCTTGGTGTTCTCTACATGAATCAAAAGTTGACTGAGAATCACCATGGCTTTGCACTGGAGAGCTTCCAAAAAGCCGCCGAGATGGGGCACATTGCCAGTCACGCCAATCTTGGCTCGCTCTACCTAACGGGCGGCGATGGTGTCCATAAGGATATGCGCCTGGCGGTTAAGCACACAAGAATCGCTGCCGATGCGGGCAATGCCGTCGCTGCGAACAATCTGGGTGAAATGTATGTTCGGGGAATTGGTGTGCTCCAAAACTACGAGACAGCCGCCAAGTATTTTCGCATCGCCGCCGATAACGGAAGCGGTGAAGCCATGGATAATCTTGCCGCGCTATATGTGGATGGCACGGGTGTGCCCGTCAACTATCCCGAAGCGTTAAAGTTACTCCAAAGTGCAGTTGACAAAGGAGTACCCTCAGCAGCATTCAAAATGGGGATGATGTATTTTCAAGGGCTCGGCGTGCCTAAAAGCGAGGGGGAATCCTTGAAGTGGTTTTCGAAATCAGCAGATGGTGGTGATCCGGATGGCCAGAATGCGATGTGCGATGCTTATGGTCTCGGTCGCGGGGTCAAACAAGATTTCGCCCAAGCGACTTACTGGTGCGCTCTGGCGGCACAGCAAGGTCATAAAACCGCAGAAGACAATGTTATGCGAGCAGCAAGCCAGCTGCCAGCCTATCGCACCAACACCGATATGGTGGCATTGAAAAAGGATAAGAATGACCGCTATCCAATCAATCTCTATCGGACATCAACCATTGTTCACATTCTCTCTGATGAGGGGGATGGCTGGGCTTGGGTATTCAACCCGAAAGATCTAATGATCGGCTATATGGAAACGGCCTATCTAAGCTTGTGATAGATTTTTCCGTTAGGATGTAAAGGAATCCCTCAGGGCTAAGCCCTGAGGGATAGTAATTTACCCTTCGTCAGAAGGGGGCATTTGCTGCCGATAGCGTTCGGGAAGTACCATCTCTCGAAGCGCCGGACTAACCTTGTTGCGGTTACGCCGGCTAGCCTTTTCAAGAATGAGCTCTTTTAACCGCTCAGGTGAAATATCAGGATTAACAGGAGTATCAAGATAATCGAGCAGTGCTAAAATCAGAACTTCCTTGATCTTTAGCCCTTCCGACAGCGCGCGGTAGGAAATCGCCAGGTGTAGCTTCTGAGAGATCGAGACAGAAAATGCTTTGTGTGGTTTGCCCAGTGCTACCGAGAGTAGCTCCCGCGCATTGGCTTCCGCGATACATTTGCCGAGCTCGCGCTCGATTTCCTGGATTATTTCGGATTTGATATTTTCTTTCATGGGATTTCTCCGATTGATGGATTTATGTCAAGGCATGATTGCTGTGACATAAATACAGTGGGAGATCGCGCCACATTTTTGGTTAAAGCCACACTGTGTGGCTTCAACGACGATCGAATTGCTCTAGGTCGACAGATAAATTTCCTATTAAAGCTAAGCAGCCAAGAATCAATTTGGATAAATAGCGTCAACTGCGTCGACGACCAGCGCCTGGAGTAGTAGCTCAGGCTTAAAGTCCAAAAGGGAGGAAATATGACGGGTGTATTATTTTACACAGCATTCAGTACGATACTGGGTATCGCATACCTGTGTTTTGAAAAGTTACGCAATGAGGAGCTCTGAGAATTCGACAAGTGTCATCACTTTTTCGCTGCTTGATCATAATTTAACCATTCTCGTTAGAAACCACGGCCTAAGGTTTACAAGTTGTGGTGTTTTTTACAGAAGTTTGTAAATCTACTTTCCCATATAGCGAGGCAGATCATTGATCGGTAATATTTTTAATGACACTTGCCGAAATTCGGAACTGCGTAGGCATTTTAATTGGTTGCTATCTCAGATCTCTTCGGCGACTAGAGCTACCTGGAAAGGGAAGCACGTTATCGATATTAATTCCAAAGGGATCGCTTTTGACGCAATGTGCTATTGGGGAAAAGGCCAGCCGTTATCTGGAATCGCTTTTCTTACGTGTTGTAGATTTGAGCTCAGATGACGTATCTGTTTTTGTAGCCTAAGTGCCTAGGCTATAAACTATTCTGGCTTTCTTGGAGGTCTCATAGGATGAAATACCATAGAATCGTACTTGCCAGAAGGAAGCCCCAAAATCCAACTATTTGATGCCGGGAAATTTTCGAAGAAGCGAATTACCCTTGCTGAGTAAGTCCCAGAAGTAACGCGCATGCCAGCGCAAACGCAGCTGTAATATAGAAGGTGAAATTAATCCCCAAGCTAGTAGCTACAGCGCTCCCAATCAAAGGGCCTGCCACTTGACCGATATACTGGAAGGAAGTTGATAGTCCCAGAGCTCGCCCAAGGTCACCTGGATTGGCGTAAGTATGCTTGAGAGCTGACTTCAGGCAGGGTAATACACCGCCTAAAGCGAGTCCCATCGAAAAGCGCAGCAACATTAAGGTATAAACGTCTGTCGCAAAAGCCTGGGGAATTATCAGCAAAGCACCTGTAGCGAAACCATACATTGCAATCCGTGAAGCACCGTAGCGATCAGCCAAACGGCCGAGCAAGAGAGAGGAAAGTAAGCCACCAAATGCAGTGACGGACAAGACAATGCCTGCTGCAGAGGTAGTCGCTAGTGGCTGGTGGTATATGTTTTCAACTACACTGTAAATGATAGGTTCAATTGACAAGTTGGCGATCAAAAGCCCAGTTGTGGCAAGTAGCAAAGCCCAATTTCTAAGTTCAAAAGGTGTGCAGGGCTCTATCGATTTGCGCTGGGATCGACAGGGAGCAGTCTCTTCTTTGACTAAAATTATCGTTAGCAAAACATTAATAAATATCATGCTACCAGAGATAAAGAACGCCTCGCGCATACCCGCATGAGCCGCGATAAGCCCGCCAAAAATAGGGCCGGCTAAGCTTCCTCCTAAGATACAAGCAAATAATGCTCCTTGAGCTTGTCCTGCTTGGGATTTAGGGGCCTCCTTCGCCATGAGAATTGTTGCGCCGGAGGTATAGCCACCAGCAATACCTGCCAGCAAGCGTAAAACAAGCATCTGCCATGCGCTAGTAGCCAAACCCATGAGGGTCATGCAAATAAACATACCTACGCTGGCGCGTATCAAATTGGCTTTGCATCCATAGAGATCGGATAGCCGGCCCCAAAGTGGAGCGAACAGCGCAGCAGTGATGAACGTCGACGCATAAACGAGACTGGACCATAGCCAAGTCTCCTCTTGCGAGTAGTCTCCTAATTTTTCGAGGTAGTTTGGCAGAAAGGGCAACATAATCGTCATAGCGATTATGTTAATAAATGACCCCGATCCCGTGACCCACAGGTTCACCTTCCAAGTAGCAGGCTGTCCCGGCATCTGTTATCTCCGCAGGCGTAGAGCTCATAAAAAAGGAAAAAGCGGACTGCATTTTTCCGCATTTAAGTGATCATATTGGAATACATAGAATGAAAAAAATTCATTATTTTCATTCTATGTATTCCATGTTGTTATAGATTGTTCGTTATGTGATTGATCGGGCAAGAGGTTAAGAATGCTATTTTTCGCCGCAACGATAACGTTCGTATTGAACTTACGTTTGTGTCAGGCCAAGACTGGAGGTCCGGGCACTTCAAACTTGATACTAGGATCCTGGTGCTATTTATTTATCTTGATATTCTACGAACTATCCAGAATTAACGGTCACCGAAGAGCACCAATTCCGTACCCATTTTGTTATGCGGTCTGGGATTGAAGAGTCACCATGACGAATTGCTATCGGTGTTGCAAATGCCAGATCCATGGGAAGACAACGGCGGTTAATCGCCCCATAAACTTGTCCACCTGATTCAACGGTCACACAAACCAACATTCCGCATTTTCGACATTCATGAAAAACGGCGGTCTTCGTTCCTTGCTGGATTTGGCGATAGAATGAAAAATCCCTTATGTGTATTTCCACGGTGGTGTCAGATTGGAATACATATTGAGCATTGTGGGCTGTACAGTATTCGCAATCACAAATGACGGGATGAACTTCGCTGGCACGATCAAACTGCCACTCCACTTTTATATTCGTACATCTACAGTGCCCAATCACGCCGACTCCTCCAAATCATTCTTTACAAATGGATCCCCGTACCAACTGGTCCAGACCTTCAGAGGAGTAAAGTGTCACGCCAATATTTTTCATCTCTTCTTCTCCCTTGGTATAGAGCTGAGAAATCGCATCCGTTACCAGCATGATCTTGAAATCACGCTCACTGGCTTCGTAGATACTGGTGCGGGGACAATTGGGGTAGTTACAACCCAGAAACACCAAGGTATTGATGCCTCGCCCTTGCAGGAAATTTTCCAGTCCTGTCTGGTAAAAGGCTCCCCATCGGGGCTTGAAAAGAACAAACTCATTGCGACCAATTTCCTGGGCACCACCCGACAATAATAATTGGGCATTCAAGCGGGTATCACTATTGGGCTTCAATGATGCAACAAGCTCAGCACCGTCACTTTCCGGTATCGCGATACGGGCTCCTCGCTCAACGGCGGCACGGCGGCATAAGTCCACATTGGAGCCATCCGGCAGGTACAAGCGGATAACATGGATAATCGGTAAATCGCTGTCTCGAAACGACTGAATCACCCTTCTCATTGCCGGAACCGCTGCCAGCGTGCCTGGAATGCGGGCGGGGGCATCATCAAGCACAAAGTCGTTTTGTACATCGATGCTGATCAACGCACTGTGGTTTAGGTCGGGGGTTGTCTAGCCATTCATTATCCTTTCCTGCCTACTCCTCAATTTTTGAAGATTGCAACATTGTCATGATAGTTGCCGTCATGGTCGCTACCGGTTTTCCTTCGCCATATTCTGAGCTGTACAACGCAGCTTCCACAACAGAAATTGTTTTGCCTGGCTTGACCACCGTTGCCTTCGCGGCAAAGTGATCCCCCTTGGCTGGGCGCAACAGGTTCACCTTGAATTCCACGGTGAGCACATCCGCCCCCTGTGGCATCAGTGTAAATGCGGCATAGCCACAGGCGCTGTCCAGGATAGTGGCGACGATGCCCGCATGGATATAGCCGTTCTGTTGCGTAAACCGGAATTGGAAGGGAAAGCGGATGGAGACGATTCCTGGCCCCTGAATACTCAGCTCCGCCTCCAGGGTTTGCATCACCGCCTGACGGCCAAAACTCTCCAGTGTCTTGGAGTCATAGCCTGTATCTTGCGCTTCCACCTTTTATCTCCCGACCTAATTTTTTATTTGAAGATTTACTGCGTTTTGTTCAATACCTGTCATCTCGAAAATGATGAATAACACAAAAGAGAAAGGGATCAATGTCGTCAATTCTCCTCCGGCATAAAGATCAAGTCTGTCACCCCGAAGTCCACACCTTGCTGGGACAGCGCCGCTGTCACCTGTCCACGATGGTGGGTTTGGTGATTGAAGAAATGCACGATAGCCTGAGTGAAGTCCACATTCCGCTCGGTATTGCTCGACAAACTGACATAGTTCAACCGTTCGGGCGGCGGGGATAACGCCAGACTTCGTGCCCAAGCAATAATGTCCCTGTCAGTTTGCTGCCGGGCTTGTCGCAGCTGGACATAATCGCCGAACAGCTCCTGGGTCAGGCTTTTCACTGTGACGGGTTCGTTTTTGAATCGGGCCAGCCACATCAGGTCGCAGACCAGCAAGTGATTCAGGGTGTTGTAGATGGAGCCGAAGAACAGGCCGCACTCCGACCGGCGCTGCTCGGGGGTCAAGGTCTCCGCAGCTGAATACAGACCGCCATTCATCCACTGGTTGTAGCGAGCCATGGTGTTGGCGTAGCTTGCTAAATCGAAGGTCATTGTCTTTTCTCCCCACATTCGTCATCAATCAATGCCTGGTAGGCCAGTGACAGCCGCTGATATACAGGCCCAGGACACTGGGCAATCTGCCGACCATCGATTGTTTTAACTGGAATCAACCGCGCACCGCTGCCGCAGATAAAACACTCCTCGGCAGTGTAAAGATCGTAGCTGGTGAGGGACTGCTCGCGAGCTGCGTATTACGACCCAACCTGATCACCACCTGCGACGCAACGTGATCACCTGTTGCGAACGAACGTGATCACTCATTGCGATGTAAAGTGATCACTTTACGGGACTTATCGCAATGGGTGATCACGTTGTCGCAATGACT
>NZ_JBFHDY010000057.1:0-22679 GCF_041584495.1 Zhongshania sp.
ATCGTCTAGCTCACGTAATATCAGCGCCACAGCTGAACGTTTCACCCAGCGCCGCCACCAGCGCTGACGAGGTTTAAAACCATCTAATCGCGTTATTATTTGCTGCAGAGCAAGCGCTTCTTCGCTGCTTTTTTTCAAAGCCTACCCCTCAATTTTGCTGCACGAATCCTCGACCGCTAAGCCGCACCCAGTTGGGCAAACAGTATATGATACGCCAAGGCCAACTTTGCTTAATAACGACATTATGACTGACAAGCGCACGCAAGACATCTGCAGCCGCAGCGATATCGAAATACTGCTCAGGCACTTTTATGAGCAGGTACTCAACGACGAGATCATTGGTTTTTATTTCACCGATATCATGCCCTTTTCGCTAGAGCACCACCTACCGAAAGTCACTGATTTTTGGGTGCAGCAATTGCTGTCGGAACGGGTTTATCACGGTGAGTTATTTAAACGTCATCAGCAGCTCCACCAGCAAGCGGCGTTGAGCCCACACCACTTTCACCGCTGGCTGCATTTACTCAACCTCAGTATTGACGCGCAATTTTGCGGCCCACGCTGCAACGCCATGAAACAGCGCGCCACCGCGATCGCCCAGTCTATGGCCACCGCCCTCGCCGAGCGTGCAGATAAGCCCTCTGGTGAGCTAGGCGTGCAACTCTACGACAAGCCTCAGCCGTAAAGCTTACGCAAACGCGCCACGCCCTCAACCAAACGCGGCATGCCCGTGGTATACGCAAAACGCACATGTTCGTCAGCGCGGTAGCGCCCAAAGTCCTCGCCTGGGGTAATCGCGATACCATGACCCTCAAGCAGTGAACGACAAAACTCTGGGCTCTTCATCTTAAAGCGTTTAATTCCGGCATAAAGGTATAAGGCCCCGTCCGGACAGTGGGGAATTTCAAATCCTAGACGCCGGAGCTCCGGTAGCAAATAATCCCGACGCTGAGCAAATTCATCTCGACGTTCATTAAGAATAAGCCGCGTCTCGGGGTCGAATGCCGCCAGCGCCGCATGCTGAGCCATAGTCGACATAGAGATAAACAAATTCTGAACCAACTTCTCCAGTTCGGGCACGGCCTCTTCCGGTGCAACCAGCCATCCCAAGCGCCAGCCAGTCATCCCAAAGTACTTAGAAAAACTATTAATAACAAAAGCTTGATCGGTAATAGACAAAATACTCGGCGCATCTACCCCATAATTCAGGCCATGATAGATCTCATCGACAATTAAATAAGCTCCTTGGCGCTCGCACAGGCTGTGCAAATCGCGCAATTGCGGCGCGGTGAGTATTTCCCCACTCGGATTGGCTGGTGAAGCAACCATAATACCCGTGGTATTAGTCTGCCAGTGCTGCTCAGCTTTTTCCGCACTGAGCTGAAAACGATCTTCCGGCCCCACTGGCACCAACTGGCCCTCACCCTCCACCAAGCGTAAAAAATGGCGGTTACAGGGGTAGCCGGGATCCGTCATCAACATGCCATCACCGGGATTAATTAATAAACCCGCCAACAGTAACAATGCGCCAGATGCCCCGGGGGTAATCATAATTCGCTCCGGAGCAATATCTAAACCGTGATCCTGCTTATAGTATTTGGCAATTGCGTGACGCAGCGCAGGAATACCCGCCGCTGGGGTATAACTCGTCTCCCCCCTATCTAACGAAGCCTTGGCGGCGCGAATAATCGGCTCAGCGCTACTGAAATCGGGCTCACCCGCCTCCATATGAATGATATCTCGCCCCGCAGCCGCCAGTGCCTTAGCGCGGGTCAGTACCTCAACCACTCGAAACGGCTCAATATCAGCTAAACGACGCGCAAAGGATTTACTCACCTCTACTCTTCCTATGACCAAAAACAGGAGTGTAACTTTATCCCTTGCGGCTTAACATCATCACAACAGCGTGATGAAATGTTGCGATCATGCCTTTATGCGCAATTTCGTGTGGCGTAGCTGGCCCATATCTGGTAGTTTTGCCGATTTGGCGGCACAGCGTCGCCGCGCATGCCCGCGGCTTGCGGTTAACGGCTTGTAAAAAGAGGGCCAACCATGCCTGCACAGCAGAGTACACCTGAGAATTTGAAGACCTTCGTTCCTTATGTAGAAAAAAAGGGCGAAGAATATATGAACGACAAGCAGAAGGAACACTTCCGCCAGATCCTGCTCAATTGGAAGGCAGAATTAATGGAAGAGGTAGACCGCACTGTGAGTCATATGAAGGACGAAGCAGCTAATTTTCCTGACCCTGCAGACCGCGCCACACAAGAAGAAGAGTTTAGCCTTGAGCTCCGAACCCGTGACCGCGAACGCAAATTAATCAAGAAAATTGACTCTACCATCAATTTAATTGACGAAGACGATTACGGCTACTGCAATACCTGTGGCGTTGATATCGGTATCAAACGGCTAGAAGCACGCCCTACGGCAACGCTATGCATAGACTGCAAGACCCTTGATGAAATCAAAGAACGCCAGGAACGCGGCTAAAACTACTGGGCGGCCCGCCGCCCACACTCCCCTAAATGTCACCCCCTATAACGCGTATATAGGCCGGTTTGCGCCGTCGCCCAGCGGGCCATTGCATATTGGCTCACTCGTTACTGCACTGGCCAGCTATTTAGACGCCCGCGCCAATCGCGGCCAATGGCTGCTGCGCATGGAAGACATTGATCCACCTCGAGAGCAAGCGGGCGCCGCCCAGCAAATCATCAACAGCCTCATTAGTCATGGCCTAATATGGGATGGTGACATCTTCTGGCAAAGCCAGCGCAGCGCAGCCTACGATACTTATCTGCACCAGCTTCTCGACAACAAACTAGCGTATTACTGTAACTGCTCCCGTCGCCAGCTCGCTCCGAGCCACGGGCTGCACATTGGCCCCTGTCGCAATCTAGGCAACCCCGGCAGCTCAGCTATTCGCCTACGTACGCCCAATAAAACGATCCATTTTGAAGATCGCATCCAAGGCAGCCAAAATCGTGCCCAAGCGGACATCGGTGATCCCGTCTTAAAACGCAAAGACGGCCTCTACGCCTATCAACTCGCCGTCGTGGTCGACGATGCCGAGCAGGGAATTACCGATATCGTGCGCGGGGTTGATTTGCTCGATGCCACTGCCTGGCAAATTCACCTACACAATACCCTTGGCCTACCACCGGTGCGCTACTGCCACATACCTGTCATTGTTGGTAGCGACGGCCACAAACTGAGCAAACAAAGCTTCGCCCCTGCGCTCAATGCCAGCCGCGCCATCGACAATCTCCGCCGCGCACTGCACTATTTGCAGCAAAGCCCGCCCCCCGACACCCTCACCGATAGCACTGCCCTACTAACATGGGCCACCGCGCACTGGCGCCCCCAAGACATCCCCACCAGCAGACACATCGATGCCGTTTAACAACACAATATAAGCACCACCTGCCCACCATTCTTTGCAGTTTACGCGCACCTCCAGTAACATCATTCCGACAGTGAACACGTCTCGGTCGCCATGCAAATTCAGTCTCCTCTGCTTTTATTATCAATTTTTTCCCTTGTGTATGCCCCAACGCTGGGCCGCTGGCTCTATGAAGGCAGCAATCTCTGGTATCGCCACCATTTAATCTGGCTATTTATTATTGGTTTTGTGTTTATCAGCCTCCGTCAGCGACGCCACAATGACCTTTAATATCAACACCCTGTTTTTAATAGGCCTTAGCTATTTATTGCTACTTTTCGCTATCGCCTACGCTGCAGAACGTCGTCTACTGCCCAGTAAAATCATCAACCATCCCGCCACCTATGTTTTGTCTCTGGGGATATACGCCAGTGGCTTTGCTATCTATGGCGCCGTGGGCTTTGCGAAGAATTACGGCTACAGTTTCCTGAATTATTATATCGGCCTATCCGCTGCAATGATTTTATTGCCCATAATGCTTTTACCCATCCATCGCATATGCAAAAACTATCACCTGAACTCACTCGCCGACCTTCTTAGCTTTCGCTTCCGTAGCTCCTGGGTGGGTTCACTCGTCACACTTTTTACTGCCATCGCTATCTGGCCACTGCTCGCCATTCAGATACAAACTGTTTCGGAATCGACCCTTATATTGAGTTTAGGCCACGCGTTGAGCCAGCAAGACGATGGCTACCGAAGGCTTACTGCTTTTGGTTTTTGCGTGGTTATCACGGCATTCACCATTTTATTTGGCTCACGCAATCTTACCTCCAAAGACAGCCATCGCGGCTTACTCACGGCACTCGCCTTTGAATCGCTCGTTAAAATGTTTGCCTTGCTGCTGGTGGGCATTATCAGCACTTATGTCGTATTTGGCAGCTTTAGCAGCCTACAAAGCTGGCTAGACAGTAGCCCAGATGTCTTGGCCTCACTCAATAAGCCCCAAGCCGCCGACAGCAATCGCATGATGCTGATCATGTTTTTTGCCGCCGCCGTGTGCATGCCCCATATTTTTCATATGCTGTTCTCTGAAAACCCTAGCGCAAAAAATCTCACCACCGCAAGCTGGGGCCTGCCGCTATTCTTATTGATTATGAGCTTGCCAGTTTTGCCTATACTGTGGGCCGGAAGCGCTCGGGGTATTGCACTGCCAGCAGATTACTATGCGCTTGGCCTGTCACTCGAATTTGGCAAGCCTTGGCTGTCGGTGCTGCTTTATTTAGGCGGCTTATCGGCCGCCAGCGGCGCCATCATTGTCACCACCTTAGCACTGGCCTCAATGAGCCTCAATCATCTCGTATTGCCGGTATTGCGCCCCAAAAGCTCAAAAGGCCGCGATATTGATATATACCGCTGGCTACTCACCACTCGACAGCTGCTGATTTGCGTCATCATTCTTATTGGCTTTGTATTTTATGAGCTAATCGGTGCGCCTCAAAGCCTCAGCCACTTAGCCATGACCTCAGCCAGCGGCTGCGTCCAATTTCTGCCCGGCGTATTGGCCGTGCTGTATTGGCCTAAAGCGAATCGCAACGGCTTTATCAGCGGCTTATGCGCAGGCTTTAGCCTCTGGATAATAGGCATCATTTTGCCCATGTTTAGCGGTGTTCATCCCAGTTTTTTAGAGCACATTTATTTATACCCCGTTGAGCGCGATCAGTTCTGGGTGGTCATCACTGGACTCTCGCTCGCCCTGAACGGCGTTGTTTTCATCATCGTGTCATTGCTGAGCGAAACCTCTGCCGAAGAGCGCCGCGCCGCTGAAGCCTGCACGATTGACGACCTTAATCGCCCAAGCCGCCACTCTCTGAATTTACATCATGCGGGGGAAATAAAGTCGCGTCTGCAGGACGCGCTCGGCGACCGCGCCGCCACCCAAGAATTCAAGCGCGCGCTCGACGAACTGCAAATGAATGAACAGGAAACCCGGCCCTATGCTCTGCGGCGAATTAGAGATCGAATAGAAGTCAACCTATCCTCGCTGGTTGGCCCCTCCAGCGCTCGACGCGTAATAGATCGCGCCCTGCCCTATACCGACAATGTCATGGGCGACAGCGAAGACATTACCTATATTGAAGAACGACTTGAGAACTACCAGACTCACCTCACTGGCCTAGCCGCCGACTTAGACAGCCTACGCCGCTACCACAGACAAACCCTAGAAGACTTGCCCATTGGCGTGTGCGCACTCGGCCGCGACCAGGAAATACTGCTGTGGAATATGTCCATGGCCGATATTACTCACATCAACGCCAATACCGTTACCGGCTCTCGCCTAGCTGGGCTACCCGAACCTTGGTCAACATGCCTGCAAGGCTTTTTAGCCAGCAGCGACCTACACCGCAGCAAGTTCAGCGTTAAAACCGACAATGGCCTGCGCTGGCTAAACCTACACCGCACCGAATCGCAAATGCTTGGCCGTGACGAATTAATTGTCGTGGTTGAAGATATCACCGACACTCAGCTGCTGGAACATGAACTTACGCATCAAGAGCGTCTAGCCTCGATTGGTCGTCTGGCTGCCGGCGTCGCCCATGAGATCGGCAACCCGGTAACCGGAATCGCCTGTCTGGCCCAAAACCTGCGCTACGAGAGTGACAACGCCGACACCTTGGAAGCCGCCTCGCAAATCGTTAAGCAAACCCAGCGCATAAGCAGCATTGTGCATAGCCTGGTTAATTTTGCCCACACCGGCCGGCAGGATCCGGCCCAAGCTACCGAGGCGGTATCCGTGCGCAACTGCGTGAGCGAAGCCGTGCAGCTCTTGAGCCTCGACCCCGAGGCCCGCCACATTCACTACAATAACAACTGCCCTGAGCATATTATCGTGGCTGGCGACAATCAGCGCTTAATGCAGGTGTTTATCAACTTACTCTCTAATGCCCGCGACGCCAGCCCCGAATACGGCATAATCACCGTGGATGCCAAGACTGAACAAGACAGTGTCCACATTACCGTGACCGACCACGGCAGCGGGGTAGACGAGAAATTACAGAAGCAAATATTTGAACCGTTCTTTACCACCAAAGAGCCAGGTAAAGGCACTGGTCTCGGCTTAGCGCTAGTCTATAACATTATCAACGATCTTGGCGGCAATATTAGTATTGAGAGCCCAGTACCGGAATTTAACCAATCTGGCACCCAATTTCACATTCACCTCAGACTGAACCACCCTGAGGTACTCTAGAAATAATTGACTGATCGCGTTATGTTGTTCGGTTACACATATCGACGCATTGCCCGTACCCAGCAACGGAGAGAATTATGTCCAGAATCCTTTTAGTCGAAGACGAAGACGTTATCCGTCTAGCACTACGTCGCCTACTAGAACGCAATGACTATCAAGTGGACGAAGCCGATTCAGTTGCAAGAGCGCTAACCACCTATAATGTTAACGATTACGACTTAATTATCAGTGATTTACGCCTGCCTGGCGCACCCGGAACAGACCTTATCAGCAAAACCGATGCACCCGTGCTGATTATGACCAGTTATGCCAGCCTCAAGTCTGCGGTCGACTCCATGAAAAAAGGCGCTATCGACTATATTGCCAAGCCCTTTGACCACGACGAAATGCTAAAAACCGTCGAACGCATCATTCTCAGCACTCAAAAAGAGGACAGCCCAAGCGATAAGCCGGAACCCAACAGCAGCCAGCGCAAACAGATCGCCGACGCCAACGGCATGATTGGCAGTTGCAAAGCCATGCAACAACTCTACGATCATATTCGCCGCGCCGCGCCCACTGACGCCACAATCCTGGTACACGGCGAAACCGGCACCGGTAAAGAACTCGTGGCCAGAGCGATACACAACCAGAGCGCCAGAGCGACTAAAGCTATTATCTGCGTAAACTGCGCCGCGATTCCGGAATCACTGATTGAGTCGGAGCTATTTGGCTATGAAAAAGGCGCTTTTACCGGTGCCAACGCTAGTCGAATTGGCCTAATTGAGGCCGCCGACGGCGGCACCTTATTCCTAGACGAAATTGGCGAATTGCCCCTTGAGGCCCAAGCTCGACTCCTGCGCTTTATCCAAGAAGATGAAATTCGTCGTATCGGCTCCGTGGAGTCCAGCAAGGTCAATGTTCGCCTTATTTGCGCCACCCACCGCGACCTCAAGGAAATGGCTCACGCCGGGCGTTTCCG
The DNA here is from genome assembly GCF_041584495.1 of Zhongshania sp. Classification (GTDB taxonomy): domain Bacteria; phylum Pseudomonadota; class Gammaproteobacteria; order Pseudomonadales; family Spongiibacteraceae; genus Spongiibacter. Next base: position 7,588 of record NZ_JBFHDY010000057.1, read on the forward strand.
AGAAGACCTCTACTATCGCATCAATGTCATGAAGCTCGAGCTACCACCCTTAAGAGAGCGCGGCAAAGACATTCTTGAACTAGCCGAAACACTGCTAAAACACCGCTGCGAAAAAATGAAAAAACCCCTAATGCATTTTAGTCCCAAGGCTATTCAAGCAATCACCACCTATATCTGGCCCGGCAATATCCGCGAATTGGAAAATGCCATCGAACGCGCCGTAATCCTGTGCGATCGCAAAGAGATTGATAACGAATTACTCGATATCGACCTCGAACTTGTCGACATTGGCCAAATTAGAAGCCGCAGCGACGAATTTAGCAATCGCCCCGGCAGTATTAACAACAATGGCGCAATTGAGCGCAAAGATAACCGCAACAAGCCAAGTCGCGCCAATGATCCCAGCGAAGACTTATCCCTCGAGGACTACTTCCAGCGCTTTGTCCTCGAGCATCAAGACTCCATGAGCGAAACGGAGCTAGCGCAAAAACTCGGTGTTAGTCGTAAATGCCTATGGGAACGCCGCCAACGACTGGGCATTCCGCGCAAAAAAGTGGCCGCCAGAAGTAACGCCTAAGAAGGCATGAGCACCGTTACCCAATCCAACGGAATGTAACAAAGAGCGTTTACTAGGGTAACAAGTCACAAATATGTAAGGGGTTTCCACAACGAGGAAAATACCTAAGCAATTGAAATAAAAAGATTTTTAAAACATGGCACGGCATATGCTCTCTTTAGGTACAAACAACAATAAGAAAACAAAATAATAATAAGAAAAGATAAACAATAATAATAATACAACAGCAAAGAGACCTGGGTGGGGAAGACAATGTTTTCCCCTTCTTCATTTTAAAAAACGTTAAATTACGAAAACCACCAAAAATTTCCTCCTCCTCATTTCCCGCACATACCAAAGCCCTGTGCTAGAATACTGCCTCTCTCATTAACGGCCGACTCTAAAACGCAATGACATCAAGCTCTGTTACCGGTCTGTGGAAAAAGCTAACCGGCAAATTTTCCAAATCCAGCCAAGGCGCTGCACACCACGTGGCCATTATTCCCAGGGATCAACACACGGTATCGCGCAAACACATTAACGATGCTGCGCTAAAAGTTATCCGCAAACTCAACGATGAAGGCTTCGAGGCGTTTTTAGTCGGCGGCGGTGTTCGCGACCTTTTGCTCGGCGGCCAGCCCAAAGATTTCGACATCGCCACCGATGCCACCCCCGAGCAGGTTCGCAACGCCTTTCGCAATAGTCGCATTATTGGCCGGCGTTTTCGTATCGTGCACGTCCGTTTTGGCCGGGAAATCATCGAAGTTACCACCTTTCGAGGTAACCACAGCGCCCCGGCGAGCAACCCGCAGCGCAACAAACACTCCGCACAAACTGAATCGGGCATGCTCACTAGAGACAATGTTTACGGCTCAATCGACGACGATGCCGCACGCCGCGACCTCACCATAAACGCCCTGTATTACTCCAGTCGCGACTTCTGCGTTTACGACTTTGTCGGCGGCCTAGACGACCTCAAGAACAAACTCATTCGCATCATCGGTGACCCGGAAACTCGCTACCGTGAAGATCCAGTGCGGATGTTGCGGGTAGTGCGCTTTGCCGCCAAACTCGACTTTGATATTGAAAAGCACAGCGAAGAGCCCATAAAACGCCTTGCCCCGCTGCTGAACGATATCGCCGCCGCCCGCATGTTTGACGAAGTGATCAAACTTTTTATGTCTGGCCAGGGTCTGCACACTTACGCACTTATGCAGCGCTACGAGTTGTTCGCCCCGCTTTTCCCAGCCACGCAAAAAATGCTTAGCCAACGCGAGCCAGCAGCCGAAGAAATTATCAAACAAGGTTTGATAAACACCGATGCTCGCATCGCTGACGGCAAGCCAGTCACCCCAGCGTTTATCTATGCGGTTATTTTGTGGCCGACGGTAAAACACCTGCACAGAGAAATTATGGATGCCGGCACCCCGGAAATCGCCGCCTTACATCAGGCCGCGGAGCGGGTTCTTCACAGACAACAACAAACCGTCGCCATTCCCAAACGTTTCTCACTACCCATGCGCGACATCTGGGAACTCCAATGCCGCTTAACGCGGCGCTCCGGCAAACGTCCCGAGCAACTCTTAGAGCACCGCTATTTCCGGGCGGGCTTTGACTTCTTATTATTACGCGAGCAAGCGGGCGAAATTGAGCCCGGTCTCGGACAGTGGTGGCTGGCGTTCCAAGAGGCCCACGTCGATACCCGTGGCGCCATGCTTAGCCAGGTTCCGACTGGCGACAAACCACGAGCACCGCGGCGGCGACGCGGCCCTCGCAAGCCAAGATGATCCGGTCCTATATCGCCCTTGGCAGCAACCTTGGCGAACCCCAAAAACAAGTTCGCTCCGCGCTCAGCGCGTTAGCGGCGCTGCCTAACTCCGCGCTTGTTAACTACTCCCGATTCTACGGCTCCATCGCGGTTGGGCCGGGGCAGCAAAACGATTACGTGAACGCCGTTGCCGCACTCGACACCACGCTGACCGCAGCGCAATTACTCGCCGCCATGCAGCGTATCGAAGCCCAGCATCAACGTCGCCGCGTCGAGCGCTGGGGGCCACGCACGCTAGACCTAGACCTACTGCTTTACGGCGAATCCCGGATCAACACTGACACCCTGTGCGTGCCCCATCCACGCATGCATCAGCGCAACTTTGTTTTGCGTCCACTGGCCGATATCGCCCCCCCAAAATTGTTACAGTCCGAATTCGGCGGCATCAATAGCGCCACATTCAAAGACACCGACGACCTATGGGTTTTAAACAAAAATGACCAATCACAATCCGCTTAACAAACCCATTATCAATTTACAGCAGCCACCCCGCTTCATTGCCGTGGAGGGACCAATTGGAGTGGGTAAAACCACATTAGCGCGACGCTTAGCCGAATCCCTCAATGTCCACCAGCTACTAGAAAAAGCCAAAGACAACCCTTTTTTAGAGCGCTTCTACGCCCACCAGCGCCATGCAGCCTTGTCCACCCAGTTATTCTTTTTGTTTCAACGGGCCCAGCAGCTCAGCGATTTACGCCAAAGCGACCTCTTTGAACAAACCCACGTCGCCGATTTTATTTTTCAAAAAGACCCACTTTTTGCAAAAATAACCTTAGATAGCAACGAGTTAGAACTCTACAACAAGGTTTACAAGCAAGTGCAAGTCGACATACCAACACCTGACTTAGTGATCTACCTGCAAGCACCCGTAAAAGTGCTGCGAGATCGCATTCAGCAGCGTGGCGTAGATTTTGAACGCAGCATTGACACCGAGTACCTCGAGAAAATAAACGGCGCCTACAGTGAGTACTTTCACTCCTACCACGACTCACCGCTACTGATTATTAATGCAAGCGAGATCGACTTTGCTCACAGCGACCAGCAATATGAACAATTATTGCAATATCTACTGGAAATTCGCAGCGGTCGCCATTACTTTAACCCCACTTTTTTTTAAGCCCCAACGAGGCGCGCTATGAGTAAGGTCAACATCCTCAGCTTGTTAGCCAAAAAGCAAAACCAGCAAAAATTTGCCATGGTCACCTGCTATGACGCCAGCTTTGCGCAGCTAGTAGAAAAAGCCGGTATTGACGCCATCTTGGTGGGCGATTCGCTAGGCATGGTATTGCAGGGCCACGACTCCACCCTGCCGGTGACCGTCAGCGATATGGCTTACCACACCGCCTGCGTCAGTCGCGGCTGCAATCGCCCAGTGATTATTAGCGACATGCCTTTTGGCAGCTATAACACCGCGGAACAGTGCCTTAACAATGCAACGAGCTTAATGCGCTCTGGCGCTCACATGGTCAAGCTTGAGGGTGGCAACTGGCTTTGCGACAGCATTCGCCAACTCAATCGCGCCGGCATTCCGGTCTGCGGACACCTGGGCTTAACCCCACAGTCGGTGAATGTCCTCGGCGGCTACCGAATCCAAGGTCGCGAAGACAGCCACGCAAAAACTATTCTTGATGACGCCCTTGCCCTAGAGGCCGCCGGCGCCGCGCTGCTGGTACTGGAGTGCGTACCCCGTAAACTCGCGGCAGAGATCACTAGCGCACTAAAAATCCCAGTCATCGGCATTGGCGCGGGCAATGAAACCGATGCTCAAGTATTAGTCCTTCACGACCTCCTCGGCATCACCGAGAAAGCCGCGCGCTTTGTCCGCAATTTTGCAGAGGGTAGCACTAGCATTGCCGACGCCCTCGGCAGATACAACGATGCAGTGGTAGACGGCAGTTTCCCTGCCAATGAGCACAGTTTTGACTGATGACAAAAAGGTGTAAACTGTTACCTCGGGAAACATTTTACAAGGTAACAAAGTAGTGATTTTTTTGTTACCAAAGCATTGAACGGCCATTCCGATTGGGGCATACTTGCCCGCCACTGGCCAACTGCTCAGATTGTGAGCAATATTTCAGTTTTTAACAGGCCTAAGGTCAGTGTTTTGGTCGCCAGCCCGCGGTGTGCGCGGACTGACTTCACAGCAAACTACCTTCGCAGTTAGCGAAGTATGAGATTGGGAAGTTAGGGGTATGAAAACGTATAGCACAGCCGCCTCCTTAAGGGCCGCCCTCAATGTGGGGAAACGCGCCGGTAAAACCGTCGCTTTTGTTCCTACAATGGGTAATTTACATGAAGGCCACCTGCGCTTAGTTCGCCGGGCCCGCCAATATGCCGATATTGTGGTTGTCAGCATCTTTGTCAACCCGTTGCAGTTCGGTGCTAACGAAGACCTGAGCAACTACCCGCGAACTCTCGCCGCAGACAAAGAGAAATTGTTTGCTGAGGGCGCACAGTTTTTATTCCTTCCTCAGGTAGACGAAATCTACCCCAAGGGAATGGACAGCCACACCAAAGTATCGGTACCAGAGCTGTCTGAAGGGCATTGCGGTGCAAACCGACCCGGTCATTTCACCGGCGTTACCACCGTGGTGGCCAAGCTTTTCAATATTATCCAGCCAGACACCGCGGTGTTTGGTGAAAAAGATTTCCAGCAGCTTAGCGTTATCCGTAAAATGGTTCACGATTTGTGCATGCCTATCGACGTCATCGGTGTTGCTACCGCTCGCGCCGCAGATGGTTTGGCACTTAGCTCTCGCAACGGCTACCTCAGCGCCGAGCAACGTCAAGTTGCACCTATTTTACACCGTGTATTACAGGAGTGCCGCGAGGCAATTGCCTGTGGGTACGACAGTTATGGCAAATTAGAGCAACACGCCAGAACCAGCCTTAATCAAGCTGGCTTGGAAGCGGATTACTTCAATATTTGCGATGGCCGTACCCTGCGTCCGGTTACAGCGGACACCGAAGAAGTTGTTATTCTGGCGGCGGCCAAACTTGGCACCACCCGCCTGATCGACAACGTCACCCTGAACGTTAACTCCAGCACCGACTGGGGAATGTTGGCATCTAATTAAGCCAGCAAAGACCGAAGAGAAAGGAATAGCGTTATGCAGTCCGTTATGCTGAAAGCGAAACTCCATAAAGCCTGCGTGACTCACGCAGTGCTAAATTATGAGGGCTCCTGCGCGATTGATGGCAAGCTACTCGATATGTCGGGTATCCGTGAATTTGAGCAAATTCAAATTTACAATGTCACCAATGGCGAGCGCTTCACCACGTATGCAATCCGTGGCGAAGACAACAGTGGCATTATTTCTATCAATGGCGCGGCGGCTCACAAGGCCAATGTCGACGACATTATTATTATCTGTGCCTACGCTAGCTACTCCGAGGTTGAACTCATCAACTTCAAGCCTCGCTTGATTTACATGAATCAAGACAATACGGTTAGTCACGCCAGCAACGCCATCCCGATTCAAGTCGCCTAATACGTCGCGCGATTTTAGCCACAAGCCGAAACTCGCGCGAAAACTCCCCAAGATCGCTTTGCCACATCCATGCTAGCGCAAGCTCACACGCCTAGAATTAAGCACCTCAACACCCCACTAAGATCCGACTTTAGTCGTAAGGGGCTTCAATCACTGCCGCCAAGCCGCTATCCTGCAAGCTCGAAGCTAACTATTCGACGTGCCCAAACCGTCTAACGATAACAATCGCGCCATTGAGAGTTTTGCTATGAGTAAAGTTAATGTACATCCAGTACCCCAAAATTTCGCCGCGAACGCCCACGTCAATCGTGAACAATACGAGGCGATGTACGCACAATCGCTGGCCGATCCAGACACCTTTTGGACAAACCAAGCAAATACTTTTTTAAGCTGGGACAAAAAATGGCACACCGTCAACAGCTATGACTTTAGCAAAGGTGAAACCAGCTGGTTTGAAGGCGGCGAACTCAATATTGCCTATAACTGCATTGACCGCCATCTCGACACCCGCGGCGAACAAACCGCCATCATTTGGGAAGGCGACGACCCCGGCGAATCTAAACACATCAGTTATCGTGAGCTGCACAGCGAAGTCTGCAAACTCGCCAATGTGTTAACAAGCCAAGGTATTCGCAAAGGTGATCGAGTTTGCCTTTATATGCCCATGATTCCCGAAGCCGCCTACGCCATGTTGGCCTGCGCCCGTATCGGCGCCATTCACTCAGTGGTATTCGGCGGCTTTTCACCCGAGGCCCTGAAGGACCGCATTCAGAACGCCGACTGCAAAATGCTCATCACCGCCGATGAAGGCCTACGTAGCGGCAAAACCATTCCACTGAAAGCCAATGCCGACAAAGCCCTTGAGCACTGCCCCAGCATTGAAAAATGCTTAGTTGTAAAACGTACTGGCGGCCAAGTGAATTGGCACGATGACCGTGACCTCTGGTATCACGAGGCAATGGCCACTGCCAGCAGTGACTGCCCCGCCCTCGCAATGCCCAGCGAAACCCCGCTTTTCATTTTGTACACCTCGGGCTCAACCGGTAAACCCAAAGGTGTTATGCACACCAGTGCTGGCTATTTACTGCAGTCTGCCATGACCCATAAATACGTTTTTGACTACAAAGACGGTGAAGTATTTTGGTGCACCGCCGACGTTGGCTGGATTACCGGCCACAGCTATATTGTCTACGGTCCACTCGCCAATGGTGCCACCACCCTGCTCTTTGAAGGCGTGCCCACTTACCCCGATGCCTCACGGTGCTGGCAGGTGGTGGACAAACATAAAGTAAACATCTTCTACACCGCACCCACCGCACTGCGCGCCTTAATGGGCGCCGGCGACGAATACGTAACGGGTAGCGACCGCAATAGCTTGCGCTTGCTCGGTTCCGTGGGCGAACCCATAAACCCCGAAGCTTGGGAATGGTATCACCGCGTAGTTGGCGAACATCGCTGCCCTATCGTCGACACGTGGTGGCAAACCGAAACTGGCGCCATGATGCTGACGCCACTACCCGGCGCCATTGACATGAAACCCGGCTCTGCCACCAAACCGTTTTTCGGCGTGGAACCGGCACTGCTAGACAATGATGGCAATGAAATCAGTGGGGCAGGTCAGGGCTTACTTGTCATCAAACGCTCGTGGCCCGGCCAAATCCGCAGCGTCTACGGCGACCATCAGCGCTTGATCGAGACCTATTTCAGCACCCACCCCGGCTACTACTTTACAGGTGACGGCGCCCGTCGCGATGCAGACGGCGATTATTGGATTACCGGCCGAGTCGATGATGTTTTGAATATTTCTGGACACCGTATGGGCACGGCTGAAATTGAGAGCGCGCTGGTACTCCATGAGGCCGTAGCCGAAGCGGCTGTGGCGGGCTACCCCCACGACATTAAGGGACAAGGTATTTACGCCTATGTCACTCTGATGCACGATGTTGAAGGTACTGAGGAATTGCTAAAAGAGTTAACGGCAATTTGTGTTAAGGAAATTGGCCCGATTGCCAAGCCAGATTTAGTTCAGTGGGCACCGGGTTTACCCAAGACACGCTCGGGCAAAATCATGCGCCGGATACTACGCAAGATTGCAGCCAACGAACTAGACAACCTCGGTGACACATCAACACTTGCCGACCCTTCGGTTGTCGATCAATTAGTCCACAACCGCTTAAACCGCTGAGTACAGCCCTGTGTCACTGCGCGGCGACTAGCCGCGCAGTGACAGCAACTAACAAATAAACTCTTCTTCATTCATGTCCATCAGTCCAGCGGCCCCAGCGAGCATGGCCGCTTTATGCGTAGCGGTTCTCGGGAGCAAGCGCTGAAAGTAAAACCGTGCCGTTTTTAGCTTGCCACGATACAGCGGGTCAGCAACGCCCGAATCCAGCTTTTGCTGCGCGATTTCAGCCATCTGCGCCCAGAGATAAGCAAAAAACACATAGCCCGAATACATCAGATAGTCGACTGAGGCTGCGCCCACCTCATCGGCATCGGCCATCGCTTTTTCGCCAACGACCATGGTCACTTCGCCCCATTCTTTATTCAAAGCGGCTAATGGCGCGATAAACTCGGCAAGTTGCGGATTGTCTTTATTTGCTTGGCAGTACTTGTGAACAATCTTAGTGAAGTTACTGAGAACGGCGCCACCACTACCCAGCACCTTGCGACCGATTAGGTCGAGGGCCTGAATCCCAGTAGTCCCCTCATATACCGTGGAAATGCGATTATCCCGCGCGATTCGCTCCATACCGTTATCACTAATATAACCGTGACCACCAAACACCTGCACACCCAGATAAGTAACTTCTTGGGCCGTTTCGGTACAGAACGCTTTGGCGATGGGCGTCAATAACTCCAGTAATTGCACGGCTTCCGCTTGCTGGGCTTCGCCGCCAAACTGGCTCAAATCGACTTGCTGCGCGAGCCAGTAAATCGAGGCGCGCTGCCCTTCCACGAAGGCCTTTTGCGTGAGTAGCATACGGCGCACATCCGGATGAACCAAAATCGGATCAGCCGAGCCATCTGGATTTTTCGGCCCCGTCAAGGACCGCATTTGTAAGCGTTCACGGGCGTAGCCAACGGCACCTTGATAAGCCATTTCGCCCATAGCAAGGCCCTGCAGTGCAGTGCCAAGGCGGGCCGCATTCATTAGCTTAAACATGATTTCTAAGCCGCGATTTTCTTCGCCCAACAGCACTGCGCGGGCGCCATCATAATTCATCACACACGTGGCCGAGGCCTTCAGCCCCATCTTCTTCTCTATGGCGCCACAGTGAATATTATTAAAATCACCCATTGAGCCATCTTCATTCACCCAGTACTTAGGCGCAAGAAAGAGGGAGACCCCCTTGGTACCTGCTGGCGCACCCTCCACCCTCGCCAAAATGGCGTGAATAATATTATCGGTTATGTCCTGTTCGCCGCCAGAAATAAAAATTTTGCTGCCTTGGAGGGTGTAAGTGCCATCGTCGTTTCTGTTGGCCTTGGTCCGCAGCAAACCCACATCTGAGCCGCAGTGCGCCTCGGTCAGGCACATAGTGCCCGCCCACTCGCCACTAAGTAGCTTAGGCAAATAGCGCTGCTTTTGCGCTTCAGTTCCAGCGTTAATCAGGCAGGTAACGGGCGCGAGCGCCAACCCGCCGTACATGCTGAACGCCCAACTAGGCGCGCCCACCATTTCGCCAATGACTGAGCCTAAAGACGAAGGCAAACCCTGCCCCCCTGCTGCAACGGGAATGCCCAGTGCTTGCCAGCCGCCCTCACCCCACTGACGAAAGGCATCTTTAAACCCACGTGGCGTTGTCACCTGACCATTGGCAAATGCACAGCCCTGCTCATCGCCATTCGCCGCAATGGGGCTCACCACATTTTCGGCAAACTTAGCGCCCTCACCAATGATGGCATCCATCAAGTCGGCACCGAGTTCCTCACAACCTTGCAGGCTCGCGTAGTGTTGCTCGCAGCGTAAGAAGTCCTTTAAGACAAAATTAATATCGCGCAGCGGGGCTTTGTAGTCGGCCATCACGAACCTCAGATACAGTGTTCAAATAAAAGTCAGAACACCATAACAGCTTATCGCTCCGGCTTTAGTGACATCACAGGTCAATAAACATGCAGATCATTCACCGCCAAAAATTATGGTCTTGAGGCAAGCCAGCAATAAGCATAGGGCGGCAAGACGATATCACCCGCCTCGGCGTGAATATCAATATCACTGAGCACGTCGCGCCAGCGCTTATCGGCATCTAAATTCAAACTACTCATCGCCAGCGTTTGGGCGCAGGCGCTGACATTATAAATCGCCAACAAGCTTTGTCCGGCGCTACCCTCAGCGTGACTCTCTCGACGTAAACCAAACAAGTGGTCACCCAAATGCAAAGGGTACTGCGCGGCGTTGGGGTGGAAAGCAGGCTGCTTAGCGCGCAACTTAATTAGCTCTTTAAGCACGGCAAATATCCGCGCGTGATGACTCGTTGTAGCGAGCTGCTCTTCTAGCTCATCTGCCGACCACTGATGACGATTAATCGCGCGGTTATGACTGGTATGGAAAACGCGATTCTCATCGTTTTCAGTCGCTAACAGGCTGTGAATATAGAACGCCGGTACGCCCTGTACCGCCAGCATTAGCGCATGGGCACAAATAAAACGCTGTTCTTGGTAACCATCCTCGCTATCGCCACCCTGACTGCCATCGAGACGACGACGCATAGCATCGAACAAACTGATGTTTATTTCATAAGGGCGGTTTTCACCATGGGCTAATGCTCTCCACGACACCCTGCCGCCACTTTTTTGCATTACGCCCACCAACGCTTTAATTTCCTCATCATCGAGCAAGCCTTCCGCCGGGCGCAAGCCGATGCCATCGTGGGAGGCAATAAAATTAAAATACGTGGTGCCGTCTTGGGCCGCAGGCATGCCCATCATCCACGTTTTTAAGGCGCGGCTACTGCCCGTAACCAAAGTGTTAATTAATAGCGGCGGCAGCGAAAAGTTGTAAACCATATGGGCTTCATTGGCATTGCCGAAATAAGCCAGATTCTCGCGCAGGGGAATATTGGTTTCGGTGATGATAATCGCGTTGGGGACGGCATGTTCAATTAAACTGCGCAGCAGGCGCACGGCCTCGTGGGTCTGCTCCAAATTCAAACTACTGGTACCGGGGACTTTCCACAAAAACGCCACTGCGTCGAGGCGGAAAATTTTAACGCCCATATCGAGGTAATAACGGATAATTTTAATAAACTCCAGCAGAACCTTGGGGTTTTCAAAGTTAAGGTCAACTTGGTCGTGACTAAAAGTACACCAGACATGCCGCTTGCCGTCGAGGGTTTGCACCTCGCTCAGCAAGGGGCTGGTGCGGGGTCGCACCACGGCACTTAAATCGACGTTGGGATCGACCTCCACAAAATAATCTTGGCCGGGGTCGCGGCGCTGCTTGAAATTCTCAAACCACAGACTGCGGCTAGAGCAATGATTTATGACCAAATCTGCCATTAAATCAAAATTACGGGCAATCGCACTGACATCCTGCCAATCACCCAAAGAAGGATTAACCTCCACATAATTGATCACCGAAAAGCCATCGTCGGAGCTATAGGGGTAAAAGGGCAGAATATGGACGCCGCTAACCACGCCGCGCAACTCCCGCCGTAGGAAGTCATGCAACGTATGCAGCGGCCACTCACCGTCGCGCAGAATCGAGTCGCCATAGGTAATGACTAACGCGTCCTTTTCATCCCAGTGGTTTTTATGAGCCTCGGGCATAAAGCAGCGCTGATCTAGGGCCATAGCCGCAATCATTTCGTCAATGAGCCCCGCATTACCGAGCTGCGGATACAAAACCTCCAAATGGGCGGCAAGTCGATTGCGCAAATGTTGCGTGGGGCTTAATTCAGTCATTACGATGCGAATTCCTCGTTGTCAGCCTCCACTGCGACCAACATGTCGGCCAGCAAGGTCGGCTCGGCACTGCCCACCCGATTCCAGCTCGGTATAAACGGCGTTTCCATAGGGTTTTCCAGAAACATATTGCCCGCCTTTACAATATTTTGAGCGAACAACTCAACCGCCTGCTCTTCCCGATGAAGATCTAAATCAAGACCATTCATCACCGCGTCGGCCCGATAGCTGTCGACAAAATCCAGGGCCACCCGATAGTAAGTCGCCTTAATAGTGCGAAAGGTTTCGCTATTAAACACCACGCCATTTGTAGCCAGTTTGCGAAAAATCGCCTTAGAAATATCAATCGACATTTTTGACAAACCACTGCTGTCATCCGCCGCCGACAAGGATTGATGCTTATGATCGTAAACATCGGCTATATCGACCTGACATAGACGATTAGTGGAGTAATTGCGGTACATCTCCGACAAAACGCCAATTTCCAAGCCCCAGTCGCTAGGAATACGCAAATCGTTCAACACATCCATGCGCATCGAAAATTCACCCGACAGCGGGTAGCGATAACTGTCTAAATACTCGAGGTAATCCGAGCCACCAAGAATTTTCTTTAAGGAGCGAATCAGCGGCGTGACCAACAAGCGGCTCACCCGGCCATTGATTTTGCCGTCGGCAACCCGCGCGTAATAGCCCTTACAAAACTCGTAGTTAAAGGCCGGATTAGCCACGGGATAAAACAATTGCGCTAGCAGGCGACGGTCATAGGTCAGAATATCGCAGTCGTGCAGGGCGATTGCCTCGGCGCGAGCCGAGGCCTGAATAAAACCAAGGCAATACCACACATTGCGCCCCTTGCCCGGCTCTTCGGGAGAAAGGCCACGCTTTTGCAGGCGGGCATCAATCGCCCGCAGCCGCGGGCCGTCATTCCAGAGGACACGATGACGCTGGGGTAGCCGACTAAAGAATTTTAAGGCGTAGCGATACTGAGCCTCATCGGCCTGATCCAGGCCAATAATAATTTCATCAATGTAATCGACCTTGGCAATTTCATCAATGATCGCAGCCAGCGCCGGACCTTTTAGCTCTGAAAATAGCGAGGGCAGCATCAAGGCCATTGGCCGTTGCTTGGAGAATTGCTTCAGCTCAGCCTCGATGTCACTCACGGGCCGATCAATCAAATTGTGTAAGGTGGTAACGATGCCGTTTTGGTAAAAATCGCCCATATTATTGCCTATATTATTTTAAAAACGTCAGGGTGCTAACGCGATTTAATCGCCCACACCAAATATGTCTATTAAGGCCTCGTTCCAACCCGCCGGACCAAGACCTTCAGTAATGCGTAGCTCTCCTTGTGGCGCCATAATCGACGGCGGTAAATGATGTGGCGAGCGCACCACCACAGCGATATCTGCTCGCTCCAGCATGGCGACATCGTTACCGCTGTCACCGAGCGCGATCAACCGAGGCGCAGGCCCTATAGGGTATAAGCAAGAAGCCAGCCACGCCATCGCCTGGCCCTTATCTGCCATGCCCATAATATGAATAAAACGGCCGCCTTTTAGGGCCTGCAAGCCTTCTGCGGCAAGCAGGCCTGCAAACTCCCGCCAGCGCTCATCTGTGTCGTCCCAACGAATAGGCTCCGAATATTCACGCTGCAGTGCTAATTCGGCCTCTCCCAAACTTAGCCCTGTTATATTGCACAAAGTTGGTGCATCAAAATCCGCAAAGCCAGCAAACTGATAGCCGCCCTGCTCTCGCCACGCACGCAATAGTCTTAAGATCTCGTCACGTCGCGGCGCAAATTCCTTTACGCGCAAGCCATTGATAACGCGTAAATCAACATCTGCCAACAAATCACAGCCTGCAGGCACCACCACCGCAGCGCCATTTTCAATAATAAAGGGGTAGGGATTTTTTAGCCGGATGGCCAATTGCTGGAGCTCGGCCTGGGTCTTGCTGGTATTGAGTACCCATACCACCCCGAGGTCGGCTAAGCGCACAAGTGCTTGGGTCGCTGCACTGAAGGAGTAATTATCATGATCCAGCAGCGTGCCATCTAAATCGGTAAAAACCAGGTTCTGACGAACATGGTCATTGCCGCGTTGAAGATAGCCTACCGCACTAATCCGCCGTTCTGCGGTCATCGTCATCACAAAATCGGCCTGGAAGGGAAGGTATTGCAAACACTGGCGAGTAATCCGCTCATAGTGCTGAATAAAACGTTCAATGCCCACCGCATCCATTAGCCCTGGTGCGGCAGCCGCATCCACCGTCGCCGCCAGCTTTTGCTCCTGCTCAAGCCGCCAGCCCTGCACGCAGTCAAAGCTGGGCGCCGCCAGCATTAACAAATAATCTATTTTTGCAAAAAGACGACGGTATTCCCCAGCGAGCGCGGCATTTACATAGGCTCGCCAAACGCCGTCGGGGTCTTCTTCCGCTTCAAGTGCGTTCACTGGTGTGGCCAAGGCAGATTCCTCGCAAGGCGCCGCCCCCAAACACCAACCCTCAAAGATAATGAGATCAACCGGACCGGCAATGCGCGGCCACGCGAAACGCTGGGCCCGATCGTCACAACCCTTGTCAAACCGCGGTAAATCCACGCTCTGCCCCGGCTTTAAAGTCAATAAGGCCGCCAAGGTTTGCTCGGCGAGCGGCACGTCATGACTGCCCGGCACACCGCGAGTTAGAAGCAAGGGGTGCACTTTCGCCGCCAGCTCTTGACGTTCAGCGCGGCGTAAATAGAAGTCGTCTATCGACACCACTGCCACCGTCATGCCGTATTCGCGCTGCAGATACCATTGGAAAAAGGCGGCCAAGGTCGATTTGCCACTTCCCTGCGCGCCGTGAATGCCCAATACACGCAAGTCACCCGCACGAATACGCGGTAATACCTCGTTAATAAAGGGGATAAAATAGACCTCTATTTGCCGGCGATATTGCTCCGGCAAACGTTCTTGCAATAAAAACTCAGTCAAGTCGGCACGCATGTCCGGCAAATAAGCCTCCTAAAGCTGGCGATGCTTAGATCAGAATGAATCGAACACATCGTTTAGGTATAGCACAGCTCGGTGCCAGTCCATACCAAACATATCAATATTCATTAAGCAGGTTTCTTGCCAATAGGCGCTAAGTTTTAGGTTTGAGCAAACGAGGAGCGATAAAACAGATTACAGATCGGGTAGGAGGCGGAATCACTTCCGCCGTCCTCCCACACCACCGTACATACGGTTCCGTATACGGCGGTTCATATTGTACTCATGAGACGACGATACTGATCCACTAACGAGATCAGCCCCAGTTGATCAAAACG
>NZ_JBFHDY010000058.1:0-22321 GCF_041584495.1 Zhongshania sp.
ACCGTTCTCATTCTGTTTCAAAATCGCCAGTATCTGGCTGTCGCTGTATCTTGATGTTCGCATAGAAAACTCCCTTCCTTCAGTTTAGTGGAATTTTCTACTAATAACTGTTCCGGATTTTCGGGGGGATTACATCAGCATCCCGCAACCATTGAAAATACTTTTTATGTGCATCAACGTTTGTATTCGCCTGCATGTCACTCTCCAAATTTTCTTTTGTTACTAAGAATGACCAATGCATATTTCAATAGTTCAGCGATATTTATTTTTGAATAAAATAGAGAGAAAAATAACCCGCTCCAAAGACAAAAAATCATGACCACTAATAAACATTGAATTTATCAAAATTATTATAGTCACAAGCTTTTCAAGCCGAACTGAAGACCGAATATTTCAAATTTCAATTTTCCTGAATTTAATATGAGCATTACCTAGCCAATGATTCACGGAACATGCTTATCAAAATTCTCAATTTCACAAGACCTTGAAGCATCAACAGGAGCTGTAAATGACAATAAATAGCCAATCAACTCAGCATCAGTTACGGCGTGGTGGCGAACCTCCTTAATATCAGCAAAGAGCTTGCCGAGTAGATTTTTAACGGCCTAGGAATGAGGATACCACCAGAAAAAAGCACACCTGTTAATGCGCAAATTGATCTTCCGCCCTCCGCAATACTCAGCATCCGTAGGAACGGCCCACGAGATTTTCACGTCCAGAAACTTGGCCTCCTACTAATAATAGGTGCTTCTGCAGAATTTAATAGCATGTCTATATCGTCGTTTTGAGAATACTGGCGCATGCGCTGCAGTGGTCGCGCCTACCGGCGGAGCAGTCAACGATAGCGATGGCAATAAAATCAGAGTAGACGAGAGAATCGATGGTAGGCCATCGGTGTTGTTTGATGCAGTAGCAATATTGTGTAATGAAGACGGTGGCAAAACACCGCTGGCATATCCACCACAGATCATTCAACCAAATAGAGACGACAATTTTAATTTAATGCTAAGAATACCTTATCCGCTTTAAAAATCATGATGGCTATTTTTGATCATTGAACCGCTCACGTTCAACACTGTCAGGGTATTAACGCCAAATCCAACACAGAGCAAGAAAACACTAAGCATTATATTCGAAACGCAAGAATAGGAGAAACCTATGCACGAGCAATTTCCAACACGCCGCGGGGAGCGACTCAGTATGTTTCCCCGGTTAGATCCAGTAGTGCACTCACGTTACAAGCAGCGCTGGGATGGACCGCTAAGCGAAGAATCACTGTCTCGATACGAGCGCGACGGCTACCTGTGGTTCGATGGATTTTTCTCCCAAGAGCGTATGACACCTTTTTTTGACGAGTTGCGAGCAATAGCCGAAGACCGGGAGTTAATGGATTCGGACCAAGTGATTATTAATCCCGATTCAGGCGAGTTACGCTCCGTTTTTTCAATGCACACTTTGTCCGACAGATTCAGCAAGCTCACCCAAGACCCACGAATTTTAGGAATGGTGCGCCAGCTCCTCGGTGGAGACGTATATATTCATCAATCCCGAATTAACGACAAATTTGGCTTTCAAGGACGCGGTTTTGACTGGCACTCAGATTTTGAAACTTGGCACAGCGAAGACGGCATGCCAAGAATGCGCGCCGTATCAGCCTCATTAATGCTAACTGACAACAATGAATTTAATGGCCCGCTAATGCTGATTCCCGGCTCTCATCAGTACTTTGTTCCTTGTACTGATTTAACACCCAAAGACAATTGGCGTGAATCACTGCAATCCCAAAGTGTCGGAGTCCCAGATAAAATTGACCTAAGAAGATTGGCAGACAACGGAAATATTCAAGCACCTAAAGGCCCACCAGGCTCCTTACTACTATTTGAATGCAATACCCTGCACGCTTCCAACAGCAATATGTCGCCATGGCCTCGGTCAAACCTGTTCTTTGTTTACAATAGTATCGACAACCCGCTAAGTGCGCCCTATTGCGGGCAGCCACCTCGGCCGGAATTCCTTGCCACACGCAGCCATATAGCGCCATTAGATATGCGTGAACTACCACGTTACGGCTTGCCAAAAACGTAAAAAGCTGGCACCCGCAGTTAACATCGCGTCAGATTAAATACTGCCGCAACTCAATTACGCCGAAATGAAATCGGGCCACATACTGGCAATGTATTCGAGGAATTGTTCGCTCAAGCCTTCGGCCAATAAGTGTTCGCGGCTCACCGGCGTACGCTTGGGCATAAAGCTCGCATTATCGCGGAGTAAAGTCGGATAATTATGGTGCAACATGGCCGCCCGCCCGAGCAGCGCAAAATCTAAGCCCTGGTCAAAGCAGTAGTCAATATCCTCAGGGCTGTATACCTTGCCTGCCGCCCCCACACGAATATCGCCGCGATCGAGCTCGCAAAAATACGACAGTAAGCTACGGCCCTGGAAGGCAGCTTCTGCGGGCTCTTTGAATACATTCCAAGCAGAGATGTCAAGAAAGTCGATTTCTTGCGCGGCAAACAACGCCTTTGCGGTTTCAACAGCCTCACTCAAAGGAATGCCATGACGCTCAGGTGACAGCCGTACGCCGAGTAAAAAGCCCTGACCACAACGCTTGCGGATTCCGCTAATGATGTCGAATAAGACCTTGCTGCGGTTCTTCAGAGAACCGCCGTATTCATCGGTGCGGCGATTAAACTCAGCACTTAAAAACTGGCAAATAATGTAATTATGGGCACCGTGGATTTCTATGCCGTCAAATCCAGCTTTCTTGGCGCGCTCGGCACCGCGAATAAAGTCCTCTATCAAGCTTTGGACCTCACCGTGGCTCAAGCCTCTGGCGCCAAATTTCTCCGATGGTGACGGTGCCACTGGCATATCACCGATCAACTCTCTGGGCGCGCGAAACCCTGCGTGATGAAGCTGTACCACGGCAAGACTGCCCTGCGCCTTGATTTTTTCTACCAATATCGTCAAGCCAGGCAAATGTTCGTCACTAAAAATGCCCAGCTGGCCGGGAAAACCCTGCCCCAGGACATTAACATGGGCAGCGGCAGTCATTGTTAAGCCGAAGCCACCCTTGGCACGCATAGCCAACCAATGAATTTCATCCTTGCTTAGGCGACCGTCCGCCTCGCTTTGCGTATTAGTGAGCGGCGCCAACACCATCCTATTTGGCATTGCTTTACCGCAGGGGAAACTCAGTGCTTCGAACGCCTTTGTCATTCAATTCCTTCCTATTACTTAAGCAAAATCACATTATTCAAATACTTGTCAGACGTCCGTAAACGCGACCACCAAAAACCATATCATACCGACTTACCGTGTCTGCGGGCGATATTCTCGCATCCAAAAACTTACCGCCGGCGCTATCGCACACTATACTGAAAATAGCGTAGCTCATACGACCAATGAAGGCGCTATAAACGTCGAGAGTTGGAGTTTGTGGCTCTGCGCCACAGCAAGCCTACTTTGGCCGCGGCGATAATATTCAAAAGAATAGAGTAATTCTTTAATGATATGGCTTACCCATCACACACTTGCCCGACGATTGCTGTCAATTTCCCTTATCTTTTTATTTGCGGTGATACTCTTAACATTAGCACCGCTCTGGCTGCCGCTATTTTGGGCATTAGGATTGGTCTTGAATGCAGCCCATTCGAGCTTGCGTTGCCTGAGCTTTATTTGCCTATTCTTACTTTGTGAAATAGCGGGAATCTTCGCTAGCGGCTGGTTATGGTTACACCACATCGTATTAGCCACATCCCAGCAAAGCTATTTATCGGCTAATAGCGCACTGCAATTTTGGTGGGCCGACACATTGCGCCGCGGTGCGGAAAAATTATTCCGACTTCATTTTGTTATTGAGGGCGAAGACGCTCTCGCAGGACCTGGGGCTATCGTACTGCCTCGCCACACCAGTATTGGGGACACCATATTACCTGTCTCGTTTTATGCTAAAGCAAAGCAACTTAGGGTGAGCTACGTGCTGAAGCGGGCGCTATTGCTAGACCCCTGTTTAGATATTGTCGGTAACCGTCTAGCCAATGTCTTTCTAAATCGCGTGGCCGACGATATGGGGCCAGAACTCGCTGAACTAGAAACCCTCGCTGCTGGCGCCACCGACCAAGACAGCCTGGTTATCTATATGGAAGGTACCCGTTTTTCAGATGCAAAGCGGCAGCGTGTTTTAAAATTGCTTGCTGACAAAGGCGATGACGAGGCACTGCAGCGCGCGGAGTCCTGGCCAAACTTACTCCCGATAAGGCCTGCTGGCGCCCTGGCTTTAATGACAGGCGCGCCAGACAAAGATCTATTGTTTTTGGCTCACAGTGGGTTTGAGGGTTCGGCAAATTTCGCCAATCTGTTTAATGGCAGCTGGATGAACACCACCGTACACCTGCGGTTTTGGCGAATTAAGGCAGCTGACATCCCCGCCACCGAGCATGGCCGCAGAATAATGCTATTTAGCCAGTGGGATTTAATGCAACAAGCCGTCGCAGAAATGTTGGCTGCAGAATGTGATTAGGAGGTAAGCAGCGCCGCCAAGCAGTTCGCGCCCGCTCCAGGAAACTAGCTGACCTTAGAAAACAACAAGTCCCATACTCCGTGACCCAATTGTTCACCGCGCTTTTCAAACTTGGTGCTAGGGCGAAAATCGGGTTTAGGTGAATACTGCTGGGGACCGGCGTTGTTTTGGTAGCCTTGCGCAGTACTCATCACCGCCATCATGTGCTCGGCATAATTTTCCCAGTCAGTAGCGAGGTGAAGCACACCGCCCACTTCTAATTTACTGCGCAACACCTGTACAAACTCAGCTTGGATTAAGCGTCGCTTTTGGTGACGCGCTTTATGCCAGGGGTCAGGAAAATAGACTTGAATACGGCTGAGGCTATTGTCCGGAATACAGTGGGCGAGCACCTCAACTGCGTCGTCGCAATAGGCCCGCAAATTCGCCAGCCCCGCTTGATCACTCAGGTACATCAGGCGACCAACACCGGGGGTATGCACTTCAATACCGACAAAATTCAATTCGGGCGCTTGAATGGCCATTTCGGCGAGGGAGTCGCCCATACCAAAGCCAATCTCAAGCACCGTCGGTGCTTGGCGGCCAAATACGTCGGCAAAGTCCACGGGGCCGTTGGCGCGCTTTAAACCCAGCGTTTTAAAATTGATATCGTAGGCGCGCTTTTGACCGTCGGTCATCCGCCCTGTGCGCAGTACAAAGCTTTTTATCCGACGACGCATCGGAGCCGCTTGCTCAGTCATTACATTGTTTTCCACGCTGAATAGGCCAAGCAGGCCCACGCTATTAAGAACATCAGGCCACCAATAGGGGTTATGGCGCCAAGAATTTTAATTTCGGTGATCGCCAGCGCGTAGAGGCTACCGCTGAATACCAACACCCCGAGAAAGAACAAAACCGCCGCGATGCGCAACGAGAGGTGCTGCACACCACTGTGCATCAACAGGCCCACCACCAGTAATGCCAAGCAGTGGTAAAAATGATATTGCACGGCCGTTTGGTAAACCGCCATCATTTCGGTCGACAAGCTGGCCTTAAGCCCGTGGGCACCGAAGGCACCTAATGCTACCGCAAGGAAGCCAAGCATTGCCGCCATAAAAACCGTTAACGAAGCCATTGCGCCCCACCTGTATTTAAAGCCGTTATTGTACGGATGTCCGCCACGATTCAAAAGCACCGCAAGCTAATGATGACGGAAACCTCTTGCAAAGAAAGACGGAGAACAGGAATTATTCGAAATTCGTTATGAGATACGAAAAAGCCCCGCTGTGCGGGGCTTAGAGCAATATTGGTGGTGTGGTGACGGCGTTTACGCCTCCATTACCGCGCGCAACTTTTTCATTGCCGCTTGCTCGAGCTGGCGAATACGCTCGGCAGACACACTATAGCGATCAGCCAAGTCGTGCAGGGTAGCCTTATTGTCTGTCAGCCAGCGGCTTTGCAAGATATCGCGGCTGCGCTCATCGAGGTCGGCCAAGGCCACACTCAGGTGCTGGTGATTACTCTCTTCTTGGTTATCTGACTCTAATAACAAAGCAGGATCAGCACTGTGGTCTTCTAAATAGTGTACTGGCGCAACTGGGCCGCGTTCGTCGTCGATATCGGCATCAAAGCCAACGTCCACCGAGCTTAGGCGGCCTTCCATGCGGCGTACTTCTGCCACATCCACGCCCAGATCAGCGGCAACGGCGTTAACTTCGTCGTTATTCAACCAAGATAGCTCTTTTTTAGCACGGCGCAGATTAAAGAACAGTTTGCGCTGAGCTTTGGTAGTGGCGATTTTCACAATACGCCAATTGCGCAGCACGTATTCATGAATTTCAGCCTTGATCCAATGAACGGCAAACGACACTAAGCGCACACCTTTTTCGGGATCAAAGCGCTTAACGGCCTTCATGAGGCCAACATTTCCTTCTTGAATCAGGTCGGCCTGGGGCAAACCGTAACCGTTATAACTTTTAGCTATATGAACCACAAAGCGCAGATGGGACATAACCAACTGGCGAGCAGCTTCAACACTTTCATGGTAGAAGAGATCTTCGGCTAATTCACGTTCGCGTTCGGCGCTGAGCACCGGAATACGACCAACCGACTGAATATATGCAGAGAGATCGCCACCCGGTACAAGCTGTTGTATCGGCTGTAGATGGGTGCTCATTGCACTCCTCCTAAATACTTGGATAAAAAAACACTGATGCTTATTAGAGTCCCAAACTAATCAAAGTTCAAGTCCCTGCGCTCAAAAGCTGATGATACGCAGGATTGCGCGCTAATTAGCACCAATACTAAGCCATTTAGTTTTTCACTGCCTGCCACTGAAAAACGCCGTCATATTCTTGACAGTTCATAACCGCTTCGGCGGCATTGTCGATATAAATTTGCTTGGCGGCAGACGCGGGGTAACTCAAATAGTCTGAACATTTGGCACTCTGGCCAGTGCCAACAACCACCTTAACCCCCCCACTCAACTTACAGTGAACTAACTTATCGAGCGGCGACCATTGATAGCAAATTTCATAATCGCTGCGGTATTGGGCCGTTTTCCCGGCAGGGCTACTAAACGCCCACCACTTGCCTAGGCGACTATTTGGGTTGCTGCTATTCCATGCCCGGTAAATAGTGAGTTCAGCACCCGCCTTAAGCTGATAAACCTTACCCTGACACAGCATTCCCGCCATGGGCGCCCCCAGCACAGAGGCGAGCAGCGCTGGGTCGTCTACGGCTTCAAACTGCGCCGCCACGTCAGCAGGGAGTGCGTTGTCGCCCGGACAGCTCTCGGGCTCGACATTCGCTGTTACGTTGCCCTCAGCGGGTGGCTGTACCGCCACCTCATCGCCAGATTTACTACCCGGCACCGCGCATGCGGTTAACAGTAGAATCATTAGAGAACAAGCAAAATACGTTTTCATCAACACACTCCATTGCATGATTTACTAAAATAAACACTTATTGCGGTTCAATCGCCCGCAGCTCTCGCCCAACCACCAGCCAGGCACCCAGCAATCCTAGACCACCCGCAAACAGCCACAACAATAGACTGTCGAGCACGCCTAAACCCAAAAGCTGAAAATCACTTTGATACGACACCGACAATTCAGCAATAGGCGCTCGCAACCATAACAGGCCACTTTGCACCAAGACCCAAGCCGCCAACCCACCACTCAAGCCATACCAAAAACCGGTATACAAAAAGGGCCGACGCACGAAGGCATTGGTACCGCCGACGAGCTTTACGACCAAAATCTCACTGCGCCGACTTTCTATGGCTAATTTAATGGTATTACCAATAATCAGCAATACACCTACCGCGAGCATCCCCGCCAGCGCGAGCGTTAGCCGGCGCCCCAACTCGGTAATTTGATTTAAGCGCTGCAGCCATGCCATATCGAGCTTGGCGAGTTCAACTTCGGGCAACTTTGCCAAAGCCTCCTGAAGCTCGGTTACCGCAGCCGCCGAAATATTGGCCTCACGAGGAGTCACGACAATCAAGCCCGGCAGAGGGTTGCTGTCTAATTGGTCAAGTACATCGCCAAAGCCTGAACTGGCGCGAAACTCCACCAACGCGGCCTCCGGCGAGATATATTCAGTGCCCTGCACCCCGTCGCGAGCGGCAATGCTGCGTCGCAAATTCTCGGCCTGACTCGCGGTCACATGGGGTTTTAAAAACAAAGAGATGCGGGCCGCTCCCTCCCAATCACTACTTACCGCCTCGATATTATTCAAACCAATATACAGGCTCGTCGGCAGCGCAAGTGCAATGGCGATTACCAAGCTGGTTAATAAGCTTGCCGCCGGACGACGTAATAGGCGCTGCAAACTGTCCAGCGCAACTTGGCGATGATGGCTGCGGTAGCTGGCAAGACGGTCACGCAAGTCCGTTTTATGGCGGCGCGCGCCCTTAACGTCTTTGCGGGCGGCGGGCGACTGCAATTGCCCCAAGCGCCGTTTATTAAGCTTATTCTGGGCCATTATCGGCCCCTCCTGCGGTAACGAGGCGACCATTGCGCAGCGAGAGTAAGCGATAAGGCATTCGAGCGATCAACGCCAAGTCGTGGCTTGCAATTAATACGGTGACACCAACCTGCTTGAACTGCTCAAACAAATGCATAATTTCAGCGGAGAGCTGGGGATCAAGGTTACCGGTGGGCTCATCGGCCAGCAATAAAGCCGGCTTATTCACTACAGCCCGAGCAATACCCACTCGCTGCTGCTCGCCACCGGATAAGGTCACGGGGTTTTTACGCTCTTTATCCAGCAAGCCCACCTTGTCCAGCGCGGCCCGCACGCGTCGGCCCACGTCACGATGGCCGTAGCCAGCAATAATCAGTGGTAACGCAACATTGTCATATACGCTGCGATCAAATAATAATTGATGGTTCTGAAATACCACACCCACTTCCCTGCGCACTTCGGGAATATGACGCACCGCCAACTTCGACAGATTGCGCCCGCCAACAATAACTTGGCCGGTGCTGGCGCGCTCCATCACCATAATCAGCTTCAGCAAAGTGCTTTTTCCGGCGCCACTATGGCCGGTTAAAAACCGCATTTCGCCACGGGGAATATGAAAACTCACATCGGTGAGTGCCTCATGACCGCCTTCGTAGCGTTTGCTGACTTGATCAAATTGAATCATTGCTGTTTTTGTGTCCAGCCAAATAAGGCGCCAACAAACTCTGAGGCGCGGAAGGGACGCAGATCTAAAATACCTTCGCCGACCCCAATGAAGCGAATAGGAATGCCCAGCTGCTTGCTGATCGCAAAGACAATGCCGCCCTTGGCAGTGCCGTCGAGCTTGGTCAAGGTCAGGCCGGTCACGCCGACCGCCTCCTGAAAATGCTTCGCTTGCGCTAAGGCATTTTGACCAGTCCCCGCATCTAGTACGAGCATGACTTCATGGGGCGCCTCGGGGTCGAGCTTCTTCAGCACGCGCACCACCTTCTTCAGCTCTTCCATCAAATTGTCTTTATTGTGCAAACGGCCTGCGGTGTCCGCAATCAAAATATCGACTTTACGCGACTTGGCGGCTTGCAGCGCATCGAATAACACCGAGGCGCTATCAGCGCCAGTGTGCTGGGCAATGACCGGCACCTCATTGCGCTCACCCCACACCTGCAGCTGCTCTACCGCTGCCGCGCGGAAAGTATCGCCCGCCGCAAGCATGACGGAGCGGCCACCGGCCTGAAACTGCTTGGCAAGCTTGCCAATCGTGGTGGTTTTGCCCACGCCGTTAACCCCGACCATAAGAATGACGTAGGGGCCGGGGCCGTCGGGAATCACCAATTCTTCTTCGGCAGCCGCTAGCAAAGTACTCAATTCTTCTTGCAAGGCAACGTAAAGCGTTTCAGGGTTATCCAATTCTTTACGAGAGACCCGCCGGGTGAGATTGCCAATAATCTCTTGGGTGGCATCCACGCCAACATCGGCCATCAGCAGATGGGTTTCAATCTCTTCGAGGAGCTCGTCGTCGATCTCTTTGCGACCGAGAAAAAGATTGGCCATGCCCTCGCCTAGCTGGGCGCCGGTTTTACTCAGGCCTTCGCGGAAACGCACCAGCAGTGAGGCCTGCTCTTCTGGCGTTAATTCCAGGTGTTGCCAAGGCGCGATTTCTTTATCGTCGATAAAGCCTTCCGCCGCCGCCAGCGCCGCCTGATCTTCTTCTGAGCCAACAAAAGACTCCTTAAAGCGGGCGAATAAGCCCTTCTTGACAACTTCGGCTTCGATCTCGGGCAGCTTTGAATTCTCTGTCATGCGGGTATTTATATTCCGTTAAGGTTTACAGTATAAATAAAAGCCGTATCCTACCATTTCTCTGAGTAACTGGCACCGGAAACACCATGCCCAAAGCCCCCCGCAATTCAGGCCCCCAAACGAGCACAAGCACCCGCCAACAAGGCAGCTTGAGAATCATCGGTGGCCAGTGGCGCAGCCGCAAGCTCGATTTTGAGGGCGCCGCGGGTCTGCGGCCGACCAGTGACCGCATACGCGAAACCCTGTTTAACTGGCTTAACCCGACTATTCACGGCGCCCGTTGCCTCGATTTATTTGCCGGTTCTGGGGCATTGGGGCTCGAGGCGCTATCGCGCTATGCCGCACACTGCGACTTTGTCGATACAGATCGCAACAGCTGCCAGCAAATACGCCAGCAGCTTGAGAATTTGCGCTGTCCCCACGCCACGGTCCACAGCAAAGAAGCCTTAGCATTTCTGAATAAAAGCGCGCAGAGCTACAATATTATTTTTCTGGACCCACCATTTCACTTGGACTTGCTCGCGCCGGTTATCGGCACCCTAGCTAACCACGCCCTTAAGCCCCACACCCAGATATATATAGAAACCGCCAGCGACGAGGCGCTACCCGCCTTACCCGCCAATTGGCAAATCGACAAAGAGAAAAAGGCAGGGCAGGTGGTTTATCGACTGATATCGGTTATGGAAGAGCTGCCACTCGCTTGACGCGCTGGCAAAGCAAGTCGAGAATAGCTGAACTACCCCTACGCATTTGGCTGTAGCTACCTACCTAGATGACACATAGGCTAACCAAGCATATACACATTATTTTGCTGTTACTGAGCTTACTAGCTCAGTCCTTTGCCTATGCCTACGCACCCTGCCCAGAACAGATGGATATGACTTCACCGTCTGCGCTAATGATGCCTGCCGATCACAGCAACATGGACATGGCCCATCCCACGATCACACCGACACTGAGCGACACCAGTCACAACTGCTGCGACACCCAGCAAAGCGACTGCCCGAAAAGTAGTTGCGCCACCGCTGCACTACTGACTAACAGCAGTGTGATTGGCATTCATTCAACATCACTGACCCTCGCCCAATTTAGCCTTCGGCACCCCAAACCCGCCCCACGCCCCAGCCTGTACCGCCCGCCCATATACAGCTAACACAGGACCATTGCGCCTATTTGGCGCGCTAATTTCTGTTAATCGACCAAGCGCACGGCCGCATCAACGCGTCTATATGCCCGCCTTGGTTTGTTGATTTAAAAGCGATGTTTATCGCGGAGCGATCATGACTATTTCTAAACTTAAAGCCTATCTGTTTCTTTTTGTAATCGGTGCCGCAATAAGCACCTATAGCCAGGCTGAAACTGCAGCTGCAACACCCCAGCTTTCACCTAGCACGGCATTATCAGTACACAAAAATCCCAACTGCGGCTGCTGCGGCGCCTGGATCGAGCATGCCCAGCAGCACGGTTTCACCACCGCGGTTCAAAACCATGTAAACCTCAATGGCCTAAAAGCGGAGCTTGGCATTCCCGTCGGCTTGCAAGCCTGCCACACTTCGGTCTCGAGTGACGGCTTTGTGTTTGAAGGCCATATCCCAGCTCGCTATATCACCCAGTTTTTAGCCGAAAAGCCCAGCGGCGCCCGTGGCTTGATTGTCGCAAACATGCCCATGGGCAGCCCCGGTATGGACATGGGGCGCGGCTTTCAGCCCTACGACATTTTGCTGCTATTAGACAACGGCAACACTGAGGTGTACGCCACCATCAGTAGCAAAGCGCAGCAGTAATAGGTGGCCCAAGCTGGGCCCGCCACAGCGCACTGCTGGCCGGGCTATGCCTCTTTCTGTCCGTCAACTTTTATAGCCTTAGCCTAGATCGGGCCATAAGTCTTGCGCAGGCCAACGATCCCTGGCTGCACAGCAGCCAGCTCCGGGAAAGGGCGCTGGCGGCTGAAGCAATCTTGGCATCTGCCGCTGAACTTCTTATCGCGCCACAGACCGTTACTTTATAAGCAGCGGGGTAGTGGCGTTTAGGCAGGTAAATTTCGGTGTCGGCATTGGCAGGGCAAATTTGGTAACAATAATGAATATCATCGCGTATCGTATCAAAAGACAATTTCAAGGGAATACCCGCCGTGACTTTGGAGTAACTGCGCTCCAACTCCTTTAGATTATCGAGCTTGGCTGTTGTCAAATCGCGGTCGTCAGCAAACAGGCCTTGGGCGCCGTCCGGTGATTGGGTAGTAGGATCACTCCAATTCTTATAAGCCCAATATTGCCATCCGGTTAAATGGCTGTCGGCCAAATTCGCCACCCTATTTAAGAGCACTAGATCGTCGATCGCACCAAACTCGGTAACCAGTTCCACCGCGCCAACTCTTGCACTTGTGATTCGCGCTTGCCCAAAGACCTTGACCCCAAAGTTTTCGCCGGTATCGGGCAGCACAGCTAGAATCGGTAGACTAAGATGCGCTGCCTGCAAATGTGCGGTTAGCGGGCAGTAATTGTGAACGGAATAACCGAGCTCAAACTCCCCCGCAATTGGTGTATAACCGGCCGGTGTGCCAGTGCCACCCCCCACCAACTGCGGTTCAATCCACACCATATTTTTGCTGTCGACACCGCGAATAACAGAGATCGCCTGCTCAAAAATTAGCTGAATTTCGCGGTCGGATATCGGGCAACCCTGCTCAGGCACAATACAGGTCGCCCACTTTAAGCCGACCCAGGCTTCGTTCAGCAAGTCGTAGCTCATAGAATATTTTTTTGCTCGCCCCACTTGCTAGCCACCGCCTGCCAAACGGCGCTACATCCCTGCCAAACCTCGCCTTGCTCGGCCCATAAATTAGCGAAAACTTCTGAAATCTGTGGCAAAGGGGAAATCCAGTGCGGGCAAGCCCATCACCGTGGTCGTTACACCGCTGTATGCGCCCAACTCTGGGGCATCTTCGCCCTGATATAGCCCACCGAGCATATCCTGATGAAAATCGAAGAGTATCCAGAGGCCCGGCTCCGCGAATAACTGCACAACACGATCCCACGCAATGAGATAGCGTTGATCGATTTGTCCCGGCGCACTGGGCGAGACGCCAGTCCATACGCTACCAATAAGCACGCTATTAAAGCCATGTTCCACAAGCCAATCAGCAGCTGTAAACCCCTCAAGATTATTGGGCGGAAAATACAGCACCAACGTCCATACTAGGTTGACGCCGTGACTGATTACCACGCGATGGTGGTGATCGACCATCGCGCTACACGCGGCACCGTATCTGGGTCTTGCGCTGGCGCCGCACAGGCATTGCCATTATCACTCTCGGATACCGGCGTAGACCGACCACGGCTCTTACAGCTCGGTTATACTGCCGCACGTGTAAGGACTGTATTGAGTACGAAGACCAGTCGCGCTTTATTATTTATGCTTTCAATCCATTTGGCCGCAACAACCCCGACGAAGGAGGGAGTTATTTAATATGCTGACACTACCCTACATTCCAGGTACCTTTACGGGGACCAGAACACGGAAATATCGCGTTCAGGCCGAGTTTGGTACCGGTCAAAATCTGGGTACAAACTCAGCAGCTGAGGCCACAGCTCACGCTTTTCTTCTGCGCTGGCCTGACGCGCAAGATAACGCTGGGTGGTGCCACCAACCATAATATCGATTTGGGGTCGGCTGTGATATTAAAATACCACAGCGGGTGTTTCTCCATCCCGCCTCGCGAAGCAACCAACAGTTTTTTGTCATTCCAAGGCAGGTGGATCAAGGCTATTCCCCGACGCTCGCCGGATCACCTACCTGTCATACCAACAAGACAAATTGGAAAGCCGCCGGGAAAGCTCTGCGTTAAGCGGTCATTGCTTTTTTTGTATACCCAAACATAAGGCGGATGAAATATTTCATCACACGCTAGACAGTAGCCCGCCATTTAACAGGGATAGCGTCGACTTCGTCGCGACAGGTTTTGACGTAATCAAATTTGTTCGTCATTTTAATATTCTCAATCTTGAGTGCGGCCACAACCCATACCAATCTACCACCTATGAACGCGGCTGCCAGTTACAAAAAAGGCCATGTCGCCAGTGCATTTTCTCACTCGCGACATGGCCTTAATGTTTTGGACAAACCCAACTGCTGTTAACCGATCCAGTTTGGCTTACGACGTAAATCCAATGTATGAGGGTACTCCCCGGGCGCTTCCTCCGGCGGCGGCGCCAAGGGGCGCGGCGGCTCAGTAAAGAACTCCCGCACTGCGTCCAAATCGGGCCGTGGCGTATAAGGGCCTGGGGTATGCTCTAGCGTACCAAAGCGATTACCACGCCGAGCTTCCGCCTCCATTGCATTCACAGGGAAAGTCTCGTAGCTACGCCCGCCCGGGTGAGATACATGGTAGCTACAGCCACCCATGGAGCGCCCAGTCCAAGTATCAATTAAATCGAAAATAAGCGGCGTGTGAACCCCGATGGTAGGGTGTAAGGCAGATGGCGGCGCCCACGCTCGGTAGCGCACGCCGGCAACATATTCACCGTGCTTGGCGGTATTGCGTAACGGCACGCGCCGTCCATTACAGGCAAGGATATAGCGGCCATCGGTGAGCCCAGTGACCTTAACCTGCAAACGCTCCACCGATGAATCTACATAGCGTGCGGTACCGAAACTGCCCACCTCCTCACCCAGCACATTCCATGGCTCAACCGCCCAACGCAGTTCAATTTCAATCTCGTCAAGCTTTACGCGGCCGTAATGCGGAAAGCGAAACTCTTCAAAGGGTAATAGCCACTCTGCCTTGAACGGGTAGCCATGCTCTTGCAAGTCGGCGATCACTTCGTTCATGTCCTGCCACAAATAATGCGGCATCATATACTTGTCGTGCAAAGCCGTACCCCAGCGCACCAGCGGCTTTTTATAAGGTTCAGCCCAAAATCGAGCGACCAAGGTGCGAATCAATAGTGCCTGAACCAGCGCCATGCGGCTGTGCGGCGGCATTTCAAATCCGCGAAACTCCAACAACCCCAGGCGGCCGGTGGCGCTGTTAGGGGCATACAGTTTATCGATACAGAACTCAGCGCGATGGGTATTACCAGTAATATCGATCAGCAAGTTCCGCATTAGCCGGTCAACTAACCAAGGCTGGTCTGCCAACCCTTCTGGCATTTGCTGAAAGGCAATCTCCATCTCATAGAGCATTTCGTCCCGCCCTTCATCGACGCGGGGAGCCTGACTGGTTGGGCCTACAAACGCGCCAGAAAATATATACGACAAGCTCGGATGATGCTGCCAAAAGGTGACCAAACTACGCAGTAAATCCGGGCGACGCAGGATCGGGCTATCGGCCGGAGTGGCGCCGCCAAGGGTGATATGGTTGCCGCCGCCGGTACCGGTATGGCGACCATCGAGCATGAACTTTTCAGCGCCCAAGCGACACTCTCGGGCTGCCGCGTAAAGCTCAGTCGTGTTTGCAACCAGCTCCTGCCAATTCGACGTCGGGTGTACGTTCACTTCAATGACACCGGGGTCTGGCGTAACCAGTAGCTTTTGGATGCGTGGATCACGAGGAGGCTCATAGCCCTCAATGATGACAGGTACAGCAAGCTCATCGGCAGTTTTTTCAATAGCCGCGACCAGTTCAATATAGTGTTCTAAACTGTGTAATGGTGGCATAAAAATATGGACTTTACCGCCCCGCGCTTCAATACACATCGCAGTGCGAACCAGTGGCACACTGTCCTTGCCTGTATCAGCAATTGCCTGACTCGCAGCGTGTAATTTCTGCGGAGTTGGCGGGTTCGATTCCAACGGAAAATGAATATCCTCTCGTGTCTGTAAATTACCACGAGGATCGAAGGGGTCGCGATCAGCGGGTATATCTGGTGCTGTTGATTCAGGCAGATCCCCTAACGGCAGGCGTAAACCCATTGGCGAATCACCCGGTGTCAGGATAAGGCGCTCACGCTTTACATTCCAAATACTACTCGTCCATTCACCACTGGCGGGATTGCAAGCCAAAGGCACTATATAGCCACTAGGGTCTTTAAAACCCTGCTCTAACAGCCTAGCTAAACGGCGGCGACCTAAATCGTCACTGATTTTGGCAGCGAGAATATCTATGTTTTTAGGGATCTTTTGTTCTTGTAAAAGATAGTGCAGAGCATCTTCATACGCGGGCTGCACATAGTCCTTAGGCAAGCTCAATAATCCAGCCAATGTAACGGCAAATTTTTCCGCGTTTTTAACCGTGTGACCATAATCCTGATCAACCCGCGCTAATAATTCAGGCCTAGTCCAAAGCGCCTCACCATCTTTACGCCAAAATAGACCCAGCGCCCAGCGCGGTACTTCTTCACCGGGATACCACTTGCCTTGGCCGTAATGCAACAAGCCCATGGGCGCAAAATGATTGCGCAATTTCAATAATAAGGTCTTTGCCAAACGCAGCTTATCGGCACCAAGGGCGTCAATATTCCACTGCGCGGATTCCATATCGTCTACCGACACAAACGTCGGCTCGCCGCCCATTGTTAGGCGGACATCTTTCGCCGCCAGATCCCGATCAACCGCATCTCCCAGTAAAAGAATATCGGCCCACTGGGCATCGCTATAGGGCTTGGTGACCCGAGGATCTTCATGGGCACGCTCAACTTCATTGGAGTAGTCGAACTCAACTTCGCACTCATCGGTGTAACCTTCAATAGGGGCCGCTGAGACCGGGTCCGGCGTGCATGCCAGGGGTATATGGCCTTCGCTGGCAAACAGACCTGACGTAGGATCTAGCCCTATCCACCCTGCGCCGGGAATATACACCTCGCACCAGGCATGCAAATCGGTAAAATCCTTTTCTGGCCCACTGGGGCCATCCAAGGATTTCTCGTCAGAGCTCAGTTGCACTAAATAACCAGACGCAAAACGTGCAGCTAAACCTAGATGACGGAAAATTTGTACTAACAACCATGCTGAATCTCGACATGATCCCTTGGCAAGGCTCAGCGTTTCTTCTGGTGTTTGCACACCTGGCTCAAAGCGTATGCAATATTCTATTCTCTTTTCGAGTATCTGATTCACTTCAACCAAAAAGTCGTTCATTCTTCGTGGCGTTTTAGGGATCGACCGCACGAGCTTATTAAAAATTTTCCCTTGTTTTTCCTTTTCCAAATAGGGAGCAAGCTCCTTTTTAAGCTGTTTTTTATAGTAAAAGGGAAAATTTTCAGCGTATTCTTCAAGAAAAAAGTCGAAGGGATTGATCACCGTCATGTCGGCAATAACTTCTACCTCAATAGAAAACTTATCGGTTTTCTCAGGAAACACCAAGCGGCCAAGGTAATTCCCGAACGCATCTTGTTGCCAATTTAAAAAATGCGCCTCTGGAACGACCTTCATGCTATAGCTATAGATTGGGGTGCGGCTATGCGGCGCTGGCCGAAGACGAATAATGTGAGGTGACAAGTTAACTAAACGATCAAACTTGTAATAGGTTTTGTGGTGAATTGCCACGCGAATTGTCATTACATCTCCTGCGGAAACCGCATTTCAATCAAAGCTGATTGATCATTAAGTGGCCAAGCAATCGTCAACCATATCGCCCTTATCTCAGAGCAACGGCAGACCCGACAAAATATACGCCTACCCTATGCAATTACTACTGTATTAGTGTGACACGGCCTATGCCTTTATGCGCCGACAAACTTCAACAAGCATATTCCGCGCCACTTTTAATACATGACATTCAGTTCCACTTAGCACAACCAGAGAGCCGCACTGACTATTCCGGCAGCGCTAAGGTAGATGTTACTGCGCGGCGTCAAACTCGACGTACATCATCTAATCAGGTTTGAAGAAGCGGTCAACTGAAGGTAAGCGCCCCCTTTTTCTCCGGCAAGAGATGAAGTGATGATGGGAACTTACCAGCAAGTGACCTACGACCAACGATGCCAGATAGCAGCCCTAAAGAAAAGAAAATGCACACAAAGTGAGATAACCGACATTATTGAGGTGAGCCAGTCCACGGTAAGCCGCGTGCGATCTAGAAATACCGGAGACAGGGATATCACCATAAACAGGCACACAGGAAAGCTGTTCTGAGGTGTGACGCGGCGATTACGCCGACAGGAATGACGTCAGAAATGATAGCGTCAATTTTATAGAAATTGCTTATGGAGTGGAGCCCAGAGCAGATATCTGGGTGGCGACTGGCTGGTCAAGATCGCTTGATTAGCCATGAAAGTATTTACCTTTATGCTTGGGCGAACAAGCAGGCGGCGACCTTTATACGCCTCTACGTCAACATAACAAGAAGTATGACAAGCATCGTAACGGTAAATCAACACGAAGTCAGATAAAGAATCGCGTATGCATAGAGGATCGGCCAGGCATTGTTGATGGTATATCGCGGATTGGTGATTGGGAGATAGACACGGTAATTGACAAAGGCCAGAGTGGCGCGCCAGTGACTATTGTCGACCGCGTAACGAATTTCACCGTGTCCGCACAGCGTCACAATAAGAAGCGGTCATTAAGGCGACAACTAAGCTACTTACGCCGTATAACGATTCCGTGCTTCGTATAACGACCGACTACGGGAAGGAGTTTGCGCACCATGAACAAATTAGCAAAGTGCGCTCAACCGAATTTGATGATGCTCACCCATATAGGTATTGGGAACGGGATTTAAATGGGAGCACTAACGGACTCTTGCGGCAGGATTTTCCAAACAGCATAGATTTTAAGGTAGTGGACCAAGCGGCAGTAAAGCGCGCGGTAAGTAGACTAAATTCTCGTCCACGAAAAAACCTAAGGCTCAAAAATCCAGTTCAATTAACTAATGGATGAACGCAGGACTGCGTTAGCAGCTTAAACTTTAATGCCACTCGGGTTTGAATCCGCGCTCCTTACACAAACTTGGGCTAATGGGAAAAATAGACGTCCAGCTTAATAGTAAAGCTCGCCTCGGCATTCCATCCATCTGCATTAGGAAAAAAGACTTCTGGGCTCGCCGTGACAAAAACCCACTCTTCATAAAGCTTGTAGGTGTAACTGGTGCCAACGAAATAGGCTGTTAATTGAGCTTGAAACTCATTGGAAAAAACCAAACCCGCCCGGTACTCCATGGCAGTCCGGTCCGAGAGCCCCTGTGTTAAGGAGTAAACATGCACGTTTTGGAAAAAATCATATTGATCTTCATACTCAAGCACCGTCCAGTAGCGCAAGCCCATGCGTTCACCTAAAGGTCTCGTCAGCTCAAACTCCGAAGTCTCACCCCAGCCTCGGTCACTGAAATACCAAACTTCCTGCAAAAACTCAGGCGTCCATTCGCCCCATTTGTCAAAGGGTCGGCGTAAACGATAGCGGCCAAAGCCAACCAGTGGCGCGCGCAATTTGACACCGACACGAGCAGATCGCTTCCATTTGTGCCACTCACTATTAGGGTTAATTTCGATCCCTGACACAGATTCTTTACGGTTAAAACGCTCGCCGGTAGAATTGCTCCGCACCCGCTCTTCTAGCGAGTTTTCACTGGCCTCGTCGCTGCTAAAAAACAGCTTCATCTTGCGCTGAGTATTGGGTAAATCAAACTTTGCTTTCACCCGGACGTCGGTCTGAATTTCGCCATGTTCCTCCCAAGTCTGCTTAAATTGGAGTTTCACGTAGCTTTCATTTTTGTAATCTGGGGGGGCATCCTCTTTACTGAAGTAGCGGTCGACGCCTTCGGCAAAATCGACCCAGGACTCTGACCATTCATCACGAGTCTCTTCCGCGCTTAATAACGATCGAGTGATGAAACTAGGCTGGGGAGTATCCGCGTCTAGTGAGCGGGCTACGGCATAAGGAACATAAAGCAGGCCGACAGCACAGCGCAGCATCATTATATATCTGCACCGACGGCTAAAGCTCAAACCCATGACTGCTACCAACTTCATTGACGTCTAAAGACTATAGAAAGCGCAGCTGTTAACGTCCACTAAACAGTGCAAAATGCACAAACAAAAAAGGCACCCGTAGGTGCCTTTCCACAAAACATCAAGTTTAGATTAGCCGTCTTTCAAAGCTTCTTGACGCTCCAGTTCCTTTTCCATGAACTGCATCCACTGCTTAGCATAGTCCTTGGATTTCTCGCTTTTTGCTGCTTCTTTAAAGGCCTTTTTAGCACCCTCGTATTCCTGCAGGTTAAAACGAGCCATACCCAGCACTAAATAGGCCGTATCTGGACGTTTGAGATCACCCTTTTTGAATGCGTTTTCAATTGCCTTTTCAGCTTTATCAAACTCATCATTATCGAGGTAAATATTCCCTAAACGCGACCAAAGTTCACCCTTATCAGACTTGGCAGCCGCCTTTTCCATTTCTGGAATCGCGCGCTTTAACTCCTGAGCCTGACGCCAAGCGTTACCCAGCAATTCGAGGTTCTTAGAAGTAGCAGGGATATCGCCTTTCTTAATCCCTTTATCCAGAACCTTCGCTGCTTTATAGGGCACTTCCTGAGACAGGAAGAGGTACGCCATATTAAGTAGCTCTTTGTCATTATCCAGAACACCTTCAGTGTAAGCCGTCTCCATTGCTGCAGTCGACTTACTCTCCATTTTCAGCTCGTTATACATCGATGAAAGTTGAAGCCAATAGGCTTTCTTCTGGTAGTGCTTCAGCGTTTCTTCAAGAATCGCAGTTACACGTTTAATGTCGTTCTTTTCATAGTACAAATAACGTTGCAAGCCCCACCATTGCTCTTTAGGAATCTTGCCTCGGCTGGTGTAGTCATTGATAGCGACCTCAATGTACTTCAACGCCTTGTCTAAGTCCTTTAGCTGGTAGTAACCCTGCGACAGTAATGCATAAGCACCAGCGCCCGGATCTTCTTGCATCTCTCGCTTTGCCTTAAACCATTCCAAAAGAGTGTTTACGCCGTTTCTGTAATCCTCTTTCACGAAGTAAAGCTGAGCAATAGTGTATTTAGTATTTAACTCCATTGCTTCCGGAATATCCGGCTGCTTAACCACGTTGCGGTATGCATCCAAGGCCAAATTGTACTTTTCTTGCGTAAAATAAATAAACGCGTACATATTATAGAGGTTGGCAAGCTCATAGCTATTGAGTGAATTCCGTCCTTCTTTATCGCGGAGTTCATTCAGTAGGTTAATCGCCTGACTGTATTTTTTTTCGTCCGCAGCGATCTGCGCTTCATTTAATTTTTCAAAAATTTTAGCGCGGATTGCTGGTGTTCTACGTGTGCTACGCTTGGGCTTCTCTGATTTGTCGGCAGCGTGGGCAATACCCACGCTTAGCTCACCAACCAGCGGCTGCACGGCGGTACTTACCACCGGCAGTGCAAGAACAGTAGCAACACCTAAGACCAGAGAACAGCCCAGCTTGACCAACACCGGACGCATCGCTTTAGTGCTCGAGTGATAATCAGACATTATTTTTCCAACTCATAAGTGAACCGGTTTTGAATGCCCGGCACCTCAATAGGCTCGCCGTCGGACACACGCGGTTTGTACTTAAACTTCTCTGCGGCTTTTATAGAAGCGCGCTCAAAATAACCAGACGGCTCGCAATCGACTGCCACGATATCACGGGTAGTACCCGCTTTTGTTACCGTGTATTCAACCGTACAATAACCCGTAACACCCCGACTCTGCGCACGACGCGGATATATTGGTGCAACTTTGACGATTGGCAAATATTCACCGTCTGAGGCGGAAAGCCCCCCGGTAGTATTTGTTAAATCGACACTCTGAGTTGGCGTCATATTGACAATATCCATATTTGGATTGATGTCTTCCATCTCAGGCTGCTCCATATCCGGCGGTGGCTCATCTGGCTCCTTCGGCTTATCGGGCTTGCTGTCCTTCATTGTTTCAATCTTGGTATCCGGCATTTGAATATCGGCCAGCTTTGTACGCGGTTTTTCATCCAGCGTTTTATCAGCCATCTCGATAAGCGATGGCATTATGATGAACAGCGCCGCTGTCACCACAAATGCCAATGCGGCACCATATAAAAGTCGAATATTCATATTGATCAGCTGTCTTCAGTGGCCAATGAAACATCGTATACACCAGCCGA
>NZ_JBFHDY010000059.1:0-22146 GCF_041584495.1 Zhongshania sp.
ACCAGAAAACAACGAAGGTGTCGGCGAAATCAGTGCACGGGAATTAGTTAAAAACGCCCTGCGGATGCGCCCAGACCGAATTATTGTTGGTGAAAGCCGCGGCGGTGAGGTACTTGATGTTCTTCAGGCCATGAATACCGGCCACAATGGATCAATGAGTACCGTGCATGCCAACTCTGCTGGCGATGCGCTTACCCGCTTAGAAATGATGGTCGGCATGTCTGGGTTTAAAGGCTCCACGGAATTAATCCAAAAAATGATTGGCAGCGCATTGGATTTAATTATCCACATTGGGCGGAAATCTGACGGCCACCGCTGCGTGTTACAAGTTAGCGAACTGACCGTAGTGAAAAACACCTTAGTGCTTACCGATATTTTTCGCTTTGATGAAAACACCCGAAAATTAATCGCTGCCAAAGACCCC
The DNA here is from genome assembly GCF_041584495.1 of Zhongshania sp. GTDB lineage: Bacteria > Pseudomonadota > Gammaproteobacteria > Pseudomonadales > Spongiibacteraceae > Spongiibacter. Next base: position 425 of record NZ_JBFHDY010000059.1, read on the forward strand.
AGAGCGGTACCACTTCTTAACGACGCAATTCACGGATGAATCAAGGGAGTCATGGTAAATGTTTTGGATTGTACTTGCGCTACTAGTAATTAGCCTGGCTTTCATCCTCGTTATTTTAATCACCAGCGATGATGAGAGCGCAGAAAAAGACAAGGCACTGGAAAACAGTTCCCCAGTAGTGCCTCAAGCGATAACCTTATATTTAGCGGGTAATGGCGTCGAGTTACCTGCAACGATCGTATTTGCCAGTTTGGCCCTTGCTGGCAGTGCAGCACTGTTTTGTCTCCTATTATTGCCAATTGAATACGGATTTATCGCCGCCCTATGTTGCCTCCTTTCACTTATCGGCCTAGTTAAATTTATCGGAAATCACCGCCGCGCAAAAATGTTGGAACAACTGCCCTCCTTCATTAATCAGGTAACACGACGGCTATCCGCTGGTGTATCGGTAGAAAACGCCTTTAGCGACTCAGTAGAAACACTTGAAGCGCCCTTAAGCACTGTAATGAAACGCATTGTTCGCCGAGTACACATGGGGTACGAACTTCATCAAGCCTTTGACCGTGAAGCAGGTATCACCAAACTCCACGAATTTAACGTGCTCGCCACGTCTATTAGAATAAACGAGCAATACGGCGGCAGTATCCGCTCGATTCTCGACGATATCGTTTCCATACTCCGCTTAGAAGACGCCGGTAAACGGGAATTGAGTGCCATGACGGGGGAGACTCGGTTTACCGCAGTCGTACTCGCGATACTACCCCCTCTGATCGCCGCTTATATGTTTTCCATGAACCCCGAAATGCTATTAGGCATGTGGGCGGAGGCTGGTGGTAAGTCCGTATTGATCGCTGCCGCCGCAATGGAAATACTAGGTGTTATCGTGTTGTGGCGCATGATTAAATCCATCGACGCCTAAAAGGGAAACTATCATGGAAGTGCATCACTACTACTTTATTTTTGGCGCCATTGTCCTCTGCACAGCACCGGTATTTTTACTCGTCATAGCGCACATGGACACCAAAACCGACAACCCACAAGCGGTTGAAGAATTTAGCCCACGAGATACTTGGCGCCAACTGCGTGAGGAAAACACCCATATTGCCTCACTCTCCCAACTTCTACGCCGTGCCGGTTTATTTAATAGCGAGCAGCAGTTGAATGCGATTACCCTCACTATAATTGGTATTGCTAGCCTGACAGTGATCGTGGCAGCCCTTGCGTTTTATCGCGATCTCGCAGTCCAAACAATAATTTTTGTCGCGATTAGTGCATTTATTACCAGCTTGCTACTTTCCTATCTCTTCCTTAAGAAAGCGGCGGAAGATCGCCAAAAGCTGCTTGAAAAAGAGAGTATGATTTTAATTCAAACCACTCGGATGCTATGGCGGGTTGGTTTATCGTTACCGAAAACGCTGTCAATCATTTGTCAGGAACTCCACGAGCTGTCACCCAATTGCGCGACTGAACTCAATATCGCAGTGAAAAAAATTGAAGCTGGACAAAGCCAGGAAGAGGCACTCTATGAACTCATTAATAGCTGCAGTGCTGAAGGGTTTAAAGAGTATCTGATTGTGATTCGCCAGCAGTCTATCACTGGCGGTAGCATCGATAGCTCACTCGATGAACTCTACGTCTTACTCCAGAACCGTCGTCGTCTCGACCTACAAGAGCAAGTTAATAAACTGTCGGGGAAAATGTCGTTGGTCATGATGGTATTTTTGTTCCCTGCGCTGCTGCTCTTTGTCGCTGGCCCCGGCATGTTCTCAATTTCAAAAAGTCTCAGCGCCCTTGGCGGTTAAGATGCGAAAATGAGATTACATATATTTTTAAAAAGGACAACAAGATGAAAAGGATACTTTCTTTAGGATTGACGCTTGTTCTTGCTGCCGCAGTTAGTGGCTGCGCTAGCACATCGACAAACTCAGCCCGTGCAAACAATCAATCCTGCGGCCCCGATCTCGCCCAAGCTGAAAACATGAAGCTGGACTTGGTTAGCCAGTTGATCAGTGAAGGCAATTACTACTCCGCCTTAGCACACTTAGAAAACGACTCGACAAAGAGCCAACAAGCACTGTGGTTGCGCGCAGAGGCACAGCGAAAAACAGGCTTACTCAGCGAGGCTTATAGTAGCTACCGCGACTTGAGTTTAAGCTGCATGACGGCATTTGGTCACGCGGGCATGGCGAAAATTCTTGCAACACGAGGAGACGTTTCCCAAGCGCACCAGCATATGCTTAAAGCCCGTCGACTCGCACCAACTAATTCGGACATTCGCAATGACTACGGATTTATTCTGCTTGCCCACGGTGATTTTAAAGCTGCCCAACGCGAGTTTATGACTGCTTTACAACTAAAACCTGGGCATCCGGTTGCCATTCGCAATATGGTCATGAGCCTAATCCTAGACGGCGATAGCCGCACGGCAATACGTATGGCAAGCAACAATGGCATTAATAGCGCGGAGTTTAAACAACTAGAACGCAAAGCCAATTCTTTTACCCGACCGGCACTGGCCAACAAGGCCAATTTAAGACATGGAGCACCACTATGAGCAATTTATTGAAAATAACGGCAAGCACATTGTTACTGCTACCACTTGCTCTTAATGCAACGCCTGACACCACCGACGAACCTCAGACAGCGACTGCGCGCCTAATGGCGATGCAAAGCTCAGGGGAACAAGCCAGCAGTACTGAGCAGCATCTCTCTGGAAAAGTACGCAGCGAAGTTTACCAACGCTATGTTAAAAGCTTTACGCAGCCAATTCCTAATAAATTCATTGATGAATCATTCACTGACAAGTAGGACAACATGAACACTCTTCAGCTCGGTAAAGTATCTAGCAAGTGTCAGCAGCGGGGTGTAATGACTATTTTGGCGGCGCTGACGCTGACCACCTTAATCGCATTCTTGGCCCTCGTCGTCGACACCGGACGTTTGTACTTAGAAAAGCGCACCCTGCAAAAAAATGCCGACCTCGCCGCGATCGAAACAGCACTGCTGTATTGCCGAGACCAAGAATTAGATGAGGCTGGCCGCAGAGCAATTGCCCTTGATGCGCTCTCAGCCAGCCGCAATAATTTTTTAGGCGAGGAAGGCGGCATCATCGTTAAACTCGGCCTTGTCGGCGCATCAACTGACGAAAATGGCGCGAATCGCAAAAGTTTTACTGAGGACAACAGCGGTAAAGCTATTCAAGTTACCTTAAGCCGAACTGTGCCGGCCTCATTGTTTGAAAGCTTCAGCTTTGGCGGAAACAACACCGTCACCTTAAGCCGCACCGCAGTTGCCCAAGCCTGCCAACCTGAGGCATTAATCACTATTGATAGCGGTATAGTCAGCATCGACTCCAGCCAATCTGCTCTGTTAAATACTGTGCTGGGTGGATTTTTAGGTAGCACCGTGAGCCTAAGTGTTGGCGAATGGAACGGCCTTCTCACCAGTGATATTAACTTACTGAGTTATCTCGACGCACTAGCAATTGATTTGGGTGTGGCTGTGGGCAGCTATGATGAAGTACTCAGCACCAGTGCCTCGCTAGGTGACTTCCTTGCCGTCGCCGCTGACGTCCTCACCGCCGACGGCAATATCATCGCCGCCAATGGCTTACAGGCCCTGGTATTAGCCATACCACTAGCCACTCCGGCAATCCAATTAGGCGAGTTAATCAGCGTGCAAAGCGGCGCACCCGACGTCGCATTTGACATTGCAATATCTGCTCTTGATCTAACCCAAGCCAGTATTCAGCTCGCCAACACAAAAAATGCGCTGGTCGCCAATATACCGGTCTCACTGCTCGGTGTTGCCGGAGCAACAATTCACTTAAAGGTCCTTGAAGAGCCAAAAATATACGCTATTGGCAACCCTGAAGACGCCAAGTCAGACCCCTACGGCAGCGATCAGATCTACGTGCGCTCCGCGCAAGTACGAAGCTTTATATCTCTTGATCTGCCAGTTGCCGGTGCTACCCTCAGCGCATTGGAGGCGCTATTGAGCAATCCACTGGTGGCAGGCGTCACCAGTAGCGTTAATAGTTTACTTGCGCTCGATTTGGCGGGCGTACTGAGTGATTTAACGTGCTTGCTGTCCTGCAGCCAAGAAAAAGATATCACCCACATCCAAATTTTACCTACTCCCCGTCTTGATATTGCAATAGATATCGGTCGCGCTGAAGCCCGCGTCAGCGATTACAGCTGCGCCGACAATGGCGATAAATCCCTAACCGTACCCGCGCAGTCAGCAGTTGCGGGCATTGCAGCAGGCACAATGGGAACCAGCACTGCGGATGCGAGCAATAATGCCTTTAGCACCGCTGGCGTCAACGTCGACCCCCTTGCCCTTATCGATATTGGCAGCAAACACATTCGCAAACGCTGTGTTTTGGCGATATGCACAATTGATTATAAGAAGGGCACCGGCTGGACCACGAATTCAGCCTTAGCTGACCGCACTGCCTATACCGGCGGCGGCATCGGCTTAAAAGTCGACACCAATTTACTGACAGGAACCGACACGCTAAATTACTACAACATCCCGGCCGACACCTTTCTTCCCAATATTGATCAAACCCTTGATGCCGACGCATTTCAGCAATTAGCCGCCAGCGACCTTGTTGCCGGGGTCAGTGATTCACTCAGCGGCATTGAACTAGAATTTTACCCGCCGTCTGGAGCTGGCATAGGTGGAAGCAATTTAGGCGAGGTGACGACCCTAGTCGGTAGTGTCGCCGATACCTTGTTAGCCAGTATCGACAGTATTATTACCGGCGTTTTGGCGCCGATACTCGATCCGCTGCTAAATGATCTGCTAGACTTATTGGGCGTTAGCTTGGCCGAGACCAATGTTGGTAGTGCTCTTACCTGTGAAAGCAACAAGGTGGAGCTGGTCATTTGAGCCAAGCACCACTCACTTAACAAGGGTATAGCGACAAAATATTCGCTATGCGCCTGACTTTTGCAGATTGTCATGCCAGCGCCATGCCGCTGGCAATTTATGAGAGCCAGCCATGACGTTTAATGACTACCTCACAGTACTTGCCAAGAATGACGGCTCCGACCTATTCCTCAGCACAGGGGCACCCCCCTGTGCGAAATTCCACGGTAAATTGAAACCGCTAGATAAAGACAGCTTTTCACCGGGCGACATTAAAAAAATTGCTTATTCGATTATGGATGCCGGTCAAATTGAAGAATTTGAACAAGAGCTCGAAATGAATCTCGCCTATCATATTCCAAGCGTAGGTCGCTTCAGAATAAATATTTTTAAACAACGTAATGAAATATCGATGGTAGCCCGGAATATCGTTACCGACATCCCTAATGTCGACACGCTAGGCCTACCCCCTATATTAAAAGACGTAATAATGACCAAGCGTGGCTTGGTGTTATTCGTCGGCGCCACCGGCTCAGGTAAATCAACCTCCCTAGCTGCGCTTATCGATCACCGCAACACTAATAGCAGCGGCCACATCATCACCATTGAAGACCCTATAGAATTTATTCACCGCCACAAGCGCAGTATCGTCAACCAACGTGAAATTGGTATGGATACAAGGAGCTTTCACCAAGCCTTAAAGAACACCCTTCGTCAGGCGCCCGACGTTATTCTTATTGGCGAGATTCGCGACCGCGAAACCATGGAGCACGCCCTCGCCTTCGCAGAAACCGGCCATCTCTGTATTTCAACACTACACGCGAATAATGCCAACCAAGCTTTAGACCGTATTATTAATTTTTTCCCAGAAGAACGCCGCAATCAATTACTGCAAGACCTGTCGATGAACTTAAAGTGTTTTGTATCACAGCGCTTAGTCCCCACTGAGGACGGAAAACGGGCCGCAGCCATTGAAATTCTTCTCGGCACACCCACCGTTGCTCAAGCAATTCATAAAGGTGAAATTGAAACCATCAAAGAAATCATGCACAAGTCTGAAAACGTGGGCATGCAAACCTTTGACCTCGCCCTCTTCAACCTTTACGAGGCAGGTAAAATATCATTTGCGGAAGCGTTAAAAAATGCAGACTCAGCGAACAACCTCCGGCTGCGGATAAAACTGCACAGCAAACGAGGCATCCCCGCTGACGCGGTGGAAGACAGCAATACCGACGACAAAAAGTCTATATCAGCAATGAGTTTAAGCTTAGAAATGGATAATGACGAAGAGGAACTGCCTGAGTAAGCGGCAGAGCATTTACTAAAGCGAAGGTTGCAGCCACTTGGTAGCTGCAACCTCATGATTAATGCTTAAGGCCGACTATTTCTCAGCAGCAACAGACTCATCAGCCACTTTCTTTGCTGTTGGTTTAGGCAGTAAGGCTTCGCGAACTTGGCCTTCAATTTCAGCGGCTATTTCAGGGTGTTCGGCCAAATATTTAGCCGCATTCGCCTTACCTTGGCCAATTTTATCACCTTTATAGGCATACCAAGCACCGGCTTTGTCGACTAAACCTTGCTTGACGCCCAAGTCGATGACTTCGCCAAGGCGGTAAATACCCTGACCGTAAAGGATCTGAAACTCCGCTTGTTTAAAGGGTGGCGAAACCTTATTTTTAACAATTTTAACTCGCGTTTCGTTACCAATCACTTCTTCACCGTCTTTGACTGCACCGGTGCGGCGAATATCGAGGCGTACTGACGCATAGAATTTTAGTGAATTACCACCAGAAGTCGTTTCAGGGTTGCCAAACATCACCCCAATTTTCATACGAATTTGATTAATAAATATAACGAGGCAGTTAGCATTTTTAATATTACCCGTTAATTTACGTAGCGCTTGTGACATTAAGCGCGCTTGCAGACCAACATGGGTGTCGCCCATTTCACCTTCAATTTCGGCCTTGGGCACCAACGCGGCTACCGAGTCGATAACAATGACATCGACCGAGCCTGAGCGAACCAGCATATCGGTAATTTCCAATGCCTGCTCACCCGTATCTGGCTGGGAAACCAGTAAATCTTCAAGATTAACCCCCAGTTTTTCCGCGTATTGAGGGTCTAGTGCGTGCTCAGCGTCCACAATCGCAACGGTTTTACCCGCTTTCTGAGCCTCAGCCATAACCTGTAAACACAAGGTGGTTTTACCGGAAGACTCTGGCCCATAGATTTCAACTATTCGACCATAGGGCAGGCCGCCAATGCCTAGGGCAATATCCAACCCCAGCGAACCAGTAGAGACAGATGGCATCACTTCCCGTGAGCTATCGCCCATTTTCATGATTGAACCCTTACCAAACTGGCGCTCAATCTGGCTAAGTGCCGATTCCAGTGCTTTTTGCTTATTGGGATCCATATGTTCTCTACCTTTTGTGAATGCTGATATTAAAATGAATAATGACTGACAGAGCTACCGGCCAAACAACTGTATGTATAATCAGTATTATTCGCGCTATTGTCAATGCCAGAAGCTAAATTCTTTGGAACTCATCATATCCGCCCAGCGAGATAAACTTAGCCCCATTTGCCTGCCGCAAACATTTCACTGCTGTTAAGCCTAAAACAGCTTGTGTTAAAGTGCGGCTCAACGTTAGCTTAACTCCCAGAGGCCACATGATTCCCTGGCAACACCTTGGTACAGCACAAATACCCAATAACGGCGGCGAGCTGAAACTGAGCCGACGCGGTGAGGAGTTCTCTATTCGTTTATCTGGGGTGCGCGGTGAACTGATGAACAGCCGCTTGTATAACTCCGAAGAAGCACTGGCCGATTTGGCGTGCAAACAGCTTAAGGCCCGCGACAATAGCGCGGAAGTCTCCGGCGCTGAGATTTTGGTCGGCGGCCTCGGTATGGGCTACACGCTAGCCGCGGCACTGCGCGCAGTGGGCCGCACGAGCCAAGTCACTGTCGCGGAACTGATTCCGGCCGTTGTCGAATGGAACCAAGGGCCACTAGGCGATTGTGCTCGCCAGCCCCTGAACGACCCTAGAACAAAGGTTCACATTGGCGATGTGGCCGAACTATTACGCGACAATCCCAAAGCCTATGACGCTATTTTATTAGATGTCGACAACGGCCCAGAAGGCCTGACTCAAAACGACAACAATTGGCTGTATTCTCAAGCAGGGCTCGAAGACCTTTTTGCCACCTTGCGCCCCGAAGGTGTATTGGCAATTTGGTCTGCGGGCGCCGACTCCATGTTTGCTATCCGCTTAAAAAAAGCGCGTTTTAAGGTCACTATCCACACGGTGCGCGCCCGCCCCAGTAAGGGCAGCCGCCACACGATATTTCTAGCCCAAAAGCCTTGGCAAGCCGCAGATTAAGGTCGTTAACAGCGGCAGAAAATTAGTGGTTTTTAATGCAGTTTGCTATTCTTGCCCGCTTATATTTATTGTGTAATTTCATCGCAATTTTCAGCTTAAAGCCTGTGCAGAACACACTTTTGCCTAACGAATAAGGCCAGTATATAGCAATGACTAAAGACGCCAACACCAGCAGCGCCGAAGTATCCCACACCCCCATGATGGTTCAGTATTTAAAGATAAAAGCGGAACACCCCAATGAAGTGGTTTTTTACCGCATGGGCGACTTTTACGAGCTATTTTTTGACGACGCAAAAAAAGTGTCGGAACTACTGGATATTACCCTCACCGCACGCGGAAAAACCGGCGGCAACCCGATCCCCATGTGTGGCGTGCCCTACCACGCCGTGGAAGGTTATTTAGCCAAATTAGTCAAAGCCGGTGAGTCGGTGGCAATTTGCGAACAAATCGGCGATCCGGCGACCAGTAAAGGCCCCGTTGAACGCGCCGTCGCGCGCATTGTGACGCCCGGCACCATCAGCGACGAGGCGCTACTTGATGAGCGCCGCGATGCACTTCTTGTCGCAGCCTGCGGTGATTCAGGTGTATTCGGTATTGCCGTCTTAGACATGAGCAGTGGCCGCTTCCAAGTACTTGAGGTTAAAAGCCAGGCGGCTCTTATAGGCGAATTACAACGCTTGCGCCCAGCGGAACTCCTTATTGCGGACGACCTCCACATCGAAGACATGCCCAAATTTGGCGGCTTGCGCAAACTCGCTCCCTGGGAGTTTGATTTTGACGCCGCCACCCGTGGCCTCTGCCAACACTTTGGCGTGCAAGATCTGGCCGGTTTCGGCTGCGAGCAGCTTTATCATGGCGTCGCCGCAGCAGGTTGTCTGCTGCACTATGTTAAAGACACTCAACGCAGCGCCCTTCCCCATATTCGCCAACTCAAACATGAGTCTCGCGATGACGCCGTAGCCATGGACGCCGCAACCCGGCGCAACTTAGAGCTGGATCTAAACCTCAGTGGTGGCACTGAAAACACCCTAGCATCGGTGTTTGATCACTGTCAGACCGCCATGGGCTCGCGACTTCTGCGCCGCTGGCTGCACCGACCATTACGCAACCAAGCGATTCTCAGCGCCCGCCAAAGTGGCGTAGTCGGGCTAATTGACAATTATCAGTTTGAAACCCTGCGCACTACGCTTAAACAAATAGGTGATTTAGAGCGTATTCTGTCCCGCGTTGGGCTGCGCTCGGCCCGACCACGAGATTTGTCACGCTTACAGCGCTCACTGGCGACCCTGCCCGAGTTACAAAGCCAATTAAAGCCATTTGACATCCAGTATTTAACGGACTTATCGGAGCAGATCGGCGAATTTCCAAGCCTGGCTGACTTACTGAGCCGTGCCGTGGCCGAAAATCCGCCAATGGTCCTGCGCGACGGCGGTGTCATCGCCGAAGGCTTTGACCCCGAGCTAGACGAATTACGAAGTCTTAGCACCGACGCAGGTGAATTTTTGTTGGCCATGGAGCACCGCGAACGCGAAAAAACCGGCTTAAGCACACTAAAAGTCGGCTACAACCGTGTCCACGGCTATTACATCGAAATCAGCAAGCTGCAGGCGCATCAAGCCCCGGTTGAATATATTCGCAGACAAACCCTGAAAAATGCCGAGCGGTTTATCACCCCAGAACTTAAAACATTTGAAGACAAAGCCCTAAGCAGTAAAAGTCGAGCCTTGGCGCGAGAAAAACTCCTCTACGAGAGCTTGCTTGACACCTTAAATGAAGAGCTAGCCGCGTTGCAAACCAGCGCGCAAGGTCTCTGTGAACTCGATGTTATCGCCAACTTGGCCGAGCGCGCGATCCAGCTCGACCTATGCCAGCCTAAGTTCAGTGACAAGCCAGTACTGGATATCGAGCAAGGTCGTCATCCTGTCGTTGAAAGCGTGCTCGATGAGCCCTTTATTGCCAACGACCTCAAGCTTGCCGACGACCGCCGCACCCTCATTATTACCGGCCCAAACATGGGCGGTAAATCGACGTATATGCGCCAAACCGCACTCATTGTACTCTTGGCCCACATTGGTAGCTTTGTGCCAGCCAGGTCTGTAAAACTCAGTTTGGTGGATCAAATATTCACTCGCATAGGCTCTTCGGACGACCTTGCCGGTGGACGCTCGACCTTTATGGTAGAAATGACCGAAACGGCCAATATTCTGCACAACGCCACCGCAAAAAGCTTAATTTTAATGGATGAAATAGGCCGTGGCACCAGCACCTTCGACGGCCTATCACTAGCCTGGGCCTGCGCCATTGATCTCGCCGACCGCGTTCACGGCTTTACTTTGTTTGCAACTCACTACTTTGAATTAACTGTGCTACCGGAAACCTATCCCAAAGCCGCTAACGTTCACCTCGGCGTCACCGAGCACAACGACCACATTGTGTTCCTACACCGGGTCGAAGAAGGTCCCGCCAACCGCAGCTACGGTTTGCAGGTGGCCAAATTAGCCGGAATTCCGGCCAAAGTTGTCAGTGCAGCTAAAATCAAACTCCAACAATTGGAATCCCAAGCCATTAAACACGGTCAGCTTAATACAACGGGGCCGCAAACCGATTTGTTTGCCGCGCAAGCGGCGGCAGATCACCCTGTGGTCACCGAGCTTGAAGACATTAAACCCGATGACCTGAGTCCTCGCCAAGCCCATGAATTACTCTATCGACTAAAGGACTTACTGAAATAAGCTGGTTAAACGGGCTAATGCGTAAAAACGATAATGCACAGTTAAATTATTGTTAAGGCTAAAGCTATACCCATATTTTTCACTGGTGTTACAATACCGCGCTCTGCGAGTTACTCAACCCACAGTCAGGATTTAAAAGGGGCTGACCAAAAATGACTTTTGTTGTAGGCGAAGATTGCATTAAGTGCAAACACACTGATTGTGTTGAAGTATGTCCGGTAGATTGTTTTTACGAAGGCCCGAATTTCCTCGTCATACACCCTGACGAATGCATTGACTGCGCACTGTGTGAACCAGAATGCCCAGTCAACGCGATTTTCTCTGAAGACGAGCTGCCCGAAGACCAGCAAGTATTCTTAGAATTGAATGCGGAATTGGCTGAGGTATGGCCGAATATAACGGAAATGAAAGCAGCGCCGGCAGACGCAGAAGACTGGGCTAACAAACCCAATAAACTTCAGTACCTCGAGCGCTAGGCTAATTGCACTGCTTGCTTTCTGCACCATAAAAAAAACCCGCAAACGTGGGTTTTTTTATGACTCTAACTCAGCTTAATGACTTTCAGCGAACAACGACGCTGCGTTTAAGCCATTCGCCTCAAACAGCACCCGCATACTCTTCAGGGCTTCGACCTGTATTTGTCTTACGCGCTCACGAGTTAGCCCAATCTCGCGACCAACCTCTTCCAAGGTGGCAGGCTCGTGGCCACGCAAGCCAAAACGACGAACCACGACCTCACGCTGCTTTGAGCTCAAATCGCCCAGCCACACATCGATACTATTCGACAGATCCTCGCCCTGCAGAATATCACTAGGATTCAGCGCCTGCGTATCTGCAAGGGTATCGAGTAAGACCTGATCTGAATCTTGGCCCACGGGGACATCAACAGAGCCGACACGATCCTTTAAACCGCACAAGCGTTTGGCTTCAGCGACAGGCCTGTCTAAGGCTACCGCCATCTCTTCAGGCGAAGGCATATGATCGAGCTTTTGCGTTAATTCGCGCTCGGCGCGCAAATAGCTATTTAGCTCTTTTACTACATGGATTGGCAATCGAATGGTACGAGTCTGGTTCATTATCGCCCGCTCAATCGTTTGCCGAATCCACCATGTGGCATACGTTGAGAAACGAAATCCACGCTCTGGATCAAATTTTTCTACCGCGCGAATTAAGCCGAGATTACCCTCTTCAACCAAATCTAATAGACTCAAGCCGCGATTAAGATAACGTCGAGAAATTTTCACGACTAAGCGCAAATTACTTTCGATCATGCGCTTGCGCCCAGACTCATCCCCTTTTCTTGCAAGGCGAGAAAAATACACTTCCTCCTCAGCGCTTAACAACGGCGAAAAGCCAATCTCACTGAGATAGAGCTGCGTGGCGTCTAGATCACTCGACTGGCGGCGACCACGACCTGGCTTAACGGCCACGTTACTGGGTTTCTCCGATGTAGAATCTTCGTCATCCCGCGCATCGGAACCTTCCTGAATATCTGTGCTTGCTAATACATCGTTAACATTTGAACGATGTCCATCTTTTTCATATACCCGCATCGTCGAATCCTTTTATACCTTTGTTATTGCTCGACTAAGTGATACCTAAGGTGCCTTGCTGGCTTTTATGACGTCAACGCCGTGGGAGCAGCCTTAAAGGATCAACCGGTTTTCCGTCCACACGAATTTCAAAATGTAATTTTACAGAATCAGTACCGCTATCGCCGACCTCGGCAATGAGCTGACCCGCTTTAACCTTTTCTCCCTCCCTTACCTTAATATGCCGATTATGACCGTAAGCACTTAAAAAACGGTCTGAGTGTTTCAGTATCAGTAGATTGCCGTAACCGACTAAACCACTGCCTGCATACACTACCTCACCGCTTCGTGATGCATATACAGGCTCACCCATTTTACCCTTTATATCAATACCCTTATGTTCTTGGCCGCTAGCAACAAATGACCTCACTACTGGGCCGCTCAACGGCCACTGCCACGCCTCACTTGCAGAGGTTAGCGGCCCTATTCCCTTGACGATCGGCCTTGTCACTCGCTCTTTTTTAACGTTGTTTGATTTTGGTGTCGGCGCAGATGTAGTGGCGGCATTAGTCGAAGTATTTTTAGATACTAGCGCCTTATTACTCTCTTGTAGCAATATCGCTTGGCCTGGATAAATGGTGTATGGCGACCGGAGATTGTTAGCAGACGCTAACCTTTGAAGCTCGAAGCCATAACGCCAAGCAATGGAGAACAAGGTATCGCCAGCACTAACAATATAATATGGAGGGGTGCGCTCTGCTGGATTATAACGATCAGAAACAGGGGCGAAACTGCCACTGCTAGTACACGAAACCAAGACACAAATTACACTGCAAAAACCAATAATTTTCTGCAATTTGCTCATCACATTAAGGACCGATAAACCGCATGAAAAAACCTTTTTTGACCAGATGGTAAGTTAAGTTTAAAAATATGCGTGACGACTCAATCCTATCAAAACGTTTATATCTCAGTTTTGAGTACTATTTGACCTTTCAGCCGACTTTATTAGAAAAAAATATTCTTAAAAAATCAGACCTTTTTGGCAAACCTTTCTATCAAGAGTACCAAAACAATACCATTCAATGCCAATGCCAATGAAAACAGCAATTGGGCATCGCCTTTTACCGCATATTGCCAGGGCAAAACATTTTGCCAGCCCGGCGCTAAGGACTCTGTTAGGATGCCACCGGCGGCATCTAGTTTCCAAGGCCAAATAATACTCAATGACCCTACTAACAAGCCACTTAAGCCCGCCAAGAGCTGGGGGCGGAAGTGTTGCATAAGCCAGGACAATAAACGCACAAATAGCATCAACCCCACCCCACAGCCAGCCATAAAGCTAATTAGGGCAAGTAGATCCATACTTTTGACAGCCTCGATCACCGGTTGATACATGCCCAAAAGGAGCAGAATAAAGCTCCCGGATATACCCGGTAAAATCATGGCACAAATCGCTAAGGCGCCAGATAGAAATAAATTCAACGGCGTGCTGGCAATGTCCGCCGGACGAAATTCGCCTATCAACAGGGCGAAGCCAATACCGCACAATAGCCATCCGATTTGTCGGCCCGAGCCGGGAATTTGCCGGTACACCAATATCGCAGATGCCAGTATCAAGCCGAAAAATAAGGCCGCCAAGGGCACGGGGTGATGGTGTAATGCATAGGAAATAAAGCGCGCCAATGACAAGACACTCGTCGCAATACCAAACAGCAAGCTCATTAAAAAGCCGCCGTTGATGTGCTGCCAAAATGCAGTAGGCCCAGATTGGAACAACAACCGCAGCGCCTGAATATTACACGACTTCAAACTTTCAATCAGTTCGTCGTAAATACCGGTAATAAAGGCTATCGTGCCACCTGACACGCCTGGCACGACGTCGGCGGCGCCCATGGCCAATCCGCGGATAAAAACCGCAGGATAAAATCCTTTCATTAAACTCCCTTCATAGCCATAATTGACATCGTTATCGCATTAAGACAATAAACCCGCGAGCAAGGGCACAAATAAAACAGGCTCAATAATTTGTTCTTGAATGCCCTCTTCGGTCTTATCATAAACATAGAGAGCCTGCTGTTTTCCTTGCGAACCTATTGGTATCACTAAACGACCGCCCTTCGCCAATTGCGCCAATAGCTCTTGAGGGACTTCAGCCGGTGCTGCTGCCGATAAGATCGCGTCGAAAGGCCCACGGTCCCTCCAACCCATACCGCCGTCGGCATGGCGTAACTGAACATTGGTCAGGCCCAGCTGACGCAGACGCTGACGGGCTTTTTCTTGCAGGGGTCGAATACGCTCAACGCTAAATACCCGCCCTACTAGTTGAGCTAATATCGCGGTTTGATAGCCTGAGCCGGTCCCCACCTCCAAAACCCGTTCTCGTGGCCCATTTGCCAGCAGTAACTCGGTCATACGAGCAACAATATAAGGTTGCGACAAGGTTTGCTGAAAACCAATGGGCAGCGAGCTGTCTTCGTAGGCGCGATGAGACAGTGCCTCATCAAGAAAGATATGGCGCGGCGTGCCGCGAATAACATTTAGAACCGTGTTATCAGTGATCCCGCGTTCACTCAAGCGCTCAATTAAACGGTCCCGGGTTCGCTGGGAGGTCATCCCGATGCCTTGCAAATTTAAGATTGTCACCCAGTTATCTCTATTAACACTAATGAATAACGACGCTATTGCCGCCCCTAACTCGCCAGCGGGTAGCGAATTAATTCTCGCACAAGCGCTGTGGCGAAACAGCCCCTAGGCAAGGAAAAGCTCAGCTCCAGCGATTTATTACCCGTAAACTGCCATTGAAAATCTTGGGGGATCAAGCGCAGCGCCCTCCTCTCCATACTCAAACCATGTTTAAGCAAGCCCTCACACAAATCTGCATGCAGACTATACACCGCCTCTTCCGCAATGGCCGCGGCGGCACTCACTACTAAGCGCCTAGTCTTACCGAAGAGCGGCCCGGTGGTTTGAATATCGCCACTGGCTAATCGAGCCAATGTCTCCGCGTTGCGTTCGGCGCTAAATACGCTACCGCTGTCTCGCAGCGCGTAAATCTCGCCCTCTAAACCGGTATTCCAACTGCCATCAAGCACCCGATTCGCCAATACGGTATTAAACAGGTAAGACCTGGCCGCAGAAAGATACATGCTGCGCTCAAAACGGCCCGGCGTTAGCGTACCCGCAAACCACTGTTGGCAAGCACTTATATTACCGCCTTGGTGGCCAAAGCGCTGCTCACCAAAGTAATTCGGCACGCCCTGAGATAGCTGCGCTACCCGGTGGCCAAGCTCATCAAGATCACCTTCTAAGGCACTTAAACACAAGGTAAATCGGTTATAGCGATGGCTGCCCAAACGCAGCTTTTGACGGTGGCGGCCCTTGCGCAGTATTTTCCAGGTTTCCGCTTCCGACACATCCCACGCGGGAAAGTTTTTACCGGGCAGGTGCACGCAAAACCACTGGCGAGTGATGGCATGGCGATCCTTCTGGCCCGAATACGTTACAGCTTTGGGCTGCACACCCGCTAAGCGCGCCAATTGCCTAGCGACGTACTCCGTATTATCACCGCGCTTTTCTATCCACAGCCAGTCAAACTCGCCATCGTCGCTAAATTGAACGGGGAAAACCTCTTCCACCACAAAATCTTCAGCTTGGGCTTTTAATACACCACTAAGCTGCGGAGTACCGAGTGCACGAGGCCAATCAGGCAACATCGCCACGCTCCAATAACACCACGGCGTCTACCGCAATACCTTCGCTGCGGCCGACAAAACCTAATTTTTCGGTGGTGGTCGCTTTCACGCTAATCTGACCAACTTCTAGATTCAAGACCTTGGCAATGGACTCGCGCATGGCGGGAATGTAACTGGCGAGTTTAGGCGTTTGCGCTGCAATGGTGATGTCCGCATTACCCAGCGCATAGCCCCCGTGCTGGATTAATTGATAGCAATGCGCCAATAATTGCGCACTGTCAGCACCTTTATAACGCGGGTCGGTATCTGGGAAGTGCTTGCCAATATCACCCAATGCCAAAGCCCCAAGCAATGCGTCACAGAGTGCATGAAGGGCAACATCACCATCTGAATGCGCAATGAGTCGGTAGGCACACGGCACCCAAACCCCGCATAAATGAATGCCTTCGCCCTCATCTAGGCGGTGGACATCATAGCCATGGCCAATACGAATTCTAGTCATTCACACCTCCAGCCAAAAAAGCCGTCGCTATGGTGAGGTCATCAGGGTAGGTAATTTTAATATTACGGTGACTGCCTTCAACCAAGAGGGGCTGCCCGCCAAACTGCTCTATTGCCGAGGCCTCGTCAGTTACCGGCAAAGCATGCTCACGACAGTGTTTGAGTGCAGCACGAAGCTCGCCGTAACGAAATAGCTGCGGTGTTAACGCCCGCCACAAACCATTTCTCTCAACTGTTTCGACCGCTTCACACTGGGCGTTGCCTCGTTTAACAGTATCGACCACCCGCGCCGCCAATATCGCGCCGAGCGGATGCTCGCGCCCCTGTAGGAGTAAAGCGTGGACATCTGCATCACTAAGACAAGGCCTTGCAGCGTCATGCACCAGCACCCAGTCCGTCGCCGCAGCACCATTAAGTGCAGCCAGCGCCAGCTCCACAGACTCCGCGCGCTCCAGACCACCGGTAACAGACCTTACCTTTGGATGCTTAGCACAGGCGAGTTTGCTAAAGGTCTCGTCATCCGCATGCAGGGCGACAAGGACCTCATTGATCTCAGGACAACGCAACAATGCAGCGATGCTGTGTTCAATGACCGTTTTTCCAGCCAGGGGCAAATATTGTTTGGGAAGCGCTGCACCAAAGCGGCTGCCTCGGCCTGCGGCGGGCACTACTGCCCAAAGGCGAGATGCAACTGCCTTACCCTCAATCATGTTAGCACTGCCTGTTTCGTTTCAAGCTATTATTCTGCTCCAACTATTCTTCAACGATGAGATAAAAGGTCTCATCGCTCTTAATCAAACCCATATCATTGCGGGCGCGCTCTTCAATGCTATCGAGATCATTCTTCAAACTACGCACTTCGCCATACAGGCGCTCATTACGTTGACTCAATTCGTCGTTCACCTTTTTTTGCTGAACGATATCCCGGCGCAAACTGGTAATTTGCTCCCAACTACCCGAACCCGTCCACAGCCTAAACTGCAGCATAGTCAAAATGACCAGCAGTAATAAAAGCAATCGCCGGCGCGTCATCGTGCTGCCATCTCACTTATACCCATACTGATCCTCAATACCCGCAATGTCATTAAGGGGCAGCGCAAGTTGCCCCTTAAAACTTAAGCGCGGAATTCGTCGCGACCACGATATGCCGCGCCTAACTCTGCTTCAATACGCAGTAAACGATTGTATTTAGCGACGCGATCTGAGCGACATAAGGAGCCTGTTTTAATTTGGCCAGCCGACGTCGCTACAGCCAAATCGGCAATTGTGGTGTCTTCGGTTTCGCCCGAGCGATGCGAAATAACAGCGGTATAACCCGCATCCTTCGCCATTTTAATCGCGTCTAGGGTTTCCGTCAGCGATCCAATTTGGTTGAATTTAATTAGAATTGAATTCGCAATTTTGTCATCAATACCACGCTTTAGAATCTTGGTATTGGTTACAAACAAATCGTCGCCAACCAACTGAACACGATCGCCAACTTTGCGGGTCAGTGTTGCCCAGCCACCCCAATCGCTTTCGTCCATGCCATCCTCAATGGAAATAATTGGGTATTTTCGGCTCAGCTCATCTAAATAGCTCGCAAAGCCTTCCGCATCAAATTCTTTGCCTTCACCGCTCAGCACGTATTTGCCGTTCTTGTAAAACTCGGAAGACGCGCAATCCAGCGCCAAAGTAATGTCTTTACCCAGCTCGTAACCGGCGTTAGCAACAGCCTCAGCAATGGCTTCAAGTGCGGCTTCATTCGATGGCAAGTTAGGTGCAAAACCGCCTTCATCACCTACTGATGTGCTCAGACCACGAGCGACCAATACTTTCTTGAGAGAGTGGAAAATTTCCGCACCTTGACGCAGCGCTTCAGCAAAGGTCGGCGCGCCAACAGGCTGAATCATGAACTCTTGAATATCGACATTATTGTCAGCGTGTTCGCCACCATTAATGATATTCATCATTGGCACGGGCATGGTGTACTGACCTTCTGTACCATTGATTTGCGCAATGCGCTGGTACAGGGGAATACCCTTCTCAATCGCTACCGCTTTGGCTGCCGCGAGAGACACGGCCAAAATAGCATTGGCGCCCAAATTCGATTTGGTCTCAGTGCCGTCTGCGGTAATCATGGCATTGTCGATAGCACGCTGATCTTCAGCGTCCAGACCGAGTAACAAGTCACGAATAGTGGTGTTGATATTGGCAACGGCTTTAAGTACACCTTTACCTAAATAGCGACTGGCGTCGCCGTCGCGCAACTCTAAGGCTTCGCGAGATCCCGTCGATGCCCCTGAGGGTGCACAAGCACTGCCTACAGCGCCAGATGCAAGTACAACATCCGCTTCAACGGTGGGGTTACCGCGAGAATCCAGGATCTCATACGCCTTAATATCGACAATCTCTGCCATGTGAGTTTTCTCCGTGTCAGTCTTTATAAAATTAAAATCTATTGAATATCGAGTGTCGGCAAGGATTTCACAACATCGTCCACTGCCTTCATATGTTCTAAGAAGCCTTTAAGCGCAAACAGCGGCAGCGCGCTGGGACCGTCGCATTTTGCTTGATCGGGATTGGGGTGCGCCTCTAGGAATAAACCAGCGATACCCAAAGCCATACCGGAACGACCGAGTTCGGCAACTTGATTACGACGTCCGCCCGACGCTGCGCCCATCGGATCCCGGCACTGCAGTGCATGGGTGACATCAAAAATCAGTGGCGCACCGCCGCTGACATCGCGCATAATTTTAAAACCAAGCATGTCGACAACGAGGTTGTCGTAGCCAAAATTGCTGCCGCGCTCACACAGCATAATCTTATCGTTACCACATTCGGCAAATTTTTCGACAATATTCTTCATTTGCGCAGGGCTTAAAAACTGTGGCTTTTTAATATTAATAACTGCGTCGGTGGCCGCCATCGCCGCCACTAAGTCAGTTTGTCTGGCCAAGAATGCAGGCAACTGGATAACGTCACACACTTCAGCAACCGGGCCAGCCTGGTAAATTTCATGGACGTCGGTAATAACGGGAATATTAAAAGTCTGCTTAATTTCCTGAAAAATACGCAATCCTTCTTCCATTCCCGGCCCACGATAGGAGTGCACTGAGGAGCGATTGGCCTTATCAAAAGACGCTTTAAAAACGTAGGGAATACCTAAGTCAGCGCACACGGTCACATAATGTTCTGCGACCTTCATAGCCATATCACGGGACTCAAGAACGTTCATGCCACCAAATAAAACAAAGGGTTTGTCATTTGCCACATCAATACCGGCAACACTCACTACTTTATCTTTCATCTTTCTATTCCTTAAATCCCGAGACTGATCAATGTGCTCTGCAAGCGCCTGTTACGCTTTACTGTGGGCATATGCAGCGTTAACAAAACCACTGAACAGCGGGTGGCCATCGCGCGGCGTAGAGGTGAACTCAGGATGGAATTGACAAGCAATAAACCACGGATGATCTGCTATTTCTACCACTTCAACCAAGCTCTTGTCCGCTGACCAGCCGCCGACTTTCAAACCATTAGCCTGCATGTTCGCAACGTATTTATTGTTCACTTCGTAGCGATGACGATGGCGCTCGGTAATCAATTCGCTGCCGTAAACAGCACTTACCGCAGAACCCTCAACAAGATGACACTGCTGCGCACCTAAACGCATGCTGCCACCAAGGTCAGTATCTTCATTGCGTTGCTCAACACCACCTTCAGCGGTAACCCACTCGGTAATGAGGCCAATCACTGGATCACTGCACTTATCATCAAATTCAGTACTATTGGCGCCGCTAATACCCAACACATTGCGGGCAAATTCAATCACCGCTACCTGCATCCCTAAACAAATACCCAAATAGGGAATTTTATTTTCTCTGGCGTATTGTACGGTGAGAATTTTGCCTTCCACGCCCCGGTTGCCAAAACCACCTGGCACCAGAATACCGTCAACGCCGTCGAGCACACCAAGGCCTTCATTCTCGATAACTTCCGAGTCAATATAACGTACTACCACTTCGGTACGACTGTGAATACCCGCGTGCTTCAAGGCTTCGTTTAGCGACTTATAGGCATCAAGCAATTCTATGTATTTACCAACCATGGCGATTGTCACGGTCTGATCTTGATGTAAATCACCGTCGATAACAGTATCCCACTCGGTCAGGTCCGCTGGCGGGCAATCGAGGCCAAAGCGTTCAACAACCAGCTCATCCAAACCTTCTGACGCCAATAAAGACGGGATACGGTAAATTGAATCAACATCGCGCAAGGGAATAACCGCGCGGGACTCGACATTGGTGAACAATGCTATTTTATGGCGGCTGCTCAAATCGATTTCGTGATCTGAGCGACACAGCAAGATGTCAGGCTGTAAGCCAATAGAGCGCAGCTCTTTAACAGAGTGCTGGGTGGGCTTGGTTTTGGTTTCACCGGCGGTGGCAATATACGGCACCAAGGTCAGGTGCATCAGCATTGACCGCTTGGCGCCTAATTCAACTTTTAACTGCCGCGCCGCTTCAAAGAAGGGCAAGCCTTCAATGTCACCAACCGTGCCGCCAATTTCAACAATGGCGATATCGGCATCACCGGCCCCCGTGAGAACTCGGCGCTTTATTTCATCGGTAATATGGGGTATTACCTGTACTGTGCCGCCAAGATAGTCGCCGCGACGCTCTTTGCGCAACACGGTTTCATAAACCCGACCAGCAGTGAAATTATTACCTTTGGCCATTTTGGCGCGCACAAAGCGCTCGTAATGACCAAGATCCAGGTCAGTTTCTGCACCGTCTTCGGTAACAAACACCTCACCGTGCTGAAATGGGCTCATGGTACCGGGATCTACATTAATGTAGGGATCCAGTTTCAACATAGTCACTTTGAGGCCGCGAGCCTCGAGAATAGCGCCCAGCGATGCTGAAGCGATGCCTTTACCGAGAGACGAAACAACACCGCCGGTGACGAATATAAAACGCGCCATGTCATGCCTTTTTGATAGTGCGATAAGATATAGGGCT
>NZ_JBFHDY010000060.1:0-22137 GCF_041584495.1 Zhongshania sp.
CCGCATCCGTATCCTCGATATAGACTCGCAGGGGTAGCCTGAATTCCATTAGGGCGCACCACCGTTTTCGGTAATATCGCCATTTTTGGGCATTTCGAGACCAAAATGACGATAAGCCTGATTAGTGACCACACGGCCACGCGGTGTACGCATAATATAACCCTGCTGAATCAAGTATGGCTCAAGCACATCCTCTATAGTCCCGCGCTCTTCACTAATCGCAGCGGCAAGGCTGTCTACCCCCACTGGGCCACCGTCAAAACGCTCAATCATGGCCAACAATAAGCGCCGATCCTGATGATCAAAACCACTGCTGTCGACGTTAAGCATATTTAGTGCCTGATCGGCGATCTCCGCACTCACAAAACCATCGGCCTTCACTTCCGCATAATCTCGCACGCGCCGTAATAGCCGATTGGCGATACGCGGCGTGCCTCTGGAGCGCAGTGCAATTTCATGGGCACCGGCGTCATCTAGCCGCATGCCGAGAATTCCCGCACTACGGCTAACAATGGTGGTGAGATCCTTTACCCCATAAAACTCCAAGCGCTGGACAATACCGAAGCGATCCCGCAACGGTGACGTTAACAAGCCCGCCCGAGTGGTGGCACCAATCAAGGTAAACGGCGGTAAATCTAATTTAATGGAGCGTGCGGCCGGTCCTTCGCCAATCATGATATCCAGCTGATAATCTTCCATCGCCGGATACAAAATTTCTTCAATATTGGGACTCAGACGGTGAATCTCGTCTATAAATAGCACATCCCCGGCATCGAGGTTGGTCAATAGCGCGGCAAGGTCACCCGCTTTTTCCAATACCGGCCCCGAGGTCGTTTTGAGCGACACCCCCATTTCATTGGCCAAGATAGTTGCCAAGGTCGTTTTGCCCAAGCCTGGCGGGCCAAAAATCAGGGTGTGATCCAGTGGTTCATTACGCATCCGCGCCGCACTAACAAATATCCCCATTTGCTCACGCACCGCTGGCTGACCAATATAATCGACCAAACTTTTGGGTCGTATCGCGCGGTCATAGCGCTCTTCGGCAGGCTCGCCGAGCTCTGGCGCCACGAGACGGTCTATTTCAATCACTGAGTTTTGCTCATCACTTAATCATGTTTTTTAAGGCAGCGCGGATTAATTCCTCGCTACTCGCATCGTCCAGCTTCAAGGCGCTAATTGCCTTGCTCGCCTCTTGAGGCTTATAGCCCAACGCCACGAGGGCGGCCTCGGCTTCGGCGATATTCGCTCGACCCAGCGCCTGGGGCGCTGGCACACTTACGCTGCCAGACTCCGGTGCCCAATCTTGGAGACGATCACGCATCTCAATGACCAAACGCTCAGCGGTCTTCTTGCCCACCCCCGGCAAACGTACCAGCGCAGCGGTATTGCCATTTTGCACGCAACGCACAAATTCATCGCTGTCGATGCCCGACATAATCGCCAAGGCCATTTTCGGGCCAACACCGTTTACCTTAATCAAGTCCCGAAACAAGCGCCGCGCACGAACATCGCTAAAACCGAACAACTGCTGGGCATCTTCGCGAACTATAAACTGGGTGTAAAGCGCCACTTCCTCGCCCAGCGCGGGCAAATTATACAAAGTAGTCATGGGTACTAACACTTCGTAGCCCACACCCTGTACATCAATCACAATTTCCGGTGCCTGTTTTTCAATCAACACGCCGCGCAAACGTCCTATCATTACTACTCCAAACCTAGGTAAGGCGCCCGCGCCGCATACGCGTTGCCGTGGTCGATGCCGACATTGTTAATAATCCCTGACGGGAGTTGGCATGGCAAATTGCCGCTGCCAGCGCATCGGCAGCATCCTCTTGGGGTACTACCGGTAACTTCAGTAGAATTTTTACCATGTGCTGAATCTGGTCTTTATCCGCCGCACCGGTTCCCACCACGGCCTTTTTAATCTGCCGCGCCGTGTACTCCGCCACAATTAAATCATGACTAACGCAGGCCACCACCGCCGCGCCCCGGGCCTGGCCCAGCTTCAGCGCCGAGCCAGCGCTCTTGGCCATAAAAACCTCCTCCACCGCCGCCTCTACTGGGGAATATTCAGCAATGATGGTACTTAAACTCTTAAAAATAATATCCAAGCGCGCAGGTAGCGCACCCGTGGGAAGGCGGATAACCCCGCTGGTAATATAGCGATGGCGATTGCCAATCACTTCTATCACCCCAAAGCCGGTTTTTTGTGACCCGGGGTCCACACCCAAAATAATTGTCATTGCAACCGCTGTGTTGTTCTTTATATAAGTGCAGATAGCCTAAACGGGATGTTTAGCCGCAATCTTCTCCATCGCGCCAACTTCTGCGCAGTGGGCACCGATCAGAATATTATTATGCACAGGTTTGGACCGAGATTAATATGCTCTAGGCTCGCAGTTTGCAGCCGCAGCCACCATTAAGACAACTGATCGAGTACTGCTTGCGGGATTTGCGCATTGGTATGAACCTGCTGAACATCGTCGAGATCTTCAAGCATGTCGATCAAACCCAGCAGCGCCTCAGCCCCCGCCACATCTAATTCCATATTGAGCGACGCAATCATTATGGTATCTGCACTTTCGCAGCGAAAGCCCGCAGCCAACATAGCATCTTTAACAGCCAGAAAATCGCTAAATTCAGTCAGCACCTCAGTGGTCCCATCATCGTGGCTCACCACGTCTTCAGCGCCCGCTTCAAGTGCCGCCTCCATTAAGGCGTCCTCATCAATACCTGGTGCATAAACCAACTGCCCCTTACGGCTAAATAAATAAGCTACGGAGCCATCAGTACCAAGATTACCACCGCGCTTATTAAAGGCATGACGGACATCGGCCACTGTGCGATTACGATTATCAGTCATGCACTCAACCAAAACCGCTACCCCGCCAGCGCTATAGCCTTCGTAGCTGACCTCGTCATAATTATCACTATCGGCATTGCCCGCGCCACGGGCGATCGCCTTATCGATGGTGTCGCGCTTCATATTGGCGGTAAGCGCCTTGTCCACCACCGCGCGCAAACGCGGGTTATCTTCAGGCGCGGGACCACCCGCTTTGGCAGCGACGACAATCTCGCGAATAAATTTAGTGAAAATTTTGCCGCGCTTGGCATCTTGCCCAGCCTTGCGATGTTTGATATTGGCCCACTTGCTGTGACCCGCCATACCGCCTCCCGATAGCAGTGAGCCCCGCATTGCGAGGCTCACTCAGATCAAATAATCGAACGCCGCAGCGTCTTTTAGCCGATAATTATTTCTCTTCTAACTTGCGCAAGCGAATATTCAGTTCGCTTAATTGCTTAATTTCAACCGTACCCGGTGCATCGGTCATCACACAGGCCGCACTCTGGGTTTTAGGAAAGGCAATAACGTCGCGAATAGACTTTGCACCGGTCATTAACATGACCAAACGATCCAGACCAAAGGCCAGACCACCGTGCGGTGGCGCGCCGTACTTAAGCGCGTCCAGCAAGAAGCCGAATTTCTCGTCGGCTTCTTCTGGGCCAATGCCCAACACGCGAAACACCGCCTGCTGCATCTCCGAGCGATGTATACGAACCGAACCGCCGCCAAGCTCAGTACCGTTAAGCACCATATCGTAGGCAATCGACAGGGCTTCACCCGGTGCTTTTTCAAGCTCTTCTGGGCTGCACGATGGCGCAGTGAAGGGGTGATGCAAGGAAGTCCAGTTGCCACTGCCGTCTTTCTCAAACATCGGGAAATCAACAACCCACAGTGGTGCCCACTCGCAGGTGTATAACTTAAGGTCTTCACCGAGTTTGCAGCGCAGCGCGCCTAGAGCCTCGTTAACAACCTTGGCGCTGTCGGCGCCAAAGAAGATCAAATCGCCATTCTCTACTGCTAAGCGATCCAGAATCGCTGCACGCACCGGCTCAGGCAAGAACTTAACAATGGGCGACTGTAAACCATTTTCCAGATCGCGCTTGTCGTTGACCTTGATATACGCCAGACCTTTGGCACCGTATATACCAACAAACTTGGTGTATTCGTCAATCTGCTTGCGAGTCAGGACCTCATTACCACCGGGAACTTTCAGGGCTGCCACGCGGCCTTCTGGGCTTTTGGCTGGACCAGAGAAGACCTTGAACTCCACGTCTTGCATCAAATCGCCAACGTCTACCATTTCTAGCGGAATCCGCAGATCAGGCTTGTCGCTACCAAAGCGCGACATGGCCTCGGCGTACTTCATGGTAGGGAAGCTGCCAAGGTCAATATTCATCACTTCTTTAAACAGATCGCTAATCATGCCCTCGGTAACGGCCATGATCTGCTTGTCGTCCATAAACGACGTTTCAATATCGATCTGGGTAAATTCGGGCTGACGGTCGGCGCGCAGGTCTTCGTCGCGGAAGCACTTGGCGATTTGATAATAGCGGTCAAAACCAGACACCATCAGCAGCTGTTTAAACAACTGCGGCGATTGCGGCAGCGCAAAGAACTTACCCACGTGAGTACGGCTAGGCACCAAGTAGTCCCGGGCACCTTCTGGCGTGGCTCGGGTCAAAATAGGCGTTTCAATATCCAAGAAGTTCTGGCTATCGAGGTAACGGCGCAGCACCGAGGTAATCCGCGCGCGCAGGCGCAGCTTGTCGGCAATTTGTGGGCGACGCAAATCTAGGTAGCGATAGCGCAAGCGCACGTCTTCGCCAACATTAGTGTGATCGTCCAACTGGAACGGCGGGGTTTCTGACTCATTCAGAATTTCCAGCTCTTTGCCTAGCACTTCGATCTCGCCGGTTTTCATATTGGCGTTGACGGTCGCACCGGCGCGGGCCCGAACCCGGCCGCGAATACGCAAAACATATTCACCGCGCACGCGGTCAGCCGTGCGGAAATGCTCTTCGGTGTCTGGGTCAAACACCACCTGAACAATTCCCTCACGGTCGCGCATATCCAGGAAGATAACCCCACCGTGATCTCGGCGGCGATCTACCCAACCACACAAGGTCACTTCTTGATCTATGTTCTCACTACCCAAGCTGCCGCAATAATGACTGCGCATGAATTCTGTCCCGCTATATCGAGTTTATAAAGTCACAATCCGAGTTTTAATCGGAGGAGGAAGAAGATGTGGCCGGGGCGCTAGTCGCACCGCCATCGCCAGCCAGATTTTTCTTTTTGTCGCCAGATTTAAAATCGGTTTCATACCAACCACCGCCTTTTAGGCGAAATCCTGCCGCTGAAACCTTTTTGACCAGCTCTGCCGCTTTACACGCAGGGCAATCGCGCAGCGCCGGATCACTCATTTTGTGCAAGGCTTCAAACTCATGCTCACAAGCCCGGCACGCATATTCGTAAATAGGCATATCAATCTCCCCAAACAAAACACATAAATGACATCATTAAGGGCCAAGCGGCTCAAAAGGAGCGGGATTATAACGCAAAGCATCCCCCGCAATAAATGCAAGAGGCTATTTGAGGGGGAAATAAACTGTAAAGCGGGGAGGTTTACCGCCCAAAGTAGCTAAAAAGCCACTTTGGGCGGTAAAACGGGTACTTATACTGCGAAATCTTTCAGCTTTTTCAGTGGGCGAACCTTTACCGCCACACTTGCTGGCTTGGCTTTAAACATGGTTTCTTCACCGGTGAAGGGGTTAATGCCCTTGCGTGCCTTAGTCGCCGGCTTTTTGACGGTGGTGATTTTCATCAAACCGGGAATAGTGAATTCACCTAATGCACGCTTTTTAATACTGCGCTCAATCAAGATTTCCAGCTCAGCCATAACATCACCAACCTGCTTACGGCTCAAGTTGGTGTTTTCAGCAATTTCAGTCAGAATTTGAGTTTTGGTCATTTTCTCACTGATTGCCGTTGTTTTACGCTTAGCTGGTGCGCTCGCTTTTGCCTTAGCGGCAGCTTTTTTAGGAGCAGCTTTTTTTATCGCCATTATGATTATTCCTGTATCTCACGTTGAATAGTACTTGCCCATTTGCATCTTTAGCACCCCAAGCCAATACCTCAGAATTCACCACTAAAAAGTGCATGCAAACACCTATAGTCGATTGTTTTGGGCAATACAAGACACAAAGGCCTTTTTTGATCAAAAACACTGTAAAAAAGGCTTATTCTTACAAAAAAACCTCCTTTATCACCTTCCTCGGCAATGCCCGCATTTTTCAAACACGTAATGTAAAGCAAGCTTATTCACCGTGTTTAAATCTAGAAATCTAAGGCGGAGCGACCTTGAATCACCTGTCGCAATTGCGCAACAATGCCCTGCAACTCGTCTGCTGAATACGCCTTCGCTGGCAACTGTCCCCACACCGGTTTGGGCCAAGCCGGATCTGAACTAAATCTCGCAATATGATGGATATGAAGTTGCGGCACCATATTGCCTAAGGCGGCAATATTTAACTTTTCGGCACCAAACTCACTTCGCAAAATTGCACTGCAAAGATTGGACTCCTTTAGATATTGCAGCTGATCCTCACCGCTCAAATCGCAAATTTCACGCATTTCTGCGCGACGCGGCACCAAGATCAGCCATGGATACTGCGTATCGTTCATTAATAACAGCCGACATAGGGCTAAATCACCCACAAAAGCGCAATCTCGGGCCAAAGCCTCATGTAATTCGAACATCACTACTCCTTGCGGCTGTACCGCGCTGCCGATCAATCGTAAAATGCGCACACTCAGATAAACAAGGCCAGAATTACATCATGCGCGCTAGCCAATTTCTAATTGCCACCATTAAAGAAACCCCCGCCGATGCCGAAGTCATCAGTCACCAGCTAATGCTGCGGGCGGGCATGATACGCAAGCTTGCCACCGGCCTCTACACTTGGCTGCCCATGGGCCTGCGAGTGCTGCGCAAAGTCGAAGCCATTATTCGCGAAGAAATGGGCAATAGCGGCGCCATGGAAGTGCTCATGCCGGTCGCCCAACCTGCTGAATTATGGCAGGAATCTGGCCGCTGGGAACAATATGGCGCCGAGCTATTGCGCTTTAACGACCGCCACGGCCGTGATTTTTGCCTCGGCCCCACCCACGAAGAAGTTATTACCGACCTCATTCGCAACGAAATCAAAAGTTACAAACAGCTGCCCGCCACCTTTTATCAGGTACAAACCAAATTCCGTGACGAGATTCGCCCACGCTTTGGCGTAATGCGCTCCCGGGAATTCATTATGAAGGATGCCTACTCTTTTCATAACGACCAAGAATCCCTGCAAGCGACCTACGACGTGATGCACACCGCTTACTCGCGCATTTTCACGCGCTTAGGCTTGGATTTCCGCCCCGTTATTGCCGACACCGGTTCCATTGGCGGTAGCGGCTCACACGAATTTCACGTCCTGGCGTCTTCTGGCGAAGACGACATCGCCTTCTCTGACACTTCAGACTATGCCGCGAATGTGGAGATGGCTGAAGCTATTGCCCCCGCCGGTGAACGCCCAGCGGCTAGCCAAGCGCTAGAAAAAGTCGCCACGCCAAACACCCACAGCATCGACGACGTGAGCGCGTTACTAAAGGTAGACGCCAAGCAGGTTTTAAAAACCCTCATCGTTTACGGCGAAGAAGATGAACATGGCAAACAAGGTTTAATCGCACTGGTCTTGCGTGGTGATCACCAGCTCAACGAAATTAAAGCTGAGAAAATAGCCGGCGTCGCCTCGCCACTCATCTTCGCGTCAGAAGAAGACATTGTCGCGACACTGGGCTGCAAGCCTGGCTCAATTGGCCCAGTCGGTTTAAAAATTCGCGTTATTGCCGACCGCAGCGCAGCCCACAGCAGCGACTTTGTTTGCGGTGCCAACGAGGATGGTTTCCATCTTACCGGCAGCAACTGGGATCGCGACGCCATATTTACTGAAACCGCCGACATCCGCAATGTCGTCGAAGGCGACCCTAGCCCCGACGGCCAAGGCGGCCTGCTGATTAAGCGCGGCATTGAGGTGGGCCATATTTTCCAGCTCGGTACGAAATACTCAGAAGCACTTAACGCTAGCGTGCTAAATGAAAACGGCAAAGATCAAATCATGACCATGGGCTGCTACGGGATTGGCGTTACCCGCGTGGTTGCCTCGGCCATTGAACAAAACAACGACGACAAAGGCATACTCTGGCCCGCCAGTATCGCACCCTTTGAAATCGCCATCGTGCCATTGAATATGCAAAAGTCTGAGCGGGTTCGCGAGCAGGCGGAGACGCTTTACAACACCTTGCGCAGCTTAGGCTACGACGTGCTACTCGACGATCGTAACGAACGCCCCGGTGTTAAGTTTGCCGACATGGAGCTAATCGGTATTCCCCACCGCATCGTGATCGGCGACCGCGGGCTCGACAAAGGCTTGCTCGAATATAAAAATCGCCGCGCCGCCGACAATGAAGACATTGCCATTAACGATGTCGTCGCCTTTATTCAGCAGCAGCTGCCCCGTTAACATGATGTGGCGCGGCCTCCAATCTGCCTTTTTCGCGCTTTGCCTGCTCGCCGCCCCCAGTTGGGCAGCAACGGGCAAAGACGACCAAGACCGCGACGAGCTGCGTCAATATCTGCAACAGGCGATTGCCGAAGCCGACAGTTTTGAAGACCGTTTCGACGCCGAAGTCTGGCTACTCGATATGTCTAGTCGCATGAGTCGTTTTATAAAAGACCCAGAGGAACGTCTCACCTTTTTGCGCAGTGTTCACCGAGAGGCGAGCGCCGCTGACCTAAGCCCCGAACTCGTCCTCGCGCTAATCGAGGTAGAAAGCTATTTTGATCGCTACGCGGTGTCCCGCGTCGGCGCCCAAGGCCTGATGCAAGTGATGCCCTTCTGGAAAAACGAAATTGGACGCCCGGAAGACAACCTCACCCAGCCCGACACCAACCTGCGCTACGGCTGCCATATATTAAAATTCTACTTAGATAAGGAAAAAGGCAATCTTCACCGCGCCCTAGCCCGCTATAACGGCAGCTTAGGTAAGCATTGGTATCCAGATCGGGTTTTTACGCGTTGGCGTAAAAATTGGTATAACGGAGAGTTAAGTTTTAATTAAATCTGCTTGAAAACGAAGATTATACAAGGTTTGGCCGACTAGCGAATGCCAATCTTAGCGGGGCAGGCGAGCTGTATTTTTTCAAGAAAATAAATTAAACGCGGACACCTTGACATTCTGTACCTTTCTACGCGCATTTACTTCCCCCTCAAAAAGGTAAAATTCATTGCCAGAACTAAAAACGATTGGCCTTTTTGTCATCACCGCACTCGCTGAAATTATCGGCTGCTACCTGCCCTATTTATGGCTGCGCGAAGGTAAATCGATTTTCCTACTGATACCAGCCGCATTGTGTTTGGCGATATTTGCCTGGCTGCTTACTTTACACCCCTCTGCGGCCGCCGCTGGCCGAGTCTTTGCAGCCTATGGCGGCGTGTACATTGGTATGGCAATTTTATGGTTGTGGGCAGTAGAAGGCATTCGCCCAACACCATGGGACCTCATAGGCTCTAGCGTGGCACTGCTGGGCATGGCTATTATTATGTTTGCACCGCGCGCTGCATAATAAACAGCGATCTGCAATCCATACCTTACGCTAGCGATTATTCGCCTCAAAGCCAGTAATAAATTCATAGGCTTGCGCGGCATCGTCCTGAAATGAATACAGCGTAAGATTTTCTTTTATATAGTATTTATAATTTGGCAGATCAGCGATTTTATCCATATTTTGAAAACCCATAGACCAATCTTTAAAATTCCGCGCTTTAAGGCTGCCGGCGATGATAGTCAGCACATTGTGGTGTCGTGGGTCCTTTCTGATGGTGGCGTACAGCTCACGTACCGTTTGCTCTTCACCTTCGAGCATCTGCATAAAATTGCCGCCTTTGTATAACAGCATGCCGGTAATGCCGAGATCCAAATTTTTGGCCTGCGACTGCCGTAACAGTAATAATAACTCCTCGTCAGGCAGCAACTGCACGGCAGAACTGACGTAAATCAGATGAAAGATCATCTTCCCCTCCAATGGATAAACTCCATTTTTTTAAAGTCTCGATCTCGCCCCCAAAACGTATGATAAAAATAGCGCTCACAGCTAGTCGACGCCTCCTAAAGAATCAATGTCGCACTGGTCTTGTATGCCGGTATTGGTGTTAAAAAGTCCAATATGCCTTTTAGCATAGTTCAATATCAGATTGGCTCAACAATCGAATCAATTTTTCCGGCCTTAACCAATGCTAAAAAAGCCTCGCCCAGCGCTAGGCTGCGTGTTGCCGAATCCCGCCATAGGCGCTTTCTCATAGTATCGTCGCCCTGCATACGCAGGAAGTCTCGCCGATCCGGAATGCGGCCTAATTCAGTCGATGCTAAGAACGACTCTGACGGACTGATTAACACCACTTTATCTAACAACGCTTTTGGGGTTTTCCGCCAAAAAAAGTATTTATCAAACCAACCGGAAGTCACTTCCGAATAAAAATGGGGATAAAGCACGAGGCCTTCGCCCTGCCAAAGATTTCCGGGCACAGGGTGATAATCAAGCAAGCCGCCATCGCGGTGCACACCTGCTGGAGCGCCAAGCACGTCGCTGACACCGTGCATCACTACCGGAATAGAACCCGATGCCATTACCGCTGAACGTAAATTGTCGCGATTTAAGGCAACCCGATGGCTTACATAAGCGTCGCGGCCAGCGAGTGCACCATCGGCTCGGTCATCGGCAAATATCACGCGCTGCATACTTTTTTTATGGATATTACGACCAAAGCCATTGAGCGCAAAGGCCAGAGCCATAGCGTATTTCTGCTGTGCCACCGAGGCACCTGCCAGCAAACCCTTAGCTAATACCGTGCCGCAGTGATATCGAAATACCGGATGGGTGAGAATTTCATCTACGCCCACCTGATCAACAACGACGTCCAACAATTTTTCAGTTTCAACATCGATGAGATCCGCGCTAAAGCCATTGGGATAGGATTGCTCAATATACGCATGGGCTAAGTCATCCAAAGCTTTGGCCGAGTCTTGCCGACACGCCCCAGCCAATTTAAATGCGCCAACCGAAGTTCCAAATAAATTAATTGGATGACTAGCACCGGCCAGCCACTGAGAAAATATAGCGCGATCCAAACCGTAAATAGCCAACCACTTCGCCGCACCGGAAGCGCCGAATACCGTGCTTATATCTGACGGACTCAGCCCATGCTTCTGAATATGCTCAAGTGCAGATTGACCTGCACGAATCCTTAATACACTCATTTCATCCTTTGAACATATTCTGGCCGTTAGTATTCGGCATTGTATAACACCTAGCGCCCAAACAGATAAACACTACCACGCGTTAGCCACGCTGAGCACTGAACCGCCATCTTCAATTACCTGTCAGGGCGTTCGCGGTCAATATTAGCGCTCGCCACCACAAGCCCACTCGCCCCACCTTTCACTTGCTGCATATCTGAGTAAAATGGGAGATTCGGCGCCGAAGGATCGGCATATTCATTGGCTTAATCAAGGAGTGATTAGCTATGCAGCCTAAACTCACCCAAGCCATTTTCGGCTTACTCGTCTTCTGCAGCGTCAATTTAGCTCACGCAGACGCGTCACTACCGGCGCAAACAACGCTGAAACCAGCCCTTATGCTGGCAAAACCCTACCGCAGCGACATTGAGCTTAAGCACTACTGGATCAGTGAAAAACTTGATGGCGTCAGAGCTTACTGGGACGGCGCGCAGCTTATTTCTCGGCAAGGAAACCGCTTTTCAGCACCGGGCTGGTTTACCCAAGACTTCCCTAAGCAAGTATTAGATGGCGAGTTGTGGATGGGCCACAATCGTTTTGCGGAGGTTTCCGGCGCGGTGAGGCGGCGAATTCCCGACCCAGCCCAATGGCAAAAGATACGCTTTATGGTGTTTGACTCGCCCAATGAAGCAGGTGACTTCGATCACCGGCTGCAGGCGCTAAGGGCATTGTTTACACAACTGAATAGCCCCTCAATCGCCTTGATAGAACAGTATAAAATCGATGACGAAACGGCGCTGATGCAAACACTTGATCAGATCATTGCCGATGGCGGTGAAGGCTTAATATTGCATTTAGGCAGTGCACCCTACCGCGGCATTCGCAGCGATGATTTATTAAAGCTCAAGCGCTTTAGCGACGCCGAAGCGGTCGTTATAGGCCACATTCCAGGTAAGGGAAAATTCAGTGGGATGCTCGGCGCCATAGTAGTCAAAATGCCGGATGGCAGAGAATTTAAAATAGGCTCTGGCTTTAGTGATGAGCAGCGTCGTCACCCACCCGCGATTGGCAGCACCATCAGTTATAAATACCAAGGTACTACGGCGAGCGGTTTACCGCGCTTTGCCAGCTTTTTCCGGGCGCGTAATGATTTCTAATGCGAGTTAAGCGACGCTTACTCGCTGTCACTACGGCTTTTCTGGGCCGCCTTCTTTTGCTGGCGATATTCAACGGGGGTTAATTCAGTCCAACGTTTAAAGGCGCGATAAAAGGTGCTAGGCTCAGAAAAGCCGGTTAAATAGACCACATCGGCAATACTTTCATCGGTTCTTGCCAGCAAGCGCTTGGCCAGAACACAGCGATAATCTGCCAGCACCTGATTAAAGCTCGTGCCAGCTTCCGTTAATCTGGCACGCAGCACCCGTTCATTCATGTCGAGTCGCGCCGCCACACTCTCTAAACTGGGCTGCCCCAGCTCGAGCATTTCGGCGATGATCTGACGCACATCGCCCACCACGTCTTGGCGAGACAGGCGCTCTAATTGCTTGCTGGCCAATTTCTCATGCAGTCGCAATAGATCGGGTTCGGCATGTGTGGAGGGTGTGGCCAGTATACTGCTGGCAAAAACCAATGAGGCTTCCTGCTGCTTAAAATGCACCGGGCAGCCCATAACTTTACTGTATTCGGCAGCATCGCCCACCGCATCGTGCAGTAAGTTCACTTCGTCGGCAACAAATGCACCATCGGTAACCGCCTGGAAATAACGGATTAAAAACCGCGCAAAGCACTCATTGCGATGGCGAAAAATAAGCGCGTCATCGTCGTCATCGCCCGCAAATGCCAATACTAATTTGGATTGAGTTTGGCCAATATGCAGCTCAAATTGCATGGCGTCGGTCACCAGACGCTGATAATTCTGGGCGCGCTTGAGGCCCTCGCCAAAATTCGGGCTACTCAAAAACAAGTATTCCAGCACCTGACCACGATACACCTGTACCGCGTCCGCTAGATGCAAGCCGATATGATGATCGCCACTGACATCCTCCAATACCCGCCAGAACTGCTGTTGCGCTGCATGGGGGAACCGCGAGCTACGGTCCTGCAGCAAGGTGGTGGATATTCGACACTCACTAACAATACGTTCAACGTCCAGTCCCATTGCTTGCATAGCCGGATACACCAGCTGAATCAAAAAACTGGAATCGCTTAAATCAGAGAGGTTTTTCGAACTTGTTTCAATCATTCAACACGGTTTCTGCTGGATACAAAGTGAGCGGGACTAAATCAGCGGCTATTGGCCGAGCTGCCAAAAAATAGGGCATGCCCGGGCTAATTATAGACGAGCAGGTTTTCATTATACTGCACCATCACACACCACTGGAATTGTCCCAGTATGGAGATAGAGTTGTATGACCGCAAGTGATGAGTTAAGACTGAAACGCCTGCCAAGCACCCTGCCAATGCTACTAAAAGCAGCTATTACCCGCAAAAAGCCTAATTCAGCGCCTGTCTTCCCCAGTTACACCTTAACGGTTGCAAAAGTCATCTGCTCTAATAACCAATTACAACGCTATCGCAAGACCTGTGGCTTTACCGCTAACAGCGAGACATTGCCGATCACATTTCTACATGTTCAGGCATTTCGTCTGCACATGAAAATGATGCTAGACCCACAGTTTCCAGTATCCCCAATGGGCTGCGTGCACTTGAGCAATAGTATTACCCAGTTTCGGCCTATTAATGCCCAAACCCACTTACGTTTGCAATGCCGGGTGTCTGACCACCAAGTTACTGATAAGGGCATAGAGTTCAGCTTTCACTGCGCGGCCTTTGTCGACCAGGAAAAAGTCTGGGAAGACACCAGCCGCTACCTTTCGCGCTGTAAAACTGGCGTTGCAGCAAGCCCTAAAGCGGCTCGCGGCGAAGCCCGCGTATATGGTCAACAGCAAACCTTGGCCATTGGCCGCCACGACGCCCGCAGCTATGCCCGCGCCTCAGGTGATTTCAATCCAATCCATCTCCACGATCTCAGCGCCAAAGTCTTGGGGTTTAAGCGCATGGTCATTCATGGCATGTGGAGCAAAGCAGCCTGCCTTGCGGCCTTGAACAAGGAGATTAACGGCGAAAGTTACTACTGCGACATTGATTTTAAAACCCCCATTTTTCTACCTACACAAGTGCAGCTACTCTTTGATACTAAAAATGACGGGGCCGATTTTGAGCTTCGCGATAAGGCAGGCACCAAGCCCCACCTTATCGGCACAATTCGTCTCATCGGCAACTAAGACGCCATTAATGCAGCTCCGGCGCGCCTACTTTTTAAGTAGCAAGTCCGGAGCCATATTACGCACCATTTCTCTAATACCCTGGCGCCAGTCAACCCGAGTTTCGCCAATCAGTGCGTGCATGGTGCCAGTATCAATCGGCAAACTCCCAAACGCCTTAGGGTTATTCTGAAAACGCGGCGTGAATCCCGCTAGCCCGGCCAAGTAGTCACACCACTCTTCAATGCTCACCGCTTGGGAGCCACCAAAATTGGTGTTGGTTACCTCAAGCGTTGCCGCCGCAAGTAAATAGGGTATTTTTGCAACATAGTCATCTGAGTGCAGCAGATTGTAGTTGTTCGGCGCATCGGGATGTAAATCTATGGCCATATTTTCTTTCATCATTAGCAGGTGAAAATAGGGCCAACCACCGTTATTGCCATAAGGCACACTTAATCGAGCAATAGTCGTTGGTATTTTAAATTGGTGGGCGGCAAAGCGGCACACCGTTTCTGCCGCAATCTTGGCAATGCTATAGGTGGGGAACATTGCTCGGTGATTATCACCCAAAGCGTCGTTTTCACAGCGCGGTGACTGTCCCGCATATTGGTAAACCGCCGTAGATGACAAATGTAAAACGCTTTAACGTTGCGGCAATGGGCCATTACATTGCCGACGCCCTCGCCATTTGCAGCCAAGTCATAATCAAAAAGCCCTGTTTTCACAACGGCAAAATTCAACACATAGTCAACATCTTGTGGGCATGCGGCTAAGCTGTCCATATCGGCACGATCGGCGCGAACGGTGTGAATACCGCGTTTTTCTAAATCGAGTCGCGCAGCTTTGTCGCTAAACCGGGCGAGCGCCGTCAATTCCGCTACATCGCACAAGGCGTCAAGCACTGGCGCGGCAACCTGGCCGGTTGGCCCAGTGACCAGAATTTTCGCCCCTTTTAAATCAACTGGCGTTACCGCCATAAACACGCCTCATCACAAGTATTTATCTTATGAGACGAGTGTATAGGGGCTAGTGGAGGTCGGGCACCGTCCAAACGGATGGCACCCAGATATTGCGGGGATTACAGCGCGTGTTACAGGTAACTCTCTAATTCACGCAGCCAGTCTTGGAGCTTCTTCATATTTTCTGGCCCCAAGCGCCACATCCATTTGCTGAGGGGATCGGCGTTTTCAAGGACTGGATCAACATATTGATACATGACCTTGGGGCGTTTCATGGCAGCATTTTCAGGAATCGGCTCAACAATGAGCAAGTGCTCAATCATGGTCCGCAGCTGATTATCAAAGGACTGAGGATTGCCCAGTTCGTTATAGGTGCCCTCTAAGAACGGCGACCATTTCTTATAGAATATAGCCAAATTTTTAGGGTCTGTCGCCGTAACCGTGGCGATCATACTGTCCCAACGCGTGTAATTGCCCGGGTCATTCACTAAGCCGTCTTCTGTTTTAATCACCAAAAACGGTTCTTTGCTATACACAAAAGGCAAATGTTTGGTTGGCAAGCGGTAGTTGGCTAATTGGTCTACTGCAGAAACCCATTTACGAACCTGCTCAGAAGGTTGCAGCCAGCCAGCCAAAGGCGAAGACAATTTCGCAGCGGCGGCTCGGATTTGCTCATCACTGCCATTTACCGCAGCGGGTGGCTCTGGCACTGCTGCTGCTTTCTCGCTGTAATCTTCTTCAGACTCTACTGCGAGTGTTTG
The DNA here is from genome assembly GCF_041584495.1 of Zhongshania sp. Lineage (GTDB taxonomy): Bacteria > Pseudomonadota > Gammaproteobacteria > Pseudomonadales > Spongiibacteraceae > Spongiibacter. The sequence goes on from NZ_JBFHDY010000060.1 coordinate 16,166, forward strand.
CTTCACCGCTTTTTCTGGTTTATTTGTTTCATCTATAAGCGCCGGTGTCGGCTCGTCATTATATTCACTCGTCGCCGACCGATCTAAAACAAACCAAACAAACGCGGCAATTCCGACGATCACAACAACCGCAGATAATGCTTTCCAGTTCATCAGAAAATCCTATTGTTAAATGAGGAAAATTTATTGTTGTGCCACAAAGTCGTGCCAGACACAGGCATCTACCGTAACGCCCTCAGCGATAGCATGCAAATAAGACGCCGTGCAGCATAATGGTATTACCGCGGCCAAAAATCAGCAAAAGGTATTGCTATACTAAACGGATATAAGTGATAAACGCCACTTAGAGTGGCGTTTATGTGGTGAACTCTGTGCTCGACTTAGCGATTCAGGTAAAAGAAGGCGCTACAGGTCAAAGTCGTCAAACAGATCCAGCTCATCCATTAGGCGTTTACGCTCTAGACGCTCTTCAATCTTTCGGCGGATGCTACTGTCGCGTCCACCCATATCACGCCGCTCATCAAAATCGGCGCTCGAATCATCTTCCACAAGATCATCGATATCGTCATCAGCTAGGTCACTTGCCATTGTTTGCCCACTCCAGTACTACGCATATACAGAATGAACACCTCGGCTTGCCGTGGTGGTTCAGGGCACTATTTATGATGAACTCGCGACCCTGTCAATAAAAATTTCTTATTATTTCACTGACGCGATTTAAGTCCGTCGATAATACCGGCACTTTTCAATTATTTTCCTCAACATTTGTTGGCTGACTACCGCTAGCAAGCACTAACTTTTAAGGAAATAGAGTAAGTATATGTCACACCGCCGAATATCATTTACCAAGCCGGTTAAGACCATTCAATGCAGCGGTACGATAAGCTTCCGCCATGGTCGGATAATTAAAGGTTGTGGTCACAAAATAGCGAAGCGTATTGCCCCCATTTTGCTGTTTCATAATCGCCTGACCAATGTGGATAATTTCAGCCGCCTCGGCACCAAAACAGTGGATGCCAAGTATCTCTAGCGTGTCCACATGAAACAGCAGTTTGAGCATACCCACAGTTTCGCCACTAATCTGCCCTCTGGCGGTATCTTTAAAAAGCGCCCGCCCTACTTCATACGGCACTTTGCCTTCCGTCAATTCCCGCTCAGTTTGGCCGACCGAGCTGATCTCCGGCAAGGTGTAGATCCCAGTGGGGACATCGTCAACAAAGCGGCATTGCTCTTTGCCCCGCGCCGACGCCGCCGCTGAACGCCCTTGATCATATGCCGCGCTAGCCAAACTGGGCCAACCAATCACATCGCCCGCCGCAAATATCGTCGGCACGACGGTTTGGTAGTGCTCGTCTACCACTAGCTGACCACGGTGATCGGTTTCTAAGCCAACGGTGTCCAAACCAAGGCCATCGGTATTGCCACTGCGACCGTTACACCAAAGCAAGGCATCGGCGTGAAGGCGCTTCCCCGATTCCAAATGCAAGACTATTTCTTTATCGCTTAACTCAACTGACTGATACACCTCCCGGTGGCGAATCATCACACCGGTGTTGCGCAGCTGATAGCTCAATGCATCAGAAATCTCATCGTCCAAGAACTCAAGCAAGCGATCTCGACTGTTAATCAACTCCACCTTCATGCCAATGCCGGCGAAAATCGACGCATATTCACAACCGATAACCCCCGCCCCATAAACAATGATTTTATTGGGGGTATTACTCATCTTCAGAATGCTATCGCTGTCATACACCCGCGGGTGACTAAAATCAATATTGGCGGGCTGATAAGGCCGAGATCCTGTGGCGATCACTACACTTGCGGCGGTGATGAGTTCGCTCTGGCCGTCCTCACCCTTTACCGAAATAGTATGGGGGTCAACAAAGCACCCTTTACCGTGAATAAGTCGAATCTGATTGCGGTGATAAAACCGGTTGCGCATGGTGACCTGACGCGTAATAACTTTATTGGCATGGCTCAACAAGCGCGGATAGGTCAGCGTACGAGGATCGCCAATATCACGAAATATTGGCGTCTGATTAAAACGAATGGCCTGCCGAACCATATGACGAAGCGCTTTTGACGGTAATGTTCCTTGGTGTGTACAGGCGCCACCTACCGCACCTTGCGCCTCAACAACCACAACATTGCGGCCGTGTTTAACTGCATTTAATGCCGCGCTTTCGCCAGCCGGGCCGCTGCCCAATACCACCATATCGTAATCAAACTTCTTTACCACTGTGACTCCCTCGTCGTCATATAGGCCCCTTGTTAGCTTACGACACCAACTGCCCAATCGGAATTAGACCTTCTACTAATAAAAACTCGCGCGCCATAGTGGCAAACCCTAAAATACCCCTATTATTCAGCGCGCCGCCGGAGAAAAATCGTGTCTGACCTCAAGCCCCATAGCCGAGAGTATTTTGGCGTAACCAGCTTGCTCGCCGCCCACCCCGATATGCGCAAACTAAAACGCAGTCGCTCAGCCACCCACCTTCACGGCTATAAGCTGTGGGGCAGTGCCTATATTCTCATGGACTATTTACAAGAGCACCCACTGCAACCCGGTAGCCGCGTTCTCGAACTGGGCTGCGGCTGGGGTTTAGCCAGCATTTATTGCGCCAAGTATTTGAAGGCAGATGTTACCGCCTTAGACGCAGACCCCGCTGTTTTCCCTTATCTCACCCTATTAGCAGACCACAATCAGGCGACGATCAACACCTTGAGTGGCGATTTTACCTCGCTCAGCGTTGAGGAACTCGCCGAGTACGACATCATTATCGCCAGCGACATCTGCTTTTGGGATGAAATGAGTGAGGCGCTATATGAACTTATTGCGCGAGCCGTCGACGCGGGGGTGAAAAAAATTCTCATTGCCGACCCCCACCGCCCGCCATTTCTCGATGTCGCTGAAGCCTGCGTCGACGATTTCTTTGCCGAACTGCTGCCCCGCGAGGTCAGTACAAGTCGCCGCCATCGCGGCAGCATACTGGTAATTGAAAATGCCTAAGCCCAAAAGGCTGTCTTAAAAGTGACTTAATTTCGTCATACAACTGCAAACAGCTCGGCGTATGGTCTCAAGTGTGAGGATCATACTATGCGTTTAATACAGTCGATTAATCAGTTCGATGTAAGAATGTTTCTGGCCTGCGTCAATACTCGCCACCAGCAACACTTATCCCGCATTGCCCGCAGCGTATCAAAAACAGGAGATGGCTATGCTCAACTCGGCCTCCCTGTTCTGGTATATGCCGCAGGGATTCAACAAGGCCTAGCCTATTTTAGCGCGGTGCTAATCAGCTTTGCCGCTTGGCTACCCGCCTACTGGGTTCTGAAAAACACCTGTCGAAGACAGCGCCCACCTGCGGCCATACCCGCGTTTAACGCGTCGATCATCGCTTCTGATGAATTCAGTTTTCCGTCTGGTCACACCGCTGCCGCCTTTCTTTTAGCCACAATGACAGTACTGTTCTTCGGTGTCATTGGCGCCCCCTTGTTTATCTGGGCTGCAGCAGTAGCCGCCTCGCGGGTGATCTTAGGGGTTCACTTCCCTACCGACACCTTGGCCGGCGCGAGCCTTGGCATTGGCATTGCCCACCTGGGTCACAGTATTGTCATCGTCTAAGCTCGCAGCTGCACCTACCTTGTCAGGACAAAACCCCTTATGAAATTACTTTACGGTGTGCAGGGCACAGGAAATGGCCATATTGCCCGCGCCCGAATGATGGCCCATCACTTTGCCAAACGCGGTATAGAGGTTCAGTATTTATTTAGCGGCAGACCACCTGAACAGTATTTCGATATGGCCGCCTTCGGCGATTACTGGCATTACGCCGGACTCACCTTTGCCACTGAACAAGGCCGCATTAGCAATATAAAAACCCTGCGCCAACTGCATCCGCTGCAATTTATTCGCGATCTGCGCAATATCGACTTGAGCCCATTCGACGCCGTTATCACCGATTTCGAACCCCTTACCGCGTGGGCTGGTCGCCTGCAAAACAAAGCGGTAATTGGTGTCGGTCATCAATACGCCTTTGGCAACGCCGCGGTTCCCGAAAGCGGCGCAGACTTGCGCAACCGCCTCATAATGCGCTATTTCGCACCGGCAAGATTTCGCTTAGGGCTGCACTGGAATCATTTTAATGCGGCCATCGCGCCGCCGATCATCAATCCTGAGGAACGCCGCGCCGCTGCTGCTGAACATATTTTGGTCTACCTACCCTTTGAAGATCAGCAGCGAGTGTGCGCCACCTTACAAAACATCCCCCAATATCAATTCATTCAGTACGCTCCGCAGCTCAGCGACACAAATATTGGCAATGTCGCGCAACGTAAAACCAGTCTCCACGGTTTTAAGCACGATCTTTGCTCCGCCCGCGCGGTCATTTGCAACGCTGGATTTGAGCTCATCAGCGAATGCCTACACATGGGGATTCCGGCACTCGCCAAACCGGTTGCCGGCCAAGCCGAACAACTCGGCAATGCCGCTGCGCTCAAGCAACTTAAGCTAGCCAGTGTCATGGACCAATTTAGCCAGCACATCATTGAGCAGTGGCTCTTAAATATTCCAGCGCAAACGCCACAGCACTATCCCGATGTCGCGGAAGCAATTTGCGACTGGGTATTAAAAGGGCAATGGCACGACAATGAGGCACTGGTCAATCAGCTCTGGCAAGAAACCGGCACCCAAACAGCAATGCCACTATTGACATCATAATGTCCCAAACCGACTCAGGCATTAATACACCGCCGCTCGAAAATGAATGCCGTGAGTACATTGGCCCACATTTGCCCGACTTCACCACAGTCATGGATGCCTGTCGCGGGCGCCTGCACAAACGCCTGTCGGAATTACTGTCATTAGAGCAGCTCTGCCGCCAAGCAGGTTCACTGATACACAGCAGAACCGAAGCCCTAATTGACGTCGACGAATTTACCCTGCCGCTGGTGTCACTGGTCATCGGCAATCCAGATACCGCCAAACACTGTCTATTCGTCACTGCAGGCATTCACGGCGTAGAACGCATTGGCACGCAAGTTTTACTCGCATGGTTAGAAAGCGTGGTAGAACGCTGTCGCTGGGACAGTCACTGGCGCCAACAATTTGAAAGTGAAATCTGTATTGTTGCCGTACCCATTGTGAATCCCGGCGGCATGCTCAGGGACTCGCGCTGCAACCCAAATGGCATTGACCTTAACCGCCACGCGCCGATCGATGCCGAAGACAAAGTGCCCTTTCTCGTCGGCGGTCAACGTCTATGGCGAAAATTACCCTGGTATCGCGGTCGCCGCGACGACGACTTTGAACCCGAATTCATCGCACTCCAAAATATTATCGGACGCCACTGCAAGCTTGGCCGACCAAGCATCGCAGTCGACTTCCACTCCGGTTTCGGTTTTCAAGATCACCTGTGGATACCCTACGCTTACCGCCGCCTTCCCATCGCCGATATTGGTAGCTACGTCGCTCTAAAATTATTGTGGGAACGCAATTTTCCCCACCACAATTACGTATTTGGCCCCCAAGCCATGCACTACCTCAGTCACGGCGATATATGGGATTACTTCTATCAGCGCTGTCGAGCACAAGGCATCACCCTGCTACCCCTCACCTTAGAAATGGGTTCGTGGTTATGGGTAAAAAAGCACCCCCAGCAACTATTCAGTTTTGCCGGCTTGTTCAACCCCACGGTGCCCCATCGCCACGCGAGGGTATTACGTGGCCATTTACTACTGATCGACTTTTTACTCGCCGCCGCGCGCAATATGGAGCACTGGCAACCCAAGGGCGAGCAAGCGCGAGAAATGCAGCAAATGGCCCAAAGTCTCTGGTATCGGCAGCTATAATATATGAACATCAAACACTGGCTCTTTTTGCGTGGCCTTGGTCGAGAACAAGGACATTGGGGCGACTTTATTCAGCGCTGCGAAGCGCAGCTCGGCTGGCATTGCCACTGCCTCGACCTCCC
>NZ_JBFHDY010000061.1:0-21461 GCF_041584495.1 Zhongshania sp.
CTGTATTGCAGGCGAAATATCCGTTGTGTCCGGATTGTATAAATATTATGCGAGGCGATTAAATGGCCGATAAGCGAGAAATACAGGAGTTGCCACTGCTTCCTTTGCGCGATGTGGTGGTTTACCCCCATATGGTGATCCCCCTGTTTGTTGGGCGCGATAAGTCGATACGCGCACTTGAACTGGCCATGGCAAGCAATAAGGAAATCGTGCTTGCCGCACAGCGCAATCCTGATTTAGATGAGCCGGGTACCGACGACCTCTACGATATTGGTACTGTTGCCAATATTTTGCAGTTGTTAAAGCTTCCTGACGGCACTGTGAAAGTTTTAGTTGAGGGCAGCTACCGAGCTGTGCTCAACGCCGTTACTGCTGAAGAAGATTATTTCAGTGCAGAAATTGATGTGTTGGAAGAGATTAAAATTGGGGAAGAAGAATCCGAAGTCATGTTGCGTTCGGCGATCTCCCAGTTTGAAAAATACATTAATCTCAGCAAGAAAATCCCTGCCGAAGTGCTCACGTCGCTGTCGGGTATAGACAACCCCGGTCGCCTTGGTGACACCATTGCCGCCCATATGAATATGGCGCTAGAACAGAAGCAAGCGGTTCTGGAGATGGTCGATGAGCGCGAGCGTTTAGAACATTTAATGGGGCTAATGGAATCCGAAATTGATCTTTTCCAGGTTGAGAAACGGATTCGTGGTCGCGTTAAAAAGCAAATGGAAAAAAGTCAGCGCGAGTACTACCTCAATGAGCAAATGAAGGCGATTCAGCGTGAGCTGGGTGAATCAGAAGAGGGGGTAAACGAGCTCGAAGAACTCGAAAGCCGCGTTGACAAAGCGGGTATGAGTAAGGAGGCGCTGGATAAAGCTAAGGCTGAATTGGCCAAGCTAAAAATGATGTCGCCCATGTCGGCAGAAGCCTCTGTGGTACGTGGCTATATCGACTGGCTAGTGAGTATTCCCTGGCAAAAGCGCTCGCGTGTTAAGCATGACCTTGCGCGGGCCGCTGAAATCTTAAATGAAGACCATTACGGTCTCGATGAAGTCAAAGACCGGATACTTGAGTATCTTGCGGTTCAGAAGCGAGTAAAAAAAGTGAAGGGGCCGGTTTTGTGTCTCGTTGGGCCACCAGGGGTTGGTAAAACATCCCTGGGTGAGTCTATTGCGCGAGCCACTAATCGTAAATTCGTGCGTATGGCCTTGGGCGGTGTGCGCGACGAAGCTGAAATTCGCGGGCATCGCCGAACTTATATTGGTTCTATGCCGGGCAAAGTCATTCAAAAGATGTCCAAGGCGTCCGTTCGCAATCCATTGTTCTTGCTCGATGAAATCGACAAAATGGGTATGGATCATCGCGGTGATCCGGCATCTGCTTTGTTGGAGGTTCTCGACCCGGAACAAAACCATGCCTTTAACGACCACTATCTTGAAGTCGATTACGATCTTTCAGATATTATGTTTATCTGTACCTCGAACTCTTTGAATATTCCGCCAGCACTGATGGATCGAATGGAGGTTATTCGGATTCCGGGATACACCGAAGATGAAAAGATCAATATTGCGCGCCGTTACCTGATTCCTAAGCAGTTAAAAAACAATGGGCTCAAGGAAACTGAGGCCAGTATTGATGAGGGTGCGCTGCAGGATATCGTGCGTTATTACACACGGGAAGCCGGGGTCCGCGGGCTTGAGCGGCAAGTCGCCAAAGTCTGTCGCAAGGTCGTAAAAAATCTCGCGCTGAATGGTGAAAGCGGCGTGATTAACGTGGTGTCCAGTAATCTAGAAGACTACCTCGGCGTCCGTCGCTATAACTATGGCAAGGCTGAAGAAGAAAATAAAGTAGGGCAGGTTACTGGTCTGGCTTGGACTTCCGTTGGTGGCGAGTTATTGACGATTGAAGCGGTGTCGGTAGTTGGTAAGGGTCGACATATTAAAACCGGCTCCCTCGGCGACGTAATGCAAGAGTCTATTCAGGCGGCAGCAACTGTTGTAAGGAGTCGCTCGAAGCGTCTGGGTATTCCTGCGCGCTATCATGATCGTCATGATATCCATATTCATATGCCAGAGGGTGCAACCCCGAAAGATGGGCCGTCGGCCGGCGTTGGGATGTGCACAGCACTGGTTTCAGTGATAACGGGTATCCCGGTACGCTCCGATGTGGCGATGACTGGCGAGATTACTTTGCGCGGTCAGGTGTTGGCGATTGGTGGTTTGAAAGAAAAACTGCTTGCGGCGCACCGCGGAGGTATAAAAACCGTTATAATCCCGTCCGAGAATGAGAGGGACCTTAAAGAGATACCTGAAAACATTAAAGCCGACTTGGAAATTCGCCCCGTTAAATGGATTGACGAAGTGCTGAATATTGCACTGGAAAGTATTCCAAAAGAGATTTCTGAAGAAGCTTATTTGGCAGGTGTTGACGATAACCACAAAAGTGTGGACGGTAATGAAGATATCCTGGGCGAAGCGCGCGCAAACGCACACTAGCCACAGAGATTCCTTGACCGTAAGAGGCGCAGTTGGTATAAATCCCACTCTTTGCGCATGCGGCCGTCACTGTCCTTGCGCGGGTATGTGACTGCCTGCAGTGATACTTAAAAATTTTTTTATAACAATTTGAAGGGGAAGAATAAGTGAATAAATCTGAGCTAATCGACGCTATTGCAGAATCTGCAGACTTGTCTAAAGCAGCCGCTGGTCGCGCGCTGGATGCAACAGTAGAAGCTATTACCAATGCATTAAAGTCAGATGATTCTGTATCACTTGTCGGCTTTGGTACATTTAGCGTAAAAGACCGTGCAGCTCGTACCGGCCGCAATCCTCAAACTGGCGCGCCAATCGAAATTTCAGCTGCCAAGATTCCTAGCTTCAAAGCAGGTAAAGCGTTGAAAGACGCCTGTAACTAAGGGTTATAGCCTTTCCTGCGGTGTTGGGAAGTCGCTATAGGGGTTAAGACCTCTTACAGAAGGCGCATCGAGAGGTGCGCTTTTTTTTATGATTCAGAGTCGGGTTCGCGTCAATGCTGCAAAATATTCGGAATAATATCCAGGGAACTGCCGCCAAGTTCATTATCGCGCTCATCATCGTACCTTTTGCGCTATTTGGTATTGATAGTTTATTTGGTGGGTCAGGGCAGGTTCCGGCCGCTGTCGTCAACGGCGAAAAGATCTCTGAAGGTGAATTGCAGCAGGCGATTGGCCTTCAAAAGCGACGTTTACTAGGCATGATGGGTGATCAGATTGATCCCGCCATGCTAGACGATGCAATGTTGCGTAAGCCAGCGTTGAACACCCTAATAAAGCAGCAGCTACTCCTGCAGGCTGCTGCGGAAGCAGGTATCGAAATATCGACCGCCCAGCTGCATGCAACCATCGCGTCCATGCCGCAGTTTCAAGAGGACGGCCGGTTTTCTCAGGCTCGCTATGAGCAAGTTTTGCGCTTGCAAGGCTATAGCAGTGCATTTTTTAAACAGCTGTTGCGCTCAGATCTGACAATTCAGCAGCTATCCAGCGCCGTTGCGGGCTCAGCCTTTGTGGCGGGTCCCGAATTGTCACGGGCAATCGGCTTGCTCCACGAGACCCGCGATTATCACTTTATCACCGTCGCCCAAGCGCCTTATCGCGCCAGCATCAAGATTAGTGATGAAGAGGTCGAAACTTACTATAAGGAAAATGCGAAACAATTTCTGAGTGAGGCCGCGGTTAGATACTCGTATGTTGAGTTATCTGAAGAGGATTTTTTTGAGCCGGTTTCAGAAGATCAAGTCATGGCCGAATACCAGCGATTGGTAGAGGCGAGTAACGCGCAAGTTGAGCGCGAAGCGGCACATATTTTAATTGAAATTAATGACGACAGCAGTCGTGAAGAATCGTCTTCGCAGCTTGAAAAAATTCGCCAAACAGTTCTGGCTGGCGCAGACTTTGCGGAGCAAGCACGACTGCATTCTGCGGATGCCGGAAGCGCGGGTGAAGGTGGTGCCCTTGGTTTTAGCAGTGGCGACAGTTTTCCGGCGGAGTTTGAAGAGGCTTTAGCTGGGCTAAAAGAAGGTGAAATCTCTCCTGTCGTTGAAACAGACGCAGGCTTACATTTGATTAAATTGCTAAGTGTTCGTCAACCTAGTGTGCCGAGTCTGGAGAGCGCAAGACTGGAGATTACTGAACGCCTGCGTCGGCAGGCGGCGATGCCACGCTTAATTGGTGCAGTAGAAGATTTACGTGACCTTGTCTTTAACGCCGAAAATTTAGCCATGCCCGCCAAAGAGCTCGGGCTCGAGGTTAAGCAAAGCGAATGGCAAAAGGGGTCAGACGAGAGCGGATTGTTTGCTTATGCGAGCTTGAAGTCTGCCGCCTTTAATCCAGAATTGCGCAGTAAAGGCTTAAACAGCGAAGTCTTTGAATTAACACCGGAACACTTTGCGGTGATCCATGTCGAAGAATACAAGGCACCCGATACCCTACCTTTATCGCAGGTGCGCGAAGAGATTGTCAGTAGTCTGGAACAGCGCAAAGCCGAACTTGCGGCAGAATCTCGGGCCAAAGCTATCCAGGCAGAATTGATTGCTGGCAAGCGTGCCGAGGAGGTAGCCAAGGTGGAACAATTGTCTTGGAACGCGATTGCAGCCGGTAAACGGGGTGATATCGCGGTTGACGCGCCGATTCGTAATCGCGCATTTTCAATGCCGCGACCAGATCAACAGGCAAGCGTCAGTGTTTTGCGTTTGGCAAATGGTGATCGGGTGGTCTTGCAGTTACTTGATGTAAATTATGGCCGCCAAAGCGGGATGGACGTTGCCCAGCTTAACGAAGCAGAAAATAGCGCATCTAGAAATAGGTCTTCACAGGATTTTGCGGCTTACTTTAATGGTTTGTGGAAAGACGCAAAAATTAAGATCAATTGATTTAGGCCCCAACCGGCTGATTACCGCTGGGGCTATTTAATGGATATATAAAAATAATGACTTCCGCTTTACGACGGTCGCTGAGTGCAGGTGTTGTCGATGTTTGGTTTAGCTTTACCAATGACAACCGCCTGAAAGCAGCGCAAAAAGATTATGAGGAAATGCTCTCGCAGTCCGAGCTCGAACAGTATCAGCAACTTAAACATGTCGATAACGGTTGGGATTATCTGGTGAGTAGGGCCTTGTTGCGTACGGTATTGGCTGAATACTGCGAACTGTCACCGCAAGAAATTGAATTTCAGGTAAATGACTTTGGTAAGCCCGAACTAAGCAATTCTAGTGTTTCGCCAATAATCCAGTTTAACACCGCGCACACCAGCGGCTTAATCGTTTGCGTCGTTACGCGTGATAAGGCAATTGGCGTTGACGTGGAGTGCAGGTCAGAAAATCCAGGGATACTTGATGTTGCCGAAGACTATTTTTCGGCGCTTGAACTGCAGGCGCTGAAAAGTCGAGATGAAACGCAGCAGCTCAATTATTTTTATCGTTTTTGGACATTGAAGGAAGCTTATATCAAGGCTCGCGGCGAAGGTCTGTCGATTCCATTGCACGACTTTTCAGTAGTGCTTGGTAATGATGGAGAGTTTCTTGAATTTTTTGGTCCTGACGCTGAAAGCTGGGATTTTCGATTGCTTGGTCAGAATGCAGCCTACACCGCGGCGCTTAGTGTGAATGGCCGCATTGCGGGATTGAACTTTTTTCACAGCGTACCCTTAGGGCCTCAGTCTGAGCAGAGTGCCGCCAATGCGTTTGACCTAGGTTCCGCGCCGGCTGGTGATCGCCGGCATCGCATTGGCTAAAATAATTAGGAGTACAAACCTTGTATAAAGTATTAACCCTGAACCAGATATCTGACAAAGGCTTAAGTCGCTTACCTAGTGTAAATTATGAATTAGCGACGGAGTTTGGTGCGCCTGATGCAATATTGTTGCGCAGTCACAAGCTTCAGGTCGCGGAAATTTCTACGAGCGTGAAAGCCATCGCAAGAGCGGGCGCTGGCACGAACAACATTCCTGTCTCTGCGTGTACGGAGCGCGGTATTCCTGTTTTTAATAGTCCTGGCGCCAATGCCAATGCGGTTAAAGAATTGGTTATTGCCGGTTTAGCATTAGGCTCAAGGGGGATTTTGGCCGGTATATCCTATGTGAATACCCTGGGTCATATGAATGACGCGGCTGAAATGGCTAAGCTCTTAGAGAAAGAAAAAAAGCGTTTTAAGGGCAATGAGCTGGCAGGGCAAACTCTCGGTGTTGTTGGTCTCGGAGCGATAGGCTCAATGATAGCAAATGCCGCATTAAACTTAGGCATGGAAGTCATTGGTTATGACCCAGCGTTGTCTGTTGACGCCGCATGGCGATTGCCTAGTTCAGTAAAGAAAATGGATAATTTAAGCAGCTTATTCGCTCGAGCAGACTTTATTACCCTGCATTTACCTGTTCTAGATTCGACCCGAGGCTTGATCAATACCGATTTACTCGCTGCCTGCAAACCGGGCTGCTGCTTACTGAATTTTGCACGAGAAGAAATTGTGGATATCAGCGCGGTTATTCGTGCCTTAGATAACGGCAGTTTACGTCAGTTTATTACCGATTTTCCCGTCCCAGCGCTTATCGGACGAGCTGACGCAATTCTAATGCCGCATATCGGTGCAAGTACTGATGAGGCGGAGGAGAATTGCGCAATGATGGTTGCCGATCAGCTGGATGATTTCCTGCAAAACGGCAATATCAAAAATTCGATTAATTTTCCTAATTTGCAGCTGGATCGCAGCGGCCAGTGCCGTCTTGCAATTGCTAACCATAATGTTCCTAAAATTCTTGGTAGCGTACTTGGTTTACTTGCGGATGCTGATATTAACGTTGTCGATATGTTAAATAAAAGTCGGGACGAAATAGCTTACAATCTAATCGACTTGGCCAGTGAAGCAAGCCCGGCACTGCTTGAGCAATTGCGTGCTATTGAAGGTGTTATTAATGTGCGCTTAATTCAATGGTGAAAGCGCAATATCAATAAAGGTTAGGTAAATGGTGAGCTTGGGCAGTATACAGGCACTACTTAAAGATCAGCGTGGTGTGCCGCCTATTGAAGACTGGCATCCTGAACTGAGTGGTGACATTGATATTGTCATAAAAGCCGATGGCCGCTGGATTCACGAAGGTGGTGAAATTAAGCGCCATGAGCTGGTTAAGTTATTTGCGTCTATTCTGCGCCGTGAGCAAGATGGCCACTACTATTTGGTCACGCCCGTTGAAAAATGGCGGCTGCAAGTGGAAGGCTTCCCGTTAATGATTGTCGATTTCGAAATTGAGGCAGCAGCTGAGTCACCGCGTATAGCGGTAAAAACCAACGTCGACACTTGGTTTGAGCTTGGTTCAAAGCACCCTCTGTGTGTTGATACGCAGGCCGACAGCAAGGAGCCCATTCCTTCAGTGTTAACCCGGCACGGTTTGGCGGCAAAGGTGAATAGGGCATGCTTTTATCGGCTAGTTGATCTTGCTGAGTATGAAGCTGGGGCTATCGTGCTACACGCCGGTGGCGAGTATTTTGAGCTCGGTGAAATATAGTAGGGCGCTCGGCAGGCAATAAAGTATTCGAGCGCAAAAAAGGGAGAATTACCACACAACGCCGTTACCAGAGTGCGCTGCCCCTAGCTACAATTGATCACATAAGCGGTCGTCTGCTGACTGAGAAAACGGATAGACAGTCATTGTGGTCGATCGACAATCATCAACGCAGCTTTACATACTTGCATCGACAACCGTATCGAGGTTCTACCGTTACCGGCTCCACTCTCTGTACGGCTCGGTTGGAGAAGCATAATTGCCTTTCCTTCCTTGTCGTCCAACCCCGATCCCGCTCTTCGAAGAAGAAAATGCTGAGGTGCATACGCAACCTCAGTAATACCAAGCTTGCAGGGTTTTCAGCAGCACCGGTTTAAGGCAGCCAAACCGTACCGCCGTTGAACCTGCCTCATGAGTACCGGAAAACCTCTCCGCCTAACGTGATAGGGGTTAAAGGGCAGCCTAAGCTGCTCCTTATACTGTAAAATCATTTTAAATCAGTACTTTACAGTGCGTAAGTGCGACTCTCGTCGCACTTACATATTGGGGTAGTTGGGGCCGCCGAGGCCTTCTGGTGTTACCCAAATAATATTTTGCGCCGGATCTTTAATATCACAGGTTTTGCAGTGAACACAGTTTTGGCCATTGATCTGGAACTTAGGTGTGCCTTCTGCATCCTCAACAACTTCATACACACCGGCAGGGCAGTAGCGCTGCGCTGGCTCCGCATATTTCGGAAGGTTGTCGCGAATAGGTAGTTCAGGATCCTTCAATGTCAGGTGACAGGGCTGATCTTCCTCGTGGTTGGTGTTGGATAAAAATACCGAGGTCAGGCGGTCGAAGGTGATCTTATTATCCGGCTTAGGGTAAGTGATCTGTTTACACTCTGCCGCGGGCTTCATTTCAGCGTGATCGGGGTGATCGTCACCTAAGGTCCAGGGCAGTTTGCCGTTGAACAAATTAAGATCGACAAAGGCGTAAGCAGAGCCTAAGAAGTTGCCCCATTTGTGCTGCGCTGGGCCAAAATTGCGTTGTTCGTGCAATTCTTTATAAACTGAGGAGTTTTCAAAGGCGGTAGTGTATTCGCCTAGCTCTTGACCGCTTGCCTCGTTTTCAGTGATGGCTTTGTGAACCACTTCAGCAGCGATCATGCCCGATTTCATTGCGGTGTGACTGCCCTTGATCTTGGCGAAGTTAAGGGTGCCGGCGTCACAACCAATTAATAAGCCGCCGGGAAAGGTCATTTTAGGCAGAGACTGTAGGCCACCCTTGGCAATGGCGCGGGCACCATATGAGATACGCTCGCCGCCTTCCAGATATTGCATAACGGTAGGGTGCTTTTTAAAGCGCTGAAATTCTTCAAAGGGCGACAAGTAAGGGTTGTCGTAGCAAAGATCGGTAATCAGACCAATAGACACTTGATTGTCTTCAATGTGGTAGAGGAAGCTACCACCGGCAGCGCCATTCTCAGCCAGCGGCCAGCCCGCAGCATGCATAACCTTACCTTCTTCATGCTTGGCGGGGTCGATTTTCCACAGCTCTTTAATGCCTATGCCATAGTGCTGAGGATCCTTGCCTGCGTTTAGGTCAAACTTCTCCATCAGACGTTTGCCTAGATGGCCGCGACAGCCTTCGGCAAATAGGGTGTATTTGGCATGTAGCTCCATGCCGGGCATATAGCTGTCTTTTTCGCTGCCATCGGCGGCGATACCCATATCGCCTGTTACAACGCCTTTTACGCGACCGTCTTCATGGAAAAGTACGTCTGACGCGGCGAAACCGGGGTAGATTTCAGCACCCATGCCTTCTGCCTGTTCGGCCATCCAGCGACACAAATTACCGAGGCTAATAATGTAATTACCTTCGTTGTGCATGGTTTTCGGCACAGCAAACCCAGGTACTTTAATGGCCTTTTCAGCGCTGGTCATATAATAAATGTCATCGCCAGTGACGGGGGTGTTTAGCGGGGCGCCTTTTTCTTTCCAATCTGGGAAAAGCTCGTTCAATGCGCTGGGCTCAAAAACTGCACCAGAGAGAATGTGGGCACCAACCTCAGAGCCTTTTTCAACAACACAGACACTGATATCTTTGCCAGTGCTTTCGCTTAATTGACGGATTTTACATGCTGCCGCTAATCCGGCGGGGCCAGCCCCAACGATCAGGACATCAAATTCCATTGATTCGCGTTCCACAGACGTTCTCCTATGTATGCTAAGTAGCATTGCCATTGCCCTTTTATGGGGCGGTTTGTGGGTAATTAAAACAGCGAATTATAAAACCACGGGTCTTAAAACGCTACTTTAAGCGTAGTTTAATTAGTTGTCGGTTTAAAAACCGATCAAAGTGACATCACCCCATGATATTCATTGAGAATATCATGGGGTCGCGTGTGCTGGTTAAGCACAGTGATTGCACTTCGCGCCCGGTCTGGGCTATTGCGTAGCTTGTGTAGATAAGCGTTAATAAATTTAGGATCAAAAAAGCTTTCTGAACTACTTCAACGGCAAGCGGAAGTTGTGGCCCGCTGCGTTGATCAATGCATTCCACTTCGGCCACATGCCAACTGTAGAGTTTGACCTTGCTATTGCGCTCTTGGCACTAGGCAATGTTGGTTTTACGCAGTGCATCAGCAAACAACTGCGCGAGTTCTTCTTGATCCAGTAAACGCCATTATATATCGCGAATGATTCGGCTAGGACGGATTTGAATGAGCTGTTCCGTATGGCGGGTACGCTTGAGTTGTTTAGTGTGACGGTAGCGTCCCAACATCATCAAAACCTGCTTGGTGACGCGAGCATAGCTCTGACGCAGGTGGGGTGTGCACTTAGGCTGAAACGCGGTATCCACCACCACGTAGTTGAGATGGCGAGTGTGAATAGCTTTGCTTGGATGGGGCGACTCTCAGGCTTTCTTTGATCAAGCTTGCGCAGAGGTCTTCGTCAGCTCCCGGTGAGTCATGGAAGAGCCTTGAATGGGTAAAATGTGCTGAAAATACGTTTGGCCGCACAAGTACTGGAAATGGGGGTTCTCGATCCCGCGGTCACAGACCGCTTCATCCGATAAGGCATGCATCTATTTGAGTAATGGCAGGCCGGCCATTAAGCGGCTCGGGATGGTCGGCCTGCATTTGCATAGCAAGGTCGAGCTGGCTGTCCAGACAATGCCAATCAATGCGTTGAGTAAGCATCACCAATTCATGGTGCATATTGATCATTTGATCGACGCGGGAGCGGCACAGGTCATCGGTAGGGGCTATTTCTTGTGTCTTTGGCTTCATAGGTTCGACGCGCAAACTGCAAGGTATCTGCACTAATAATGCAGAAATCTTGCAATTCTGAATATCAAAAGATAAAGAAATAGACTGCTGTTTCAGTGTGAGTCTGGTTTTAAACGAACGGTTAATTAAAATTTTTCATGTGAAATAGAAATCGCTGAAATAAAAAAATATCTTTAATTACAATTACTTAAATATTTTTCTTGCTATGGTGGGTGGTTGCTTTATTGGGAATATACGTCTTGTAAAGTCCGTGCTTTTATTGACCTTAGGGCGTATAAGCGTCAATATAACCGCGCTTTTTACCGAGGCATTGTCTGCTTGGATCTGAATGCAGGTTCGCTGCGTAGGGACAATCGCCATTTCATTTCATTTACGCGAGTACTGGGGAATCCATGAAGGTTCTGGTTGCTGTCAAACGAGTAGTTGACTACAACGTAAAAGTGCGTCCGAAATCGGATGGCACTGGCGTTGATCTGAATAATGTCAAAATGGCCATAAACCCATTTTGTGAAATTGCAATTGAAGAAGCTGTTCGCCTGAAAGAAAAAGGCGTAGTGACCGAGATTGTTGCTGTGTCTATCGGCGCAAAAGTCAGTCAGGAGCAAATCCGTACTGCTCTAGCACTGGGTGCTGATCGCGGTATTCTGGTAGAAACTGACGTAGAAGTTCAGCCACTGGCTATTGCTAAGCTGCTGAAAGCCGTTTGCGATAAAGAACAGCCGCAAATGGTTATTCTTGGTAAGCAGGCTATTGACGGCGACAACAACCAAACTGGTCAGATGCTGGCTGCCTTAACCGGTATGTCACAGGGCACGTTTGCCTCTGAAGTTTTGGTTGAGGGCGACAGCGTTACGGTAACCCGTGAAGTTGATAGCGGCTCACAGGTCGTTAAACTGTCACTGCCAGCGGTAATTACTACCGATTTGCGTCTAAATGAGCCCCGTTATGCTTCTTTGCCAAACATCATGAAGGCCAAGAAAAAGCCAATGGATGTGATGACGCCCGACGACTTGGGCGTAGAGGTTACTCCTCGCGTCACTACGTTGAAGGTAGAGCCACCTGCTGAGCGTAAAGCCGGTATTAAGGTTGCGGATGTCGCTGAACTTGTTGAGAAACTGAAAAACGAGGCGAAGGTAATCTGATGAGTATTTTAATTCTTGCAGAACACGATAACGCCTCTATTAAGGGCGCTACGCTAAATACGGTTGCTGCTGCGAAAGCAATTGGTGGCGACATTGTGGTCCTCGTTGCAGGTGAAGCCTGTAGCGCAGCCGCAGAGGCCGCAGCAAAAATTGACGGCGTTAGCAAGGTGCTTGTTGCCGACAACGCTGCTTATGGTCACCAGTTGGCTGAAAACGTTAGCTTGTTGCTTGCGGAGCTTGGTAAAGACTTTAGCCACATTCTGGCACCTGCTTCAACCTCTGGTAAAAACACGCTACCACGCGCAGCGGCGTTACTTGATGTTGCACAGATTTCTGAAATTATCTCTGTCGAAAGCGCCGATACCTTTAAACGCCCAATCTACGCAGGTAACGTTATTGCTACCGTGCAATCCTCTGATGCCATTAAGGTCATCACCGTGCGTACCACTGCGTTTGACGCCGTTTCTGCCGAAGGCGGCAGCGCGGCTGTCGAAGCTGTTGCCAGCGCACACGATGCCGGAACTTCTAGCTATGTTCGTGAAGAAGTTGCGAAGAGTGATCGCCCAGATTTGACCGCAGCAAGTATCGTTGTTTCTGGTGGCCGCGGCATGCAGAATGGCGACAACTTTGCCATGCTGTACTCGCTTGCTGACAAGCTCGGTGCTGCCGTTGGTGCTTCGCGCGCTGCAGTTGATGCTGGTTTCGTACCTAACGATATGCAGGTTGGTCAAACGGGTAAAATCGTTGCCCCAGACCTGTATATTGCCATCGGTATTTCTGGTGCGATCCAACATTTGGCTGGTATGAAAGACTCTAAAGTCATTGTTGCTATCAACAAAGACGAAGATGCCCCTATCTTCCAAGTTGCTGACTACGGGTTGATTGCCGACTTGTTTAATGCCGTACCTGAGCTGGACTCTGCGTTATAAGCAGAAGTAGAGCTTTAATAGCCCGGTTTTTACCGGGCTTTTTTTTATCTAAATTAAGTCTGTGTCCCCCAATTTCGCCCTACTCCTTGTCTCTTTGAAAGCAAAATGTAAAGCTTGCTAGAGGCCTGCGGGCCATCGGTGATTGGATTTTATGAGGAATGGATGATGAAACAGTTGTTGTGTGCGGCAATTTTTTTGCTGCAGTTTGGCGCCGTCAATGCAATGGAGCTGAAAGCAGATAGCTCAAGCTTGAGTTTTGTGAGTATTAAAAATGACGCGATAGCGGAAACGATGAGTTTCTCCAGTCTCACTGGCAGGATTGATGCTCAAACAGGTGAGGCTGAAATTGTCGTAGGCCTGAATAGCATTGCCAGCGGAATCGATATCCGCAATGAAAGAATGCGTAAATACCTATTTGAGACGGATAAATTTCCAGCAGCGACGTATACCACACTGGTCGATATACCCGAGCTGGTGGCGATGGCTGTTGGAGAGCAAAGAACGATGCAACTTACCGGCGCGCTGGTTATGCACGGTATAAGTTCACCGCTGAGCTTTGATGTTATCGTCACTAAGCGAGCCGACGGCGCTTTACATGTTGTAACGCTTGCCCCTAGCTTTATAGATACTCAGCGCTTTGGCTTAGTTGCTGGTGTCGCCAAGCTGCGCAGTCTGGCGGGCTTGAGCAATATTGGCTTGGTTGTGCCGGTGAGCTTTTCAGTAGTTTTTCAATAGCGCTAAAGAGTTAGGCGGCGGGCTAGTCTCGTCGCAGTTTGTCGGAAATACCAATAGGCGTAGGATAGTTTAAAACCACGATATAAGACGACACCACAAAACTAATAATGGCGGTAGCCTGAATCAAATGTGACGCTTCACGGCCGATTAACGCCATTTCTGTGGCGACGTAGGCAATAAGCAACGAAAACTCACTGATTTGGCCCATCCGGAAACCCAAGTCCCAGGCCAGTTTCTTGGTTTCGCTCATGCCGTGTATTAAATAGCGAAAAATAACGGGCTTGAGTACTAATACCAGCCCGGCGAGAATCGACGCCGGTACGATAATTTCGCTGAGTAAACCTAAGTCGAAACGCGCACCCAGTGAAAAGAAAAACAGAATCAGGAAAAAATCTCGCAAGGGCTTTAAATTAATCGCGATGTATTGCGATATCGGGCTTGTTGCGAGACTAATACCGCCCAAAAATGCGCCAATTTCAGCAGATAAGCCTAAGGCGTGGGCGGCCTCGGTCATACCAAGACACCAGCCAATAGCCAGCAAAAATATATACTCATGAAAGCGGTCGAAGCGACTTATCAGCGGTAATAAAACGAAGCGTACGGCCAAAAAAGCAAACGCAATTAAGGCGGGTAGGGCGACAAGTGCTTTAAGCAGGCTCGTCCCGGAGAACTCCCCCAAGCTCATACTGAGCAATATCATCAGCACAAAAATTGCGATTAAATCTTGTAGCAGTAGCAAGCCAACCATGAGTTCGCCAGTATGACGGTGATGCAGCGCGGTCGTTGGCAGCAGCTTAATGCCAATGATGGTGCTCGAAAACATCATGGCCGCGCCAATCACTAATGATTCGGTGGTATTGAACCCAAAGCTGGCGGCGACGGCATAACCAATGAGGGCAAAGGCCAAGGAGCTGAGGAGCGCGACCACGGTGGCCTTTTTAAGGGTGGCTAACAGCGCTTTGGGCTGCATATCTAGGCCCAGCAGAAATAGCAAAAAGATAATGCCGAATTCGGCGATCTCGGCAAGTAGCTTAACATCCGTGACCCAGACGCTCCCGTGCGGGCCTATAATGGCGCCAAGTGCGATATAGGCGATGAGTAGTGGCTGGCGGGTGAAGAGGGCAATCGAGGCTAATACCGCGGCACCACTAAAAATCAAAAAAAATGACGACGTTAAACTCGCTTCCACGGCTTAAACCTCTTGGCGGGGCGGGTGAAGGTTCATAATCACATAAGCTCGCGTAACGAAACAATAGCGCTTGGGCTAATCGAACGCGATAAACTAACTGTCAATAAAGCAAAATGCCGCCAAAGTGGCGGCATTTAGTGATTTGCGCGTAGCCTTAACGGCGGCGGAAAATCGGCAAGGCTTGATCTATCGACGGCTGATAGGCGTCGCTAAAATCATTGAAGCTGGCCAAGGCCTCGTCAAGCTCGTCGCTTTGCAGGGCAAAGCTATTGAAGCCGCAGCGTTTCAAAAAATACAGCTGATCCCGCATAAAGTCGCCAATTGCGCGTAATTCGCCAGTAAAACCGTGCTGTTCACGCAATTCGCGACCATAACTAAAGCCACGACCATCAGCAAACTTAGGGAAGTCTACCGCGATTAGAGCGAAGCTTTTGACGTCTGCCCCCAACAGCTTGGGCGACTGATCGCTGGCTAAAAATACCGCAATATTGCCTAGTGCGAGCAATTCATCTTTGTGCGCTTGCCATAGGCTCAGCGGCACGATGTAGCCACCAGTCGAAGGCAGGGTCTCGGTGTCGCGCCAAACCTGCCAGCTGTCCTCAACAACGTAGAGGTCTTTAATAATCTTAGGCATATGCACGCTCCTTAAATGGGTCAATACCGACGCGGCGAAAGGTGTCTAAAAAGCGCTCTTCCGGCTGGCGAAGTGAAACAAAGGTTTCGAGCACTTTTTCAATAACATTAGGCACCTCATCTTGGGCGAAGGATGGCCCAAGAATCTTGCCGATTGAAGCGTCTAAGCCCTGACTGCCGCCGAGGGAGACTTGATAGAACTCCTGGCCCTTTTTATCTACACCAAGGATGCCGATATTGCCAATATGGTGGTGACCACAGGCGTTCATGCAGCCAGAAATATTAAGCTCAATCTCGCCGAGATCATAGACATAATCCAAATCTTCAAAGCGACGCTGAATCGCTTCGGCAATCGGAATCGACTTGGCATTAGCCAGCGAGCAGAAATCGCCGCCGGGGCAGCAAATTATGTCGTTTAAGGTGCCGATTACAGGAGACGCGACCTCTAATTCGGTCAGTTCTTTCCACAGGGCCAGTAAATCTTGCTGACGAACGTCCGGAAGGACGATGTTTTGCTGGTGGGTGCTGCGAATTTCACCAAAGCCATAGCGCTCGCCCAAGTCGGCGATCATTTCCAGCTGCTCGGCGGTAACATCGCCAGGGGCGACGCCGGTGGTTTTCAGTGCCAAGGTCACAATGCGGTAACCATTAACTTTGTGAGCATGGGTATTGTGCTGCAACCAGCGGGCAAATTCGGCATTTTCTAGCGCTAGAGCCTGCATGTCTTGCTGTGCCAATGACTCGTAGGCAGGCGGCTGAAAGAAGGCCTGAGCGCGACTGATTTCTTCGTTAGTCAAACTCAGGGCGCCATCTTTAATATGCGCCCATTCTTTCTCAACGTCGGCTTTAAACGCTTCGGCGCCCATGGCGCGGACCAAAATCTTGATGCGGGCCTTAAACTTGTTGTCGCGACGACCGAGCTGGTTATACACCCGTAAAATCGCCTCGAGGTAGGTCAGCAAATGCTTGGGTTCAAGGGCTTCGTGAATCACGCTGCCAATAACCGGGGTGCGGCCCAGGCCACCACCCACAATAACCTTAAACGCTGTGTTGCCAGTTGCATCTTTAACAATTTGCAGGCCTATGTCGTGAACCATTATCGCGGCGCGGTCAGACTCTGAGCCACACACCGCGATTTTGAATTTACGGGGTAAATATGCGAATTCAGGGTGAAATGTCGACCAT
This sequence comes from Zhongshania sp., assembly GCF_041584495.1. Lineage (GTDB taxonomy): Bacteria > Pseudomonadota > Gammaproteobacteria > Pseudomonadales > Spongiibacteraceae > Spongiibacter. The sequence continues at coordinate 16,611 of NZ_JBFHDY010000061.1, forward strand.
TGACGAATAATCTCACAGTAGGCACGGGCGTCTTCAACTTCGTCGGCGGCCACACCAGAAAACTGGTCGGCGGTGACGTTGCGAATACAGTTACCGCTGGTCTGCACTGCGTGCATTTCGACTTCGGCAAGCTCTTCCAGAATGTCGGGCACTTCTTCTAGTTTGGGCCAATTTAGCTGCACGTTCTGGCGAGTGCTGATGTGGGCGTAGCCCTTGTCGTATTTTCGCGTAATAGACGCTAATTTGCGCAGCTGTTCGGAGTTCAGCGTGCCGTAGGGCACGGCAATACGCAGCATAGGTGCAAGGCGCTGAATATAGAGGCCATTTTGCAAACGCAAAGGCAGAAATTGCTCATCGCTAATTTTGCCTTCGAGATAGCGCTGGGTTTGGTCGCGAAATTGCGCAACACGCTGACTGACTAGCTGACGGTCAAATTGGTCGTAAGCGTACATAGGAACCTTTGTCGTAAGTGTTTGGCGGGTCAATAATGCTAAGTAGGGCAGGGAGTTCCATGCACTGGGCGCGAATGGAGCTGGTAGCTGCAGTTTATAGCGGCCTAATGTTAAAGATAAAGTGTGGGTTTCGCTAACGAATTTTCTGGGTAATGCTTACGCGCGGGATCGATAAGCCACAACCTAGGGTATTAATTAGCTCAACGATAAGGAAAATTCTTGCTACAATGCGCGCTGAATTTTAGCGCCGAGCTAAGGCCCCAGTCATCTACCCATACCAAAGAGGCTTCCATGTCTGATCATACTTCTGAACAAACCGAAGAGCAACGCAGCGACAACTTCGCTGATGCCTGCGCCGCCATCGTTATTTTGAGCATCGTTGTGGGTACTGCAGTGTACTGGTTGGCGGGCATGCCGTCTTAATCAGTGGTTGAGTGTAAAAACGGCGCAGATTTAGCCGCTTGCTCAGCATATATAAGATCCTCGCTTTTTAGCGGGGATTTTTTTCGAGGTCGCTCATTTTATTTCGCTAATCGTTGGCATACTTCGGCGCGAGTCAGTCCACCTTAGTCAGCTTGTTGAAATCCACGATGTAGCTCCGAACATCCCGTTCTTAACGAAGCGCATATAAAATATATATAGCTTTTTCTTGAGTTTTGTAGAGCACGCGGCAGGGTTTCAATGGGTAATGGTTGTTGCGTGGGTTATTATTAGGCGTTAATTTTGAAACAGATAAGGTCATTACTTTTAGGCCTTAAGCTTCGCGAAAAGTGACATTGAGGTGAGCTCAAATTGTCTTTACCGCACGCACGCTGAGTGGCGCGGCTGTCGTTCGGAAGGCCAATGTCCCGTGTGACGAAAGGCTGCTGGTGTCGTCACGCTGAACGTAGTATCGATTTGCGGTGTGAAAGGCCGTTTCAGGTAACATGCTTTTTGTTGGCGCTTTAAATTGGCGGCAGCACCGGGGTGAGTGGGCTAAGAGGGAGTTTTGTCCGACCTGACTTTAAATGGGTGATAATTGAGAGTGAGAGATGCTAAATAGCAGCGAAAATCGATTAACGGCAGCTTGTGTTTGTGAAAGACCTTCCTACTTTAGGTTTGGTGAGCATGCCTGATTTATCAGATGCGCACTGGATGCGTCGCGCCTTAATTTTGGCGCAGCAGGCCGATCAAGCTAACGAAGTCCCAGTCGGCGCGCTTATAGTTAAAGATAATGCTGTTATTGCCGAAGGCTTTAATCAGCCTATTTCTAGTGCCGATCCTACGGCCCACGCTGAAATTGTGACGCTGCGTCGCGCCGCGCAAAGCCTGAGTAATTATCGCCTGCCTAATACCACGCTCTATGTGACTGTTGAACCCTGCGCTATGTGCGCTGGCGCAATTATCCATAGCCGTATTCAGCGCGTGGTGTATGGCACTGCCGAGCCTAAGGCTGGGGCGGTGTGCAGCCATTTGCAGTTATTCGACCAACCGCAAGTGAATCATCGGGTGGAGTGGCAGGGTGGTGTACTCGCTGATGAGGCAGCTGCGGCATTGCAGGTGTTTTTTGCGCGGCGGCGTGGTGAGAAGCGGGCGTTGAGGAAGGCCGATTAAAATTTTACGTCGGTTAGTTTGCTCGCGAGATTTTTGCCCCGCTGGGCGACTTACTTCTTTTTTGTGTTAAAAAGAAGTAAGTCAGAAAAAGCACACCCCGTCACTCGCCCTTCGGGTTTCCCGCGCTTCTCAAAACTGGGCGTCACTGCGCAACTCGCCTTTGGCTCAAGCAGTGCTCGCTAAAGACCCCGCCAGTTTCTGCGATGCTCGGCGAGTTCAAAGGGGATTTTCCTAAACCGTCACCGATACGCCAAAATTGTGTAAAGGTACGGGATTTACACTTTTATTCGGCTAGGATGGGGTCGTCACCCGCAAATCAAGTAGCTCACCGAGGCAGCCATACAGGCTGAGCTCGACAGTCAGGCGAAGGCACTCAACCGCAGATAAATTTTCAGTTACCTCGGGGCCGCGAAGGGAGGTATCAGACTATGGCGCGGTTGTGGAGTCTAGCGGTGACGAGATGGTTGGTGAAATCTGGGGTTCGGTAGGAAGTAATCTTCTGCTTCGCCGGTTAGTGAATCATGATGAGGAGTTGTTACTGGCGGCGACGATCGCGAGTCAAGTCATAAGCGGTAATTGAAGACGTAAGGATAGCCTAAGCATATTTTTTTATAACGACATTAAAAAAGCCCTGCCAATGCAAACTGGCAGGGCTTTTTGTACTGCAGGCTAAAATTACTTAGCAGCAGCGGCTTTCTTCTCTTTCTCTTTGGCAATGATCGTCTCAGATACGTTGGCTGGGCAAGCGGCGTAGTGAGAGAATTCCATTGAGAACTGGCCACGGCCAGAGGTCATGGTGCGCAGGGTGCTGATATAACCAAACATTTCTGAAAGTGGCACATCGGCTTTAATGCGTACGCCAGTAACATTCGCTTCCTGACCAGAGATCATGCCGCGACGACGGTTTAGGTCACCGATAACATCACCTACGTGATCTTCTGGGCTGTATACGTCGACTTTCATCACAGGCTCAAGCAGCTGTGGGCCAGCTTTAGGCATTGACTGACGGAAAGCGCCTTTTGCAGCGATTTCAAACGCGACTGCCGAGGAGTCGACGGCGTGGAAGCCACCGTCTACGAGCGTTACTTCAACGTCTAGTACTGGGAAGCCAGCCAGAGGGCCAACGCTCATCATAGAGTTGAAGCCTTTCTCGATTGCAGGGAAGAATTCCTTAGGAACGTTACCGCCGACAACTTTCGAGGTAAACGTGAAGCCGGTGTTGGCTTCACCTGGCTTGATAACGTAGTCGATCTTACCGAACTGACCAGAACCACCAGACTGCTTCTTGTGCGTGTAGCTGTCTTCAATTTCTTTGGTGATCGTTTCGCGGTAGGCAACCTGTGGCTGGCCAACCGTTAAATCAACGCCATAAGTACGTTTCAGGATGTCGACCTTGATATCGAGGTGCAATTCGCCCATACCCTTAAGGATGGTTTCACCTGAGTCAATATCAGTCTCAACGCGGAAAGTAGGATCTTCTGCAACCATTTTACCGATTGCAATACCCATTTTTTCAGTGGAGCCTTTGTCTTTTGGTGTGACGGAGATTGAGATAACGGGCTCAGGGAAGACCATGGCTTCAAGCGTACAAGGGTGCTTAGGATCACAAAGCGTGTGGCCAGTTTGCACATTCTTCATGCCCACAATCGCGATGATGTCACCGGCCTGTGCACTGCTTAATTCATTGCGCTCGTCCGCCTGCATTTCAACCATGCGGCCAACGCGTTCTGTTTTACCAGTAAAGCTATTCAGGATGGTGTCACCCTTATTCAACTTACCGGAATATATGCGAATGAAGGTCAGGGCACCGAAACGGTCGTCCATAATTTTAAACGCAAGGGCGCGGAAGGGCTCGTCGGCAGAAACGATAGCGTATTCGCCGTTGCCATTACCTTCTTCATCAGTTAACGGCTGTGGGTTAACTTCGGTAGGGGTTGGCAAGTAATCAACAACAGCATCAAGTAACAGCTGCATACCCTTGTTTTTAAAGGCAGAACCGCAGTAGGTTGGGAAGAAGGCTAACTCCAAAGTACCTTTGCGGATACAGCGCTTAATTTCGTCGTCTGAAGGCATTTCGCCTTCCATGTACGCCATCAACAAATCGTCGTCTACCTCAAGCGCAGTTTCAACAAGCTGTTCGCGGTACATTTCAACATCATCAACCATGTCGGCTGGCACGTCAGTGATGTCGAAGTTTTCTGGTTGCCCAGAATCGTCCCAGATATAAGCCTTGCGGCTAAGGAGGTCAACAACGCCTTTAAACGTGTCTTCACGACCAATTGGCAAGGTCATGATCAGTGGGTTTGCACCCAATACTTTCTTCACTTGATCAGTAACGCGGATGAAGTCAGCGCCGATGCGGTCAAGTTTGTTAACAAAAATCAAACGCGATACTTTTGAGTCGTTTGCGTAGCGCCAGTTAGTTTCAGACTGAGGCTCAACACCGCCAGAACCACAGAATACGCCAACACCGCCGTCGAGTACTTTTAGTGAGCGGTAAACTTCTACAGTGAAGTCAACGTGCCCAGGTGTGTCGATAACATTGAAACGGTGGCCTTTCCAGAAGCAGCTAACAGCTGCGGACTGAATGGTAATGCCGCGCTCAGCTTCCTGTTCCATAAAGTCAGTCGTTGACTCACCTTCGTGAACCTCGCCGAGTTTGTGGATTTTACCCGTCAGCTTAAGGATACGCTCGGTGGTGGTGGTTTTACCGGCATCGACGTGGGCGAAAATACCAATATTTCTGTAAAGGGATAAATCAGTCATGGCGCTCTCTGTAAGCTGGGTTGAAAATAGGGCGCTAATA
>NZ_JBFHDY010000062.1:0-21460 GCF_041584495.1 Zhongshania sp.
ACACCTTCATGCACTAGTAGTGCATGAAGCATATATTTCATATATGATACATATATGAAATATATGTAAAAATACGATTTTTATATCATAAAAATCGTATTTTTATGTATTTGTATACACAAATATTACATGTTAATATAATATTTGTATATACAAATACTACTGCTGATACCATCAGCCCTGAAGATACATACTTCAGGTATGTATCTTCTGCTGATGCATCAGCAGTATCATATGTACATATGATATTTACATAAGTAAATATCATATGTACATATGATGATATTTTTAGCTCCTTACAGGAGCTAAAAATATCAGTGTGGAGCTGCTTTAGCAGCTCCACACCCTTCACATACTTCACGTATGTGAAGGAGAGACAATGTTGAGTTTTATTGAAACTCAACGTTGTCTCGTTGCAAAACTTCATTATGAAGTTTTGCAACGGTAAAGATTTGATTCATTTGTAGTATTTTAATACTACAATGAATCAAATCTTTACGCCGTCGTTACCTTTAGGTAACGACGGCGATACAATTCTGTATCTATAGATACAGAATTGTATCTGATTTCTGCTACGCAGAAATCATTCCATCTTCGATGGAACTAACGCTACGCGTTAGACTTGTAGAGTAACGTAAAGTCTAACGCTTCTTCGTAGCGTTACACATTTACTTACGTCTTCTATATTACTCTTTAGAGTAATATAGAAGATATTTATTAAGTAAATGTCTCTAAACCATTCATCAGACGAATGGTTAGATGGACATTGAGGCCGTAAGGGGTAGGTCTTACGGCTATGGTAATAGCCGTAAGGCCAAGCCCTTCGGGCTTGTCCATCAACCATTCATCTTCGATGAATGGTTTATAGCATAATCCCAAAATTATGCTAAATTCGGCTACGAACGGATAGCCTAGGAGCAGGCTATATGTTATAAATTTATAGCAGTTTACAGTAAAACTGATATAAATCTAATAACCCATATATAATTGTGTATAGCACATATCACAATAATATATGATATAAGATATGTATATAATACTTACATATTATATACATATGATACATCATATAGTATCATATAGTACTCCAGTACTATAGATACCTAGAATACATACATACTATATATTTAATATAGTATATATGTATCTAGATACTAGTTACATATACATATTAATAATATGTATATGTAACTACTACAGTATATACTGTAGTATAGCTAGAAAAGAGATCCTAGCTAATACTACAGTATATACCATAGCTATAGTACCTTAGTACTTGATATGCTCTATATAATTTACATATCACATAATACCATATGACATATGTATAATATCTAATATATACTAGATATATTAGATATCATACATATATCCTATATAGCACATACACATGATATGTGCTATATACTACATATACATAGATACATACTACTAATATGTATCTATATAATATGTAATATAGTATTACAATATTGTATTACTATAAGTATCTAGCTAATAGTATACTATATACACAATATAGTATAGATATACAGCTAGATCCTAGTATAATGTATAGGGTTAAGTATACATTATAGCTACCATAGTATAAAATATAGTATAGTAGATAACTTAATGTTCTACTAAACTATATTTATATAGTATAGCTATAGTACTATAGTACTGATATGCTTACTATATCATGTAACTTACATATCATATAATACTATATGATATATTTATAATATCTAATATATACTAGATATATTAGATATATAAACATATCCTATATAGCACATATACATTGTATGTGCTATATACTACATATAATATAGATGTATACTTTCATATACATCTATACTATATGTAATATAGTATCATAGTACTCCAGTACTATAGATACCTAGAATACATACTATACTAGGTATAGTATATATGTATCTAGATACTAGCTACATATACATATTAATAATATGTATATGTAACTACTATGGTACATACTTTAGTATTGCTAGAAAATAGATCCTAGCTAATACTACAGTATGCACCATAGCTATAGTACTTAAAGTACTGACATGCTCATTATATGATATAATTTACATATCATATAATACTATATGATATATTTATAATATCTAATATATACTAGATATATTAGATATATAAACATATCCTATATAGCACATACACATGATATGTGCTACATACTACATATAATATAGATGTATACTCTCATATACATCTATACTATATGTAATATAGTATTAATATACTATAGTACTATATCTAAAGTATATAAATACAGAATAGCAGAACAAAGTTCTCTACTAAACTATACATATACTATAGCTATAGTGCTACAATACTGATATGCTCATTATACGCTATAACATCATATATCATAAATATCATATGATATATTTAAATACATAATATAAATTATATTATGTATTTAAACATATCCAATATAGTACATACATTAAGTATGTACTATATAGTACAACATAGTACACAGTATACTTGCATATACTGTATACTACATATGTAATATGATAACGCATATTACAATATCATAAATATTATATATAATATATACATATACTTTCATATAGTATATATTATATATAATAATAACTAGATATGCATATTAAACTAATATGCATATCTAGTTACCTACAGTATATAGGTATAGTATAGAAGCAACTACTTCTAAACTATACTACATACTATAATTTATAATATCATAATATGATATGATATAATCAATTATATATGGAACATATTGTCCTAAACAGATCTGTTAGTAGTACATATTGTCCTACCCTTCACCACCACTTATCCCTGATACCTACAAAGTAACCAACACATACTTCTAGTAGTAGTAGATTTGGTTGAGCCTAATGTACTACTCATAGTTCCATTACTTATTATTCTCTAATAATAATAAGTACATGAGAACTACCTTATACACCTAGTGTATAGTATACTACTACCATCACAATAGTAGTATAGTTATACACTAGTAGATAATATGTATAAACATAGAAGTATTACTAAAGTAATTTAGTATACTGGTATACTACATATGTGTTGTATGTAACCACATATGTAGTATTTGCATTATCCCTACTAATACATAGTATTATAAAACATAGATCTGTTTACAGACTGAGATGCTGTAATATGAAAACTAGAACGTATCTAGTATTTCATATCGATGCTCATGGTCATACATACACAAATGTATGCCAGGAGCATCCCTCACCATACTGCTACAAGCTTGCAGCAGCTTGTAACAGTGGTTACCGCTGTATACTATGCCAGCCCACGTCCTTACACTTTTCTATTATGCATAGCAGATATATTAATATCTAATATATCTAATGCAACTACATCAGTCTATGCAATACAGCATACAAGTATACTGAGTATAGTCATATGTAATTACATATAGTGTACCTCAAATACACTATATGTAATTACATAATACACATAATAGTGTGCTCTAACAATTACATCCGTAATCTTGCACACGCAATCAGCATCTCACTGCTCCTAGGTTAACATCCTTCGATGTACAAGTACACACCACGTGTTGATCGTCATTCCTCACAGATCACTACTCCATTGAGTAGCAACCAGATACAATCCATACTATTGGATTGTATCATACCGCTTCAATACCCTCTACTTGAACTCACTAGAGTTCAAATAGGGTCATATACCTCATACATGGTATATGGATATAACTATATGGTTTCGCGCCCTCCCCGCTCTAGTCTCCATACTGCCCGCGAATACGACTACTTTTTCAATATACGTACGCACCCGTTAACTAACGTCAATAGTATCGCAATACTATTGATACAGTTAACCGAGAACCAGCAGTTCTTAACATACTGCTAGAGTGATGGTCTAGCAGAAGAGTACCATACATACTATGTATGATAATAACATGCTATATATGTTATTATCATACATAGTATGTAGATACACCCTAGTTTCTAGTGTATCCTCAATCACAAATACTAGTATACTAGGTTAAAGTACTACTTCATGGTTCACAACGGGGTAATTACTCGCTTTTGACCCTAGTACCATATAGTTATAGCAATTCACGATATGCTTCATATTGATCTCACCTTTTAGTATAATACTCTCTACATGGAGTATTATAGTATTCCACTTTTAGGAATACTGTGTACTTGTAAGTCCACACGATTTTTAGTTACGCCGCTACTCACACCAAGTATGATGCATCAACATTTCAGTCTGTCATCTCTAATGGTCTTTCGCAGATGCTTATTTGAGCTCAGCATACGATCTATATCTAGATCGATCGTAACCACTACATATCCACTATGCAGCTTTATTACTCAGCGCACGATATTTATACAAACATCTAATGATTAAAATTAATCATAAGATTATGTTTATACAAACATCTAATGATTAGAATAATCCTAAGATTATTTCGTAGTATTCCAAGGATAACAACTACAGAACCCTCTGTAGTCATACCAGCTTATACCCTACTTACCTAATCATGCTACGTATGTTTTCCTCTTTACTGAAACATACGATACTAAAGTATAACGGTGAATTTGGGACACCAATTCCGCAAATTTTATGTCTACCAACACTATCACCAGATGCCAATTAAAACGTCCTCTACAGTCTACAATACTGACTCGTTCTTTAACCTCGATGTGACCAGCATCAGGGAGCATAGAACGAGATGGGTAATCAGAGATACCCTAAGTATACTCATTACTGTAAACTACAGCTTACAGAGTATGCTTAGGTTACCAGCACAAACTATTCGGATTTGCCAGATCCAGCTGTGACAGGCTTGTCATCTCCAATACCACTAAAGAGGATTTATAGTATCCGACCATATTTAATTGTAGCCATGATGTTCAACAAGCTAGTTGTTATCCGATAACATTATCTATAACAAGATATCTGAAGTATGCATGAAGATTCCTTCATTAGCATGAACTAGTATACGAGTAAGTTGGTAATACGATACATAGTATCCCCACAGCATAGCTTTCACAACCATACCAGTTGTGAAGGTATATTTCCATCTATATTCCATATATGTATTTACGAATACCGAGTAACCCAAGTAGTACTTAACCTACTACTTGGTAACCACCGTATACCCTCTTTCATAGTACTAACGAATTTACTAATTCATATGTTACACATACTTAAAACACCTTAGATATGTTAACTCTACAACATAGGAGTTGAAATCAAGAAGATCTTTTAAGAAGTATCTAGAACAGATCTGCTCAATCTAGTTCTAGATTCTTCATAGTATAAATACTTAGAATTAAACTTCTAGATAGAACCGTACAAAACTATCTAGAAGATTTACTAATCCTTGATTAGTATTAACGATCTTTTGGTAGCTCGTACCAAATACATCGCATAGATAGGATATCTACTGTATTGCTCATACAGATACCCTGCAAATTTCTAGTTAGTAGATAACTTCATCTCTGTTATCTGCTATAAGATGATTATAGACTAGGTTAACATGTAACGGCTATTCCCAACGAGCTACATTAGGGACCGCTAATACTACTAGCTAGTTATACTAGTAGTATTAATTAAATATGTAATCTTGGTAAAAGATTTACATACCATGTTAACTCCTCGCAATTACGACTTTAATCACTTGCTATAAGCTACTGCTTATATAAGGTCGTCAAGACATACACATATTGATATGTCGAGTCACCAAATTAATTTACGAGGAACTACATCAAATCCTAACCACTTGCTACTCACCTAATTGCAGACGTTATAGTAGTAGTTTGGTTAGGTGCACTAGATTGCACTAGATCTATTACAATGTATTGGTCCTAGTTGTCCTTCTCATCGATAACTACTCGATACTCGACTTAGTTTACTAGCTAAACTAGTAGTTAAAGTCCGGATTTAAACAACTAGGGAACATAGTTATGTTATCATAACTTTAGTATTTCGTCACAGTATGACTACTATACTTACTCTTTAGTGTGATAATAAGCTTGTATAGATATATTATCTAATACAACCGGTACTTTAGTATCCGGATACTTACACACTGCAGTGTACTAATTGCAATAACACGCAAACCCCAACAAGTTTGCACTAGTAAGTTAAACACATACTAGCATATGGTTATTGCAATACTTAAGACTTGCACACTAAGCCTATTCATTAAAAAGTCTATAAGACATCAGTGCAGATATCACATAGGAGTTGCTTATGCTCCTAATAATCTGCACTGTTTACTACTACGCATTGCGTCTTGTATCCCATATAATGCAGCATCTCTGATCCAATCTGACGCGTATCTTACCCAGCTGAAGATATTTCACTTCCCAACCAAAGCTATGTTCGGCATATGACTTACGTATCTCTATTGGCATAGAGTTACGGCATAAAGGTAAGCCCTGTGACTCAATCACAGGCTAACAGCTCCTAAGAGCTTCTCATTACGAGAGCAGTACAAATTGGTGTCTAAGGAAACCTTTTCAACCAGATCCGATCGATGATCTACTGGCATACTAGGACGTCCTCCTACCATTCTAGTCAGTAATGTCCTTACACTATATTAATCAAGATACATGTAGTAAGCTCCTTCAAGTAAGGATCCATAAAATTAGAGTCACACCGACATAGCCATTCTACCGATGCATCTTACAATTCCTGATCAGGGAATTAAGGAACAGATACACTTCCATTACCTCTGTTTCCGTAAGAGTACTATGTCTTAGTCTCGTCTAATAATATAGTTCTATATAATAGACTTATTTATAGTTGCGAATAAACAACTGATACCACTAGTCCTAGCCTGTAGGAATTAACCGTAGTACGACACCTACATTATGCTGCTCGCAGCTAGAGAACTGATATCCATCTGCCATGACTCATTTAAGACGCCGCATAGCAGGAACACATGTATCCTCACATCTCTACAGTACATTCAGGATTATATAACAACTGATACCAGTTTGGTTTTTAGCCTGTAGGAATTACCCGAAATCGTTACCTACATTATGCTACTCGCAGCTAAAGACTGGTATCAATATGCCCTACGTATTCACAGACTGACTTCCCATGCTAACAAATAGTCTTTGACCCACACTGCATGTATAAGTTGGAAGTGCAGCTATACTGCTACAAATCAGACATATATTATATGTAATTATCCTGGGAATCCAGCAAATATATCCTAATTTCAGATTCCAAGCTGAACTTCGGATCTACTCCTCCATATATGCAAGATAGATATTGTTACTAAGTATTACTTTCAGTTGTTACCCAAATGAGCTTTTTTATAGAAGACATCCTAGATGTCTACTTCAATAGTCACAGCTCCTGTGGTACTTCAGGCTACACCTTATGCCCTACACTTCCCACCTAGTGTCTGCTCTAGCACATTTCATGCCTATTGCCTCATCCTTCACATTCAAAGATTTCATACCTTTCAGCATCTTCTTGCCATATACTTCATCGGCGATTAAAATCGTCAGGATCTGCGTCACCCTTGCAGTCGACCCATTCCATATAGGAGTTGTGTACGACCGGACAACTTAATGCTCAGCTGATACTTCAGCTTTTGATCTGAGCATTAAGCCATCTACCTACAGCATGCTCTAGGTACGGATAGTCTTTGACTAACCTATGCAACTTTCGTCACATATTATAGTCCCGATTAAGATTTCGAGATTTAAATCTTGTATCATGATTTTAAATCACGATTTTGATTTCCCACCTCGAAAATCCATTTCTCATTTCTTAAAATTGCATTTTCAGATCTGGATCTTAAAAATTCAGATTCAGATACCCCGATCTTAAAATCGTGATTTTCATGATTTTCATGATTTCGAGCTCGAGATCATGATTTTCACGATTTCATGATCCTCATCTTCAAAATCCTGATTTTAGGATCCAGATCTTAAAATCTTGATTTTCAGCTCCGGATTTCAAAATCCAGATCTAGATACCCCGATCTCGAAATCGTGATTTTCACATTTTCATGATCCAGATCTCAAAATCAAGATTTCGAGATCCAGATCCTAAAATCAAGATTTCGAGATCCAGATCTCAAAATTGAGATTTCGAGATCCAGATCCTAAAAATCATAATTTTGACATGTCCAAAATGGCAAAAATAAATAAAATAATTTTGCATTATTATATACTTTTTTACACAAAATTGTCACCCTGTCAAAATGGGATTTTTGGACCCCCTCCGTGAGGACTAGGTACCATAGGATACCCAGGTACTGAGCAGTACAAATCAGTACAAAATCGTAATTTTACGATTTAACTGCACAGTATTTCTGTACTAAAATAAAAGTGATTACACTTTTATCCAAAAGTTAAAATTTGTAAAAATGGTAATTTTTACAAATTTAAAAATTTACATCAAGGATTATAATGACAGATTTACAAAATTTCACATTTTTAGGTATCCTAAAACATCATGTTTTGGACACCTTTTTTACAGGTGTTTTTAAGACCTGAAAAACATGAAAAATTCATGATTTCATACTCCTGTTATCCTGCGAATAACAAAATGTACAAACTTTGTATTTTTGTCAATTTTGACCAAAACCTTCAAAAAAGGACCTCAAAAATAGGTCCATTTTTTAAGACCCTTTTTAGGACCCCTAAAAACCCTAAAAATGACCTATTTTTCACTTAAAAATCCTTAGATTTTTAAAATATGCTACAGCAGATATGACTACTTAGAAATTTAACAATTTCATGTTTTTCAAGACTTTTAAAAACCTTAAAAAATTGAAATTTTAAATTTTTCATTAAAATTTATAAAAATTTCTAAAATTTTTATAAATTCATTTATATTCGATTTTTACATGAAAAATCATGTAAAATTTATGATTTCATACTCCTGTTATCCTGCGAATAACAAAATGTACAAACTTTACATTTTCATACCGTTTAGATCCATTTTTAGATCCTTTTACACAAATTGCAAATTTATGTAAATTTTACTAAATTTATTAAAATTTAGCAATTTTAGTATAAAAATGACAGATTTTAGATCTACGATTTATAATCTTCATAGATAACCAGGACATTAAATAATCATTTTTAATGATTTTTAGGATCTTAAAACCCTGAAAATCACTAAAAATCACTATTTTTCATCATTTTTCGATCAGTTTCTAAAACTGACTTTTCAGGACCTGAAAAACATGAAAAATTTATGATTTCATACTCCTGTTATCCTGCGAATAACAAAATGTACAAACTTTACATTTTCATACGTTTTATACAAAACCATGAAATTTCATGTCATTTTATGACATTTTATGGTACCATAAAAATCACATATTTTTACAAATATTTAAGATTCTTAAAGAATCTTATTCCATCTCTACTGTATATCCTATATCTAGGATATGCAGTTTTCACTACTTTACAGTACTGTAAAAATACTAGTGTTTTTACACAAGCTACTGCTGTACTGACTACTTAGATAATTTTATTACGAAATTTTACTAAAATTTCTAATAAATTTCTGTACAACATCATGATTTCATGATTTTTACAAAAATCTTAAAAATAGACATTAAATTGTTAACAATTTAATATTTTACAAAGATACTGCTACTTTATAAATAGCATTTTATGCATTTTTATCGTTTTTATACGATTTTGTAAATCTTATAAAAAATACACATTTTTTATAAAACTTTTATAAATTTTACAAATTTTATAAAAATTCATAAAATTTCAAATTTTATTGAAATTTATCAAATTTTAACAATTTTACACTCCTAGCTACTTTCGTATCATATTTCATAAAATTATGAAATTATTAAAATTTCATAAAATTTTATGATTTTTATGTATTTTATAGCATATTTTAACATTTTTATAAAATTTTATAATACTTTTATAAAAAGTACTTTTTACAGTCTACCATACCTGTATAGCATATTGTGTATATGAGGTATTTAGTACCTCATAGCTGTATACATGCTATTTATAGCATTTTCACCATGCTACTACAATAACGTGCATTATTTTTAAATATTTTTATATTTTTACTAATATTTAAAAATATTAATAAAATATTTTACATTTTGTAACATTTTTACAAAGCCTTTTGATCACCATATTAAACATTTTAATATGGATCTCAAGGATACGCATTAGATTTTATACTACTTTTTCAGTACCATACCTAAATTTACAATTACTTTACATAAAATTTATTTTATAAAATTTTACTAAAAATTTCATATTTTTACTTTTATAAAAATTTTTAAATTTTATAAAATTTACATACATGAAATTTCATAAATTTCATTAAAAATTCATGATTTCATACTCCTGTTATCTTGCGAATAACAAAATGTACAAACATTGAATTTCATTCATTTTTATCCTGTTTTTAATAAAACTTTTATTAAAATTTCTTTATCTAAAAATTTTAATAAAAATTTTATAAAATTTATCAAATTTTCACATTTTTATCATCTTATTGAAATGTATAAAAATATACATTTTTAGTATCATGCGTACTGTAGTACTTATTTAGCATTTTACTAAATAATTTTTAGTATTTTACAGTACTATAAAATAGTAACTTTTATGTACTGCACGGAACATATATATGTATAGACTATACAAAATTGAGTTTTGAAAACTAGTTAAAAACCAGTAAAATTCATGAAAATTTGTACTTTTTACAAATATCATGATATTTATATATGTATACTGTGGAGTACAAAAGTATCATAAAATGACATTTTAAGATTTTATTAAAATTTCGTACTTTTTATGAAATTTTAAAATTTCATTATTTTTACAAAATTTTATAAATTTTTATAAAAATTTTATTAAAAATTTCTATAATTTTAAGATTTTTACAACAAAATCATAAAATTTATGATTTTATTATTTATTAGTCCTCTGTATTCTTTATACTAATTTCATAAGATTTCATTTACTTTCATAACTTGAAATTTTATGAAATTTACATCATCATAAGACGATTTTTATGAATTTTTATGAAAAATTCATGATTTTTACGTTTTTATTAAAAATATTTACATATTTTTAACATAACTACATGTTATCTCCTACACATGTGATTTACATGTACTTTACATATAGATTTATGTACCTAAATCACATAAGACTTCTTATCTGAGGACTACAACATTAATTTTATACTATGTTTATTAAAATTTCACATTTTAAACATGAAATTTTGATAAAATTTATTTTTATACAATTTTATTAAAAATTGAATTTCGTCATATTGACTTATAAAAATTTTAACATTTTTACAATTTTTATAAAAATATTTTACAAATTTTTATAAAATTTTATAAAAGTATTTTTATAAAAAATATTTTATTTTTAATTTTAAAATGAACATAAAAATGTTTCATTTTTCATATAGGGTTTTTCATACCTTGAAAAATCATGAAAAAACATGATTTTGAACTCCTTGTATCCTGCGAATAACAAAATGTACAAACTTGATTTTTCGTACATTTTCATTACATTTCATTAAAATCCGATTTCATGAAATTTCATAAAATTCACAATTTCAAACATTTTTACATGTAGCACTTACAAATTTTCATAAAATGACGATTTTCATCATTTTCATGTTATTTTACGTACAGATTTTTATTAAAATCCTACTGTATATCCATAAAATATCATTTTATTACAAAAATGATATTTTACATAATTACATTTTAGTAAATTATGTATGAGTCCAGGTCTTTTGTATAAAACAGTTTTTACTAATATTCACTAAATTTTACACAAATATAAAAGTATTTTTAGGTAACAAAAAGTACTTTTTAGGTATATTTTAATATACACTACAGGTACTGATGTATTTTCATTATGAAAATTTCATTATTTTTCATTTTATGACGAAAATTTCATATTTTTATAAAAATATTTTTAATTTTTATAAAATTTATTAATTTTCATTAAAAATACATGATTTTTCATGTAAAAATCATCTTCAGTACCTGATTATGTTTTTATAATCTATCATCAGATACCTTGTACAAGATTAAAATTACATAAAACTACATGATATTTTTATGTAATTTTTACTAAAAAATTAGTAAATTTTACATAATTTTTAAAATTATGTAAAATAGTTTTACTACATTTTACTATCTGCACATACTACATATGTAAATATAGTATACTTTACGTACCTACATTTCACATGTACTTCATACTAGTAGCATGTTATTATACCCATGTACTGATGTATATGGTATACTAAAATTTACATAAATTTACAGTTTTAAACTGTTAAAAACTGTAAAATATCACTAAAAAGTGATCATTTTTTGTTAATTTTCAAAAAATTAAGTTCCCAGCATTTCCATGAAATGTTATTTTGGTACTAAAAAGTACAAAAAATCACCTAAAAATTCATTAATTTTTAATGATTTTTAAGAATTTTAAAAATTATTTTACAACAGTACTGGGAACTTAATTTTATGTACTTTTAAGGTAAAAATGACACATTTTTCACTTTTGTGTCATTTTGTTCAAAAATGGGATTTTTATCAAAAAATGACCATTTTTAGACCCCTTTTTTCCACTTTTTTCCACTTTTGACCATGTCCTATTTTATTGCACAAGGGATTAGGGGACTTCCAAATGGGTATTTTACCATTTTTAGAGGTCCCCTCCAGGACCTTTAAAAACCTGATCCAAAACGGGTCCAAAATTAAAAAATCGCCATGTTCAAAAGTGCAAAAATAAATAAATTAATTTTGCATTATTATATACTTTTTTACACAAAATTGTCACCCTGACAAAATGGGATTTTTGGACCTCCTCCGTGAGGATCATGTAGCATAGGATACCCAGGTACTGAGCACTCCAAATTGGTACAAAAACGGTAATTTACCGTTTTAACTGCTCAGTATCTCTGTACAAATTAAAAATTGATTTCAATTTTTACAAAATGAACATTTTTAACAAACGTGAAAAACTGATTTTTACGTTTTTTACAAATGGATATTCTGATGACTACAAATGCATATTTTCGTATTTTTAGGTGTTTTAAAACACCATGTTTTGAACACCTTTTTTTAAGGTTTTTCAGGACCTGAAAAAGTACGAAAAAACATGATTTTGAACTCCTTGTACCCTGCGAATAACAAAATGTACAAACTTTGTATTTTTGTCAATTTTGACCTAGACCTTCAAAAAGGGCTTCAAAAAATGGACCCATTTTTGACCATGTTGAAAAGGTCCCCTCCAGGACCTTTAAAAACCTTCAAAACCCTACTGGTACACATTTGATCTTCATATGAACATACTTAGATTATGATGACTGCTTAACATAAAAATATTGTATTTTTCATAAATTTGTCATACCTGAAATTTCTAAAAATTTTAATTTTACATTAAAAATTTATTAAAATTTTCAAAAACTTGAAATCAAAATTCACAAGTGATTTTAACTTGAAAATCATGTAAAATTTATGATTTTAAAGTCCTTGTACCTTGCGAATAACAAAATGTACAAACTTTTAATTCCTGATTAAAATTAGTCCACTTTTTAAATTTCTGTTCAAAACTGAACTTTATGAAAATCTTGATGATTTTTAGTTAAAAATATGAGATTTTTATCTGTACCTTACGATACTAAATCTAGTATATGAAAAATATACTATAGATGTATGGACTTAACAACATGTATTTAACATGTTTTTAACAGATTTTCAAGGTCCTCATACCTTGAAAATCATTAAAAATCACTATTTTTCATCATTTTTTGATCCTGTTGCAAATCAGTTTTTTCAGGACCTGAAAAACATGAAAAATTTATGATTTTGAACTCCTTGTACCTTGCGAATAACAAAATGTACAAACTTTACATTTTCATACGTTTTATACAAAACCATGAAATTTCATGTCATTTTTATGACATTTTCTGGTACCATTAAAATTACATATTTTCAACCTGTGTAGATCCGGTTAGGATCTATTTTACAGTCCACTGTACACTTGTGTTTTATACTCAAGTATTTGACATAGTGTACAAAACTAGTAAAACATGTAATTTTACTATGTTTTACAACATGTCATACTGGTACTGAGGACTTGATTAAAATTACATTAAAATTTTATGTAAATTATTTTTACATTTCTGTTTACAACTGTGATTTTTAATGATTTTATAAGATTTCAGATTTAAATCATTTTATCATGATTTTAATATTAAATCATAATTTTCATATGTGTTACGTGCACTTAAAAATGTATATTTTTCAATTTTAACAGGATGAAAATCATACTAAAATTTTCATCCATTTTTTAACATATTTTTACAATTTAAAATTTGTATAAAAATTTTTATAAAAATTTTACATTTTTATGAAATTTATTAAAATCAAAATTTCAACATTGAAAAATCATGTAAAATTTATGATTTTGAACTCCTTGTACCTTGCGAATAACAAAATGTACAAACTTTACATTTTAGAACGATTTTATACAAAATCTTAATTTTCTGTTCAAAAATGACATTTTTAGATAAAATTGTATTAAAATTTTACGATTTTATTAAAATTTTTATAAATTTTATTAATAAAATTAATATATCCTCATATCCTATATCACATATGTACCATAGTAAGATTCTAGTTGTTACTAACTAGAAACTAACAATTTCTAACATTATTCAACTATACAATGGAGTTAAAAACTAATATTTTTATATAATTTTTATAAAAATTTTTATACTAAAATTTCATAAAATTTCAATATTGAAAAATCATGTTAAAATCATGAAATTTCATACTTTAACATATGATAAATATGAATATTTTCATATGTATACTACGGAGTTAAAATATGTATTAAAACATGTTTTTATCAAAAATAAAATTTCTATATTTTTATAAAAATTTTTAACTAAATTTTATAAAATTTATTTTTAAATTTTTATGTAAAAATTTTATTAAAATTTTCATAAATTTAAAAATTTTATTAAAATCAAAATTTCAACATTGAAAAATCATGTAAAATTTATGATTTTATACTCCTTGTACCTTGCGAATAACAAAATGTACAAACTTTATATTTTAGAACGATTTTATACAAAATCTTAATTTTCTGTTCAAAAACATGAAATTTTTACAATTTTTATGTTAAAATTTTAAACATTTTACAACATTAAAATATTATAAAAATACTTTTATATTACATTTTTATATACATCAGTATATTTGTAAAATATCATAGCTAGTAGCTACTAGCTATCTAAAACTACTTAAAACTAGTTTTATACTGATTTTACATCTTTTATATATATTCAGTAGGATTGATATAAAATATCGTACTAGTATTTTACATGTTTGTAAAATATCAATATTTTAATACTATAAAAATATGATATTTTATCATTTTATACTTTTTAGTACTCACCAAAACCTATATCTTAATTTAGGCTATGTACAAATTTATTAAAAATAATTTATAAAAATTTTACAATTAAAATTAATTTTAAAATAAAAATTTTACTTTTTACTATTTTATGGAAATGCCTTTTTAATACAAAATTTCCATGTTGAAAATCATGAAATTTAATGATTTTATAATCATGGTACCTTGCGAATAACAAAATGTACAAACTTTACATTTTTACATTTTTTAGACTTGTTTTTACAATTTTGTATAAAAATTAACAAATTTTAATAAAATTTTTAATAAAATTTTTATCAAAAATCACAAAATTGCATTTTATGCTAAAATATGAAATTTTAATACAATTTATTTCATTGTATCATGCTTATCCTTGATACTATATTTTAATATATTACTTTAGTATTAAGTAACATTAAATAGTACTTTATAGTACATTTATATGTATCATGCTAATCTCTGTATATGACATAGAGGTACATGATACTACTTGTAGCTATATTTCAACATGTTGTTAAAATATTTGTTCAGTACTTAACACATGTTTATAATTCATATAAGAGATATGACGATATTTTAACAATGTGTTAAAAATTTGAATTTTAATACATTTTAGTAATGAAAATAAATTTTACATTTTTAAAATTTAAAGTAAAAATTTTTATAAAAATTCGAAATTTTAACAATTTTTACAAAATCATGAATTTTTCAAGTTTTTACAGACTTGAAAAAGATCTTAAAAACATGTTAAAAACATGGTTTTATAATCATGCTATCTTGCGAATAACAAAATGTACAAACATTGAATTTCATTAATTTTGGATCAAAATCTTAAAATCTTGATTCAAAATCATGATCAATTTTTACAATTTTATGTCATTTTAAAATGATTTGAAACTTTTTAAAAAGTTTTAAAAATTTCATAAAATTTCATACTATTTTATAATATTAAGTCCATATCATTTCCATAGTATGCTATATTACATACTAGTGTAACATACTAATACTGTATTTTACTAGTATGCTAAATACTTTACTTTTAGTATGAGCTTTCTAATAAAATTACAAATTAATTTTATAATTATTTTTATACATAAAATAATAATTTTATTAAATTTATGTAAATTTAATTACTATTTTGTATTAAAAATATAATATAGATAATATGATGTATATTTAAAATATAAAACATATAAAAATGTGTTTTATTCAAAATCAAAAATTTTATTTTTATTTAGATATTTTAAAAATACATTTTTATAACAACATAAAAATTCAATTTTTAGCATTTTTACACAAACTTGAAAATTCCGATTTGGACCTTAAAAACATGTTAAAAACATGGTTTTTAAATCCTTATACCTTGCGAATACTAAAATGTACAAACATGAAATTTCATGTATTTTTGATCATTTTCTAGACCCTAAAATCATAAAATAAACATCTTTTAGATCTTATTTTCATGATTTTTAAAACTTGTACAAAACTTATAAAAATGATAAAATTTCATTTTAGTACATTTTAACAATCGTGCTAACATTAATATTAGAATCTTAATTTTAGTAAAATACAAATTAGTATACATAAAAATACTATTTATTATACTAAAATAACGCACAGTATTTCTATATAAATATTTAATGTTTTTAAATATTGTACTAAAGTACTAAATAACATGTTAAATACATGATTTAGGTACTAAAAGTACAATTTAAAATGTACTACAGTTATGACGTTATTAATTAAGATTTACAAAAATCTTAAAAAATACTAAATTTTTAATAAATTTTTATACAAAATTATTTGTAAATACAAATTTTATATATTTAAATTTATGCTAAAAATGTTAATTTTTCGTACATACTTAAAATATCTATTTTACTAGTATAGAAATACTGATGACTCAAACTTAATAAAAATAGCATTTTTATCGATTTTATGCTATTTTTACGATTTTCGTACAAATCTCATTTTTACGATTTTTACTAAAAATCAATATTTTTAATAAAAATAATGTATCATTAAAAATACATTATTTTATCATTTATTACTCCTACTTATTTATGTACTATATTTCAAATATTTGTAAATACAGTATAAAATATACTAAAACTAGTATATTTTTATACTATATTTATAGCATACCTAATCTGTGCTCTTATGATAAAATAGTTTACTATTTCATCATATTTTGATAAAATACTGTATTTTTACAATAATTTTAAACATGAAATTATGTAAATATCATAAATTTCATCTTATCACTACTGCTGTGTTAAATTTCATAAAATTTACATAATTTTATAAAAATAACGTTATGTTAACAACTTTTAAGTTCTTAACAAAACATTTTATTATTTCATGGATATACGGTAGCGGTTACTTTTCTAATTTATAGAATATCTTTATTTCATCTCCTTAGTACCTGTATAGGTTTATAACATAAGATGTAAATTTTATCAATTTTTATGTAAAAATGTGTTAAAAATACACAATTTTTAATAAATTTTTATAAAAATATTTTTATTAAAATTTTATACTTTTTATAAAATATATTTTTATAAATACATATTTTTATAATTTTTATAAATTATGCTGTTTTATAAACATTACTTTATAAAATATTATACTATTATTAAATAGTAATTAATATTTTAATACTAGTATTTACTACTATATTTAAATAGTCATGCTAATTCTTGTATGTTTTATACAGGTATCTAAAGTACCTGTTAACAAGTTTCTAACAGTTGTTTCATACTACTGTAAGCTACTTTAACATTTTATAAATTTGTACAACAGTACTGATTATAAAATAATGTATTTTTAAAAATTTGAATTTTAAAACAGATTTTTTAAAATCAATTTTTTTAGAATTGAAAATTTTAATTTAAAAATTTTAAATTTTAGTACAGTAAAATCAAAATTTTATTAAAAATCTTCATTTTTATACATTTTTGTATAACTTCATATTTTCATGTAAAACATGATCATATTTATACTACTGTGTCCATATAACACTTGTATATTTTAATATACAAGCTTAAACTTGTATATCAGATTTATCCTGATTTTACGAAAAATCATCAATTTTTCATGTGTAAAAATTTAAAATTTTTATCCATTTTAAAACTTTTTAAAAGTTTTAAAAATACTTTAAAATTTTAAATTATTTATTTTAATAACTCGTTATTGCATCTGTATCATAGATTACATACCTGTATCTATGTACTGATACTAAATACACTTATTTGTAAATATAACACCTATGTTATACTGACTTAAAAATTATACATTTTTATCACTTTTTAACGTATTTTTACTAAAATATCTACTTTAATATTTTATACAAACTTGATAAAATTCAATTTTTAATTGATTTTTATACAACAGATCTGACATCTGTAAAATCATACAAAATGTTAAAAAGCTGTACAAAACTTTTCTAAAACTTTTTATTCCATTTTTGTCATAAAAATTTCATTTTTGTAAAAAGTTGAAAAATAAATTTTCAGAACTTTTCTAAAAATGATGTATTTTTAGACATTTTCCTAAAGGTACCTAAAAGTACCTTTTATGTGTCCTCAGTACCTGTATCAAAATAGACATGAAAATCCTGATTTTTATCAGTTTTTCATCAATTTTACACCTTGAAAATCACAAGTCGCAAAAGTGAGATTTTAGATTTTCATCATTTTCACACTTTTTGAAATTTCTGTAAAAACCTTAAAATTCCATTTTAGTACATTTTTACATCGCACCTAACATCAATATTGAAATCTCATTTTTATGAAATTTCAATATTTTATACCTAAAATCTTGATTAATATTCAATTTAGTTCACTGATCTGCTGTACAAATTTTCATAAAATGACAAAAGTTACAAAAGTACACACAATGGTACTTTTTACACATTATGTACATTTTAACATTTTAATAATGATCTACAGTAGATCGGAGAACATAATTACGATATTTTCGATATCTTAAAAATATCGTATTTTTACCTATTTTTCATGCTCAAAATAGCAAAAAATGATAAAAATCGATTTTTAGTACTTTTTCAAAAAACAGGGTTTTGAAAACCCTGAAAAAACGTGTTTTTTTAAAAATCGACTTTCTACCAGTAACCTCGAATACTAAAATGTACAAACATTGCGTTTTTAGACCGTTTTTTACCATTTTTAGCTGTTTTTCATGAAAATGTCACTTTTTACACTTTTTCATGAAAAATCGATATTTTCATTAAATTTCTGTTTAAAAAAAGTGTTTTTATAAAACACGTTTTTAATACACCGTTCTTCCATGATACATTACATGTATTTTACAATACTAGTACAGAAATGTACTTGTACATGAAAATCACTACTTTGTATAAAATGCAAGTAGTCAGTAGCCTCATCGTAAAAACACGATTTTTACTAAAAATATGCTAAAATTTCATCATTTTACTGAAATTTTAATAATTTTTACATTTACACTAGTTAAAAATCTTATCTAGTCAATACTGTAGTAACATATTTATGCTACTAAATACTAATTTTTAGTAAATTAACATTTTATTAAAATTACGTATTTTAATCAGCACTTTTATAGTACTAAAAGTATTTTACACGTAAATATTTTAAATATCCTTAAAATCTACTTTTAGGAGTCCATATTATCTATATATGAATATAGTCATAAATTCATATTTTACTCATTTTGTACAAAAATATGTTAAAAATACGTATTTTTTAACAAAATTTTAACAAAATTTTAATAAAAATTTACTTATAATTTTTATAAAATTATGTTGTTTCATAAAACACATTTTTATAAAATACAAACCGTCTCATGACACATTAACATTAAATTTATCATAATTTAATGTTATTTCTAACTAGTAAATACTAGTTTATTTCTAGTACTTACTAGTACATCAACTTAGTCCTAAGTATTCTTGTATGGTTATACAGGTACTTAACATACCTGTTAACCTACTGTAACCAGTTATTTTAACTTATTTTCACTAGTTGATACATTTTATAAATTTGTACAACAATTCTGATTATAAAATTATGTATTTTTAAAAATTTGAATTTTAAAACAATATTTTTATGATAAAAATTTTATAATTTTAAAAATTATTTTATACAAAATTCAAATTTTTATAAAAATTTCACATTTTTACGATTTTCGTCATTTTCGTAAAAACTGGATTTTTCTGTAAAAAACCGTTATTTTCTAAAAATCGACTTTCTACCACTAACTTCGAATACTAAAATGTACAAACATTGCATTTTCATGATCGATTTTTACCGATTTTGATAAATCTCTCATTTTTATCAAAAATCGTAAAAATGATAAAAATACACATTTTTATAAAAATACGTATTTTTCATGTTTTTACAGCTACTTACAAGTTACTTTAATGTACTCCTTGTAATCTGTATCTTACATAACAGGTATCTGTAAATACCTGTTAAAATCATGTATATATGCTTTATTAGCATATTGTACAACTGGTTTGGTACCTTATCGTACAAAATATGATAAAAATACATCATATTTTTACTAAAAATACATGATATTTTACATAATTTCATGTATTTCTACACTACATTTTAATATCTGTATTTTAATACAAGACTTGTGACGCTTATATTAAAATATCAAGATATTTAAATCTTGTACAAAAATTTTATAAAAATTTCATGATTTTTCAATGTAAAATCATTTTTACAAAAATATTAAAAATTTTCACATTTTTAGCATTTTTCATACAAAATGTTAAATTCATGTACATTTCATTAAAGTATCATGAATATACATTTAAATGTATCATCAGTATACAAGTACATGATGCTACATGAGCTTGATACTACTGTATCATCATTTTCATGTTACATCAAAATGTTACAAAAGTATCATTTTCATACATTTTGTATCAAAATACTGTAAAACATGAAAAATCGTTAAAAACTGATTTTAACATGATTTTCATCTCCTGTTAACATTAAGATTAAAAATTGTAT
>NZ_JBFHDY010000063.1:0-21380 GCF_041584495.1 Zhongshania sp.
AATCTCTGCATAACCCCCAAAATTTGCGATAATACCAGCGTCATCCATTTTACTCGGAACAGTGTATGAGCCAACTCACCTTTGCCGAAGCGGAATACCAAAATAAAAAGCGCAAAACCCGCCGCTAGCTGTTCCTTAAAAAATGGATGCACTGATCCCGTGGGTAAAGCTGGAGAAAAAGCTACGTAAATACTATCCAAAAGGCGAGAACGGGAATCCACCTTACCCGCTACCAATCATGCTTCGCGTACACTGCCTACAGTTGTTTTATAACCTCAGCGACCCCGCAATGGAAGATGCCTTATACGAAATTGAATCCATGTGCCGCTTCGCTGGTCTGCGTTTATCTGATCGCTTACCTGATGAAAGCACGATCCTGCGTTTCCGTCATTTCTTAGAGCGCTACAAGCTGGGCCAAGTCATTTTCGACACGGTGAATACTCAGCTTAACCAACAAGGCCTGCTGATGCGAGAAGGCACCATTGTGGATGCCATCATTATTGCCGCGCCGACCTCAACGAAAAATCAAGACGGTAAGCGAGACCCCGAGATGCACCAGACCAAGAAAGGCAATCAATGGCACTTCGGTATGAAGATGCACATAGGTGTGGGCGATACCCTTGGCCTTATCCATAGCGTGACGACAACGGCCGCAAATACCCGTGACATCATCGCTACGGAGACACTATTACATGGCGAAGAACAACGTGTTTGGGGTGATGCGGGTTATACCGGTATTCACAAGCGTGAGGAGTTTAAAGAACACGACGTTGATTGGCGTATAGCCTTACGGCCAAGCACTCGTGCCAAATTGGCAAACGGTCTGCAGGAATTATTCGAGCACATGAAGGCGAGTGTTCGCGCCAAGGTTGAACACCCGTTCCGTACAATCAAACAGCAGTTCGGATAGAGCAAAGTGCGCTATCGCGGTCTGGCGAAAAATACGAATCGCCTCTATGTCTTGTCGGCGTTTACGAACCTGCTGAGAGCAGAGAAATATCACCCTTCCTAGGGAAGGTGCGCCTGTAAGCAGCAAAAATGCTACTTACAGGCCAAAACGAGGGGCGGAATTTTGTGTTTCGCCGCTTAATGGACATGAAAATTGATATTTTGTGAAAACAGAGCGGTTCTGCAGACCTTCCCTAATTTGCAGCGCCTTAGAGAACTCGCTGCTACAGAGCGGCTGTTGCTGTCTAGCGTCTGCGTCAGTGATCAGGCGGCAATGCAAGCGTGGGCGAATCAGGTAAACAAACATTTTGGCGAGGTCGATGGCGTAATCAATAATGCCGGTGTGGCGCCCAGCTGTCATGCGAGTGATCAGCCCCGGGAGCAAATGGACTGGCTGTTTAATATTAATTTCTGGGGCGTGGTTAGCGGTGTAGAAGCCTTTCTGCCGGAATTAATGCGCCGCCCAGAGGCTTGCATTGTTAATATCTCGTCGTTGTTTGGCTTGCTGTCGGTACCTTCGCAGTCGGCCTATAATGTGGCGAAAGCTGCCGTGAGGGGCTACTCGGAATCGCTGAGGCAAGACCTGCGAGAGACCCGAATAAAAGTGGTGACGGTTCACCCTGGCGGTATTCAGACCAATATTGCCAATAATGGTCGCCAATTGTATTCGATTACCGGCAATGCCGCTGATGTCGATAAAACGGCGGCACTGCTCAATAGCATAGCGGCAACGAGCCCTGGGCAGGCTGCTAAGAAAATAATGTTGGGGATGCGGAAATCTACGTCACGGGTTTTGATTGGCAGCGACGCGTGGTTTTTAGACAAAATTCAGTGCCTGTTTCCCGCTTGCTTGTGCCGGTGATGACGGTCGGCACACGCATGGTTTTAAAGCGGGTTTGAATGTTATTCTTTGCTTGTTATCGCGTAAGGCAGTTCAGCGACAGTGAGCAGCGCTAAATTGTTGGCAAAATGAATTTCGCCACTTGCCACTGCGTCTTCAGTTAACACTGCGAGCAGCTCGCTATGCTGGTTGCCGCTTACCATGCTCACTAAATTGCCAATACTCTGTTCAGCTTCACCACCAAATAATTCAGTGCCGGGGGGATAATTCAGCCCGCTTGCTGGGAGTGCTGCTTTATAAAGGCGACGTTTGAGCTTGCCGCGATATTGCATGCGAGCAACAACTTCCTGTCCGGTATAGCAGCCTTTGCTAAAGCTGACGCCGCCAATAACTTGGTAATTCAGCATTTGCGGAATAAACATATCTTGGCTGCTTGCGCAGACTTCGCCAATGCCCGCTGCGATATTAAGGGCCTCCCAGTAATCTGCGCCACAAATGTCGGCTGTGGGACTGAGCTGTTGCCAAATACTAATGGCGTGTTCACACAGGCCCCAGTATTCAAATCGCTCGCCGGCCTCGTCGAGTTGCACAATAATACCTTTGTCGCTGCTGATCTGGGCCATGGCTTTACTTGGTAGTTCGTTAAAGATGGTCTGTAAATCTTGGCGCGCAGATTTGCCGCTGATACCGATGGCGACACGCTCATCACTGGCGTTACGAATTTTGGCTTTGGAGAAGACAATGTATTTGCCAAGGGTGTCACGGCCGCTGTCCGCGGTGTCGGCGCGCAAGCGTAATAGTGCCGCTTCCGGTGATGCCATACCGGCAATAAAGCTGATGACCATGCGGCCTTTGATATTGCAATAGCTTCCCAGTGATGCCTGTTCGGTGCTGATTGCTCGCCAGTCGCAGGTGGTTTGCCCCTGTAAGAATTTACTGCAATCGGGGCCTTCTATGGCGAGAAAGCCGTATTGGCTTAAGGGGCTGAGCTGCAACCCCCGCTCGGCACTAGGGCGTGGCTGGCGATTTTGATTGCTGGCTTGCCAGTAGCAAGCGCTAAAATAGCTGTCAGGGTAGGTTTTGCTTATGTGCTGCCAAAATGTGTTCATAGTGTCTCAATGATAAAACGGTCGAGATTAAATACCTTACTGGGCGTACTGCTGTGTGCTGACCGCAGATTGACGCTATAATACGCCTTTTGCGCGCGGTTAGCTCAGCGGGCAGTGACGTAGTGGAAAATAATGGTTTCGGAAAACGAGTTCAAGCGAATTTGCTGGGCCTGCCGTCGTGGCATGCTGGAATTGGATCTGGTCATGGAGCCTTTTGTACAAAGGCGCTTTCGGGGTCTCGACAAGGGGGATCAGCAGCGTTTTATTAAATTGCTTGAGTGCGAAGACACCGAGCTCTTTAGTTGGTTTTTGGGTCGGGTAGAGCCTGAGGATCCTGAACTCGCTAAAATTGTCCATATTATCAATGCGCACGCCAAAGCCGCTGCATCTTGAGTTAAAGCCTTCACGCTGTTTGGCTGTATATTTAGCGTTTGTGCACGGCTCGGTCGGCTGGGTGTTTGTTGCGATTTTGCCAGTGGGTTGGGCACTGCTTGGCTTGTCTTTTGTTGCCTTTAGTGCGTTGTACTACTGGCGATATTCGGTCGCGCTGAGGGGCCCGCGTGCGGTTACGCAATTGTTGTTTACCGCAAACAGCTGGCGAGTGAGCCGTGTTGCTGCATTAGATAATGAGCTTGTGGAATGGTGTGATGCGGTAATTTTGCCGTATATGTTGGTACTGCGATTTCGAGATAGGGGTGGGCGACGCTTTAGTGTCTTGATTGTAGCCGACCAAGTAGCCCCGCATACTTTTCGGCGCATGCGGGTCATAGCGCGCTTTGCGCGTCTACCGAACAACGATAGTCAGTCTGCCTTGCGGTAATTATCTGGGACGAGGATTGTGTTTTCGGGGATTTCTAAGGTCTCAGGGTAGTCTAGGGTGAAATGCAAGCCTCTGCTCTCTTTGCGTTCCATGGCGGAGCGAATGATTAATTCGGCGACCATTGCTAAATTGCGCAGTTCGAGCAAATCGTTGCTGACTTTGTAGTTTGAGTAATATTCGTCGATTTCTTGCTGGAGCAGGGCTGCGCGATTGAGCGCGCGCTGGAGGCGCTTGTTGGTGCGCACAATACCCACGTAATCCCACATAAAGCGGCGTAGTTCGTCCCAATTGTGAGATATTACCACGTCCTCGTCTGAGTCAGTAACTTGGGACTCATCCCACGGCGGGGCAATTTGAGGTGACGGTAGGCTGGCTAGCTGAGTTTGGATGTCTTTGGCGGCAGACGCGCCGTAAACAAAGCATTCCAGCAGCGAGTTGCTGGCCAAGCGATTGGCGCCGTGTAAGCCTGTAAATGAAGTCTCCCCAATCGCATAAAGGGCGGGGATGTCTGTCCGGCCGTTTTGGTCAACCATCACGCCGCCGCAAGTATAGTGGGCTGCTGGAACCACCGGAATTGGCTCGCGGCTAATATCAATGCCTAATTCAAGGCAGCGAGCTTTGATGGTAGGGAAATGTTCGAGCAAGAACTCTGACGACTTATGACTGATGTCGAGGTAGACGCAGTCGCTACCGAGGCGTTTCATCTCGTGGTCAATGGCCCTTGCGACCACGTCGCGGGGGGCGAGCTCACCGCGTTTGTCGTAGCGAAACATAAAGCGCTCGCCATTGGCAGAGAGTAATTTACCGCCTTCGCCGCGAATGGCTTCGGTAATTAAAAACGATTTTGCTTTGGGGTGATAAAGGCAAGTCGGGTGAAATTGGTTGAACTCCATATTGGCGACGCGACAGCCGGCGCGCCACGCCATGGCAATGCCGTCACCACTGGCGCCGTCAGGATTACTGGTATAGAGGTAAGCCTTATTTGCGCCGCCGGTGGCCAATACAACTACTTTGGCGTGGAACAATCCGACGTGGCCGCTGTCTCTATTGAGCACATAAGCGCCGTGGCAGCGATTGTTGCGCATGACTAGGTCGACAGCGACGTGGCTGGTGAAGATTTCAATATTGGGGTTCTCGACAGCGCGCTGGGTCAGTGTTTCTGATACGGCTCGGCCGGTGGCGTCCGCGGCGTGAATGATACGGCGCTGACTGTGGCCACCTTCTCGGGTAAGGTGGAAGGTATCGCTGTGTTGTTCGAAACGACTGAATTGCACGCCTTGGGATAGCAGCCACTTTATGCTGTCACTACTATTTTGAACGGTGAAGCGCACGCTGTCTTCGTGACAGAGCTGGGCGCCGGCGATGAGCGTGTCGTTGACGTGGGCGTCGACAGTGTCACCGTCGTGAAGTACGGCGGCAATGCCGCCCTGGGCCCAATAAGTGGAGCCTGCGTTGAGCTCGCCTTTGCAAATGACAGCAACGCGTGCACTGGCGGCAAGGTGTAGGGCCAGAGTGAGACCTGCAGCGCCGCTGCCTACCACCAAAACATCGTGGGAATGGTAATGGTTCATGCCCGGTATTTGCTCCTGCAACTGTGCGGCTATATTATGCCGCTCGGGATGTGAATTGGCGCAAAGTATACTGTTACACCGCCGCCTTACCAATATTTGCCTGCAGCTTGGCCGCATAAAAGGGTTTAACTGCCAAAAAGGGATACGATGACAGAACTTCTTCTGACCACTACGGTCTATTTGATACATGCTGCCGAAGGGCTGACGGTGAGCAAGCATGGCCCAGTCTAAAGAAACGGATCAGCAGCTGGTTGAGCGAGTGCAAAAGGGCGATAAGCGCGCTTTTGATCTTCTTGTACTCAAATACCAGCATAAGATTTTTGGTTTAATTTCACGCTATGTGAAGGATAACGACGAAATTCAAGATGTCGCTCAGGAAGCTTTTGTAAAAGCGTATCGGGCGCTGCCAAAATTTCGTGGTGACAGCGCCTTTTATACTTGGTTGTACCGGATTGCTATTAATACGGCAAAAAATTATCTAGTCGCGCGTAACCGTCGCCCCCCTGGGGTAGATGTTGATGCGGCGGATGCGGAGTATTTTGATGGCCCTTCGGCTCTTAAAGATATTGAAACACCCGAGAACCACCTATTTGGTGAAGAGCTAAAAAAGGTAGTGCAAGGTGCAATTAAAGCATTGCCTGAAGATTTACGTTCGGCCTTGAGCTTGCGCGAGTTTGACGGTCTGAGCTATGAAGATATTGCATCGGTCATGGACTGTCCGGTGGGTACGGTTCGGTCGCGAATTTTTCGTGCTCGAGAGGCGGTGGATATGCGGATTAAGGCCCAGATTGGTGGTGAAGAGGTGGAAATATGAGCGATATCATTAGAGAGTCACTGTCAGCATTGATGGATGGCGAAGCCAGCGAGCTTGAGTTGCGGCGAATTCTTAGTGCGGATCAAAATGAAATTCGCCAAGATTGGGCTGAGTTGCATCGCGGCCAAGATCTCCTGAAGGGTAATGATCAGCATTTTGTTGGCTGGGATATTTCATCGCGGGTGATGGCTGAAATTGAAAATGATCAGTACGTTGCCGATTCGACTAGCTGGAAGCAAGTGATTTCCGGGCTAGCTATTGCGGCCAGTGTCGCCACGGTGGTGGTGGTTGGGTCGGTGGGAAGCAGTATTTTGGGTGGCGATGCGCCTAAAATTGCTGACAACAATGGGCTTGGCGGTCGGGTGTATCCCGCGCAGGCCAGTCCTGCAGTGGGGGGTGTGGCAGTTAATGCGCAGGCGCAAGGCTCTCCAGCCGGTTTGCTGCTGAATGACGACGCCGAAGCCCGCAAACGTTTTGAAGCCTATTTGCGCAAGCATACGGATCGTGCGGCCTTTAATAATGGCCAGGGAATGGTGTCTTATGCGCGAGTTGTGTCTCAGGAGTCCAAATAGCGTGAGATTGCGGTTTGCTATCGTTGCGATGAGTTTAATGTTTGGCAGTGCCTATGTGCTGAGTTCAGAGCCCAGTGCTGAAGCGGGTAGTGATTTACTCAATAAGATGACCCACAGCCATCGCGAGCTTAATTACCGGGCAATAGTTAGCTATCAAGTGGGTGATCAGCTTAGTAGTTACCGAATAACCCACATCGTTCGCGATGGTAAAGAGTTTGAATCTCTTGAGTCGCTGGATGGCAGTCATCAGGACTTGGTCTATCACGGCCATGATGTTAACTGCGTGCATCCAGGTCCTCAGTTAATTCGCTTGTTTAGTGGCGATGAAGAACAAGGGTTCTATCGGTATTACGATCTTGAGGTGAAAGGCGCGGCCCGCGTTGCTGGGCGCGAGGCGATAAATTTGATGATTCGCCCTCGAGATGTCTACCGTCTTGGTTACAAGTTGTCCCTCGATAAGGAGACTGGGCTGTTGCTGCGTTCGGATATAGTCAACCAGCAAGGCAAAGTTTTAGAGCGTTTTCAGTACGTTATGCTAAATTTAAATATTTCGGCAGACGCACCCGTGGTCGAGGACGCTAAAGAAGTTCAGCATCGCGATAATAGAGTCGGTGATGCGGCATTGCAGGTATCGCGGCGTACTTGGCAACCAAATTGGATCCCCGCAGGCTTTACCTTGGCGCAATCTGAAAACAATGATGAAGCAGGAATGACCTATACTGATGGTTTGGCGGTAATGTCCGTTTTTGTTGAACCTTTGATCGAAGCGGCCGATGGTTCTCCGGCGATTGTTGAAGGTGGCATGCGGCGGGGCGCTTCGGTGAGTTACACGGTCGCTTTCCCTGAGCAAGGCAGTTTTGCTACGGTGGTGGGTGAAGTGCCTATGTTAACAGCTAAACAGGTTGCTAAATCCCTAAGCTGGGCAGCGCAGTGATTACGGAGACTGGTCGGGTTGTAGGCATCGACTCTGGGGCTCTGTGGGTTGAAACTGTACAGCGCAGTACCTGCAGTAGTTGCAGTGCGCAAAAGGGTTGTGGTCAGGGCTTAATGAACAAGGCCTTTGATGGGCGACGCAATCAAGTGCGGGTGATGCTGCAAAATCAGTGTGCAGACGATTTTAACTTAGATGACCAAGTCGAGATTTGTATACCTGAGCGCGCCTTAGTAGGCGGTGCGATGTTAGTATATTTGCTGCCCTTGCTGACTATGTTGATTTCGATGGCAGTGATTAGTCAGTTTATTGCTGGTGATGTTGCCGCGGCGTTCGGGGCCTTGTTCGGATTTGTCGGT
The DNA here is from genome assembly GCF_041584495.1 of Zhongshania sp. Classification (GTDB taxonomy): domain Bacteria; phylum Pseudomonadota; class Gammaproteobacteria; order Pseudomonadales; family Spongiibacteraceae; genus Spongiibacter. The sequence goes on from NZ_JBFHDY010000063.1 coordinate 7,966, forward strand.
GGTTTAGTGGCGTTGCGGACACACTCTCAGATAAATCGCAATAATCCTGTATACCAGCCAACCGTTTTGACAAAAAAGCCGGCGTCTGGTTCGCAGCGGGTCGTCGTATTAAATTCCCTCCACTCTGTTTGAGTCTATTCATAGCTTAGACCCCCGGCTTTGCGCTACAATCGCGCCCCTGAATTTTTATCATTTTTGTTGCCCTGAGGTATAAAGCGAGCGTGTCTAGTCTCGATTTGATTCGTAATTTCTCTATTATCGCCCACATTGACCATGGTAAATCGACCTTAGCGGATCGTTTTATACAAACCTGTGGTGGATTAACCGAGCGTGAAATGTCCGCCCAGGTCCTCGATTCAATGGATATTGAACGGGAGCGCGGGATTACGATAAAAGCCCAGTCGGTAACCTTAAATTACCTTGCTGACGATGGTAAAACCTACCAGCTCAATTTCATTGACACGCCTGGTCATGTCGATTTTTCTTATGAAGTTTCGCGTTCCTTGGCGGCTTGTGAAGGTGCGTTGCTGGTCGTCGACGCGGCGCAGGGCGTAGAAGCCCAGTCGGTAGCGAACTGTTATACCGCGATAGAGCAGGGCCTCGAGGTCTTGCCAATTCTTAATAAAATGGATCTGCCTCAGGCCGACCCCGATAAAGTAAAACATGAAATTGAAGAAATCATTGGGGTTGATGCGTCAGAGGCCGTGCCGGTATCGGCAAAATCGGGAATGGGTATTCACGAAGCGCTGGAGCATTTGGTGGCTAAGATACCGCCGCCCGTCGGCGATACTGAAGCCCCCCTGCAAGCACTCATCATCGACTCTTGGTTTGATAATTACCAAGGTGTTGTGTCTCTTGTTAGAGTGAAAAATGGCACCCTCAAACGCGGTGATAAAATCATTAGCAAAACCCTGGGTAAGCCGCAGATTGTTGATGTAGTTGGTATATTTACACCTAAACAGACGTCTACAGGGATTCTGAAAGCCGGTGAAGTAGGATTTATTATCGCCGGCATTAAAGATATTCTCGGCGCACCGGTAGGGGACACCTTTACCCATGCCTCTACCCCCAATGTGCCTGCTTTACCGGGTTTTCAAAAGGTGAAGCCGCAGGTTTACGCTGGTCTATTTACGGTGTCGACCGAGGATTACGAAGATTTTCGTGATGCGCTTAGCAAGTTAACTTTAAACGACGCGTCTTTGTTTTATGAGCCAGAGAGCTCCGACGCATTGGGTTTTGGCTTCCGCTGCGGTTTCCTTGGCACTTTGCATATGGAAATCATTCAAGAGCGTCTTGAGCGGGAATACAATTTAGACCTGATTACCACTGCGCCGACCGTTATCTATGAAGTGCTAAAGAAAAATGGTCAGATCGTGATGGTCGATAACCCCTCATCTATGCCTGATCCTGGTGAGCTAGAAGAGACTCGCGAGCCCATTGCGAGAGTGAATATTCTTGTGCCTCAGGAACATTTAGGTAATGTCATTAGTTTGTGTGCCTCTAAACGCGGCGTTCAAAAAGATATGCAGTTTTTAGGGCAGCAAGTGTCACTTAATTGGGAAATTCCGATGAGTGAGGTTGTACTCGACTTTTTTGACCGTTTAAAATCGGTAAGCCGTGGCTTTGCCTCATTAGATTATAGTTTTGAGCGATTCGAGGCTGCTAATCTTGTTAAATTGGATATATTGATTAATGGCGATCGCGTTGACGCGCTAGCCATGATTGTTCATAGGGATGTCGCTCAAAGCCGAGGCCGTGCATTGGTGGAAAAAATGCAGGAATTGATTCCGCGGCAAATGTTCGATGTGGCGATCCAGGCGGCGATTGGCGGCCAAGTTATTGCTCGGCAAACGGTGAAGGCTTTGCGTAAAAACGTGACCGCAAAATGTTACGGTGGTGACGTGTCGCGTAAGCGCAAGCTGTTAGAAAAACAAAAAGCGGGCAAAAAGCGCATGAAGCAGGTGGGTAATGTTGAAATCCCTCAGTCAGCGTTTTTGGCTGTGCTCAATATTGATGGTTAAAGGAAACTAGCCGCATGGTAAATTTGATTTTAATCTCGGTCGCGGCGCTTTCTATAGTCGTATGGTTAGTCCAAGAAGTAAAAGGCCGCCGCCAGATACAGCAGGCCTTGCAGTGGTGCTCAGAAAAGCGCACCGCGAGCGATGCGGCTACTTTGCGTCAACAGGCCTTGCCCGGCTGGATCGAGTGGAGCTACCGGCTGGTCTTGTTGGGCTGGTTTGTATGGATTGCCAGCGTGGTGCTGATTAAGGACGGGGACTTTGCCCTGGCTTTAGTGGTGTTAACGATTATTGCCGGCATCATTGGTGGGCTTGACCGCTTTGTCTTTGAAAAGGCTCGTCAAGCCTACGTCAGCGCTGGCAACGTCGCGGTCTATATCACCTATTTTATTAAAAAAGACCAAGATTCACTTAAACATGAATTTGCTGGGCCCTTGCCGATTGCTGAAAACGCACGGTCATTCTTTCCGGTACTTTTAGTGGTTTTGGTTTTGCGCTCTTTTGTGATTGAACCCTTTCAAATTCCTTCTGCATCAATGGTGCCGAGTTTGGAGGTGGGCGATTACATACTGGTAAACAAATTCAACTACGGTTTGCGTTTGCCGGTATTGGGTACCAAAATTTTTGAGGTTGGGGAGCCAAAACGTGGCGATGTAATGGTGTTTTTCCCGCCAAATGATAAGCGATACTTTATTAAGCGGGTAATCGGTTTACCCGGCGATGAAATTCGCTATATAAACAAACAGCTCTATATTAATGATGAGCTAGTGCAGCAAACCGTGCTGGCCGAAGTGCCGCCGCTGCAGCCAATTACTCAGGTTATTAAAGAGCAATTGGATAATGTTGACCATTTAGTACACCACGATAAGCGAATTTATCGTGGTGATTTTGTCACCACCGTTAAGCCTGGTCATTACTTTATGATGGGTGATAATCGTGACAATAGCAGTGATAGTCGAGTGTGGGGACAGGTGCCGGAGCAAAACATAGTCGGTCAGGCCTTTGCTATATGGATGCATTGGCAGTCCTTTAATGATTTACCCAGTTTTAGTCGCGTAGGCCGCATACGCTAATATAGGAAATAGTCATGAAAGCAAAACAGCAAGGTATGAGTATGCTCTCCGCGCTGTGCGTGTTGGGCGTGGTCTTGTTTTTTGCCACTCTGGCCGTACGCTTGGCGCCAATCTACCTGGATTATTGGACGCTCAGCCGTATTATTACGGATATAACGGAAGAATCTCGCACCAGCGATGCGACGCCGGCCTCGGTTAGAAGAGAGCTGTCGAATCGGTTCATCACTAACCGGGTAGAGTCAGTAGACTTGAAAGACATTAAAATTAGCAGCGATAAAACAGGTATTATCATCGATGCTCGATATGAGAAAAGGGTACCCATTATGTTCAATGTTGACGCCGTGGTGCACTTTGACGACGCTCAGTTTCTTGTGCCTCGGACTTGAGTTTGGCTAGTTTAGACGAAGTTTGCCAGAAAATTGGCTATCATTTTAAGGATAGCGAGTTATTGACGATGGCGATGACCCATCGCAGTTTTAGCGCGGTGAATAATGAGCGAGTCGAATTTTTAGGTGACTCGCTACTTAATATGATTATTGCCGAAGCCTTGTATCTTCGTTTTCCGGATGTTGATGAGGGCGATTTAAGCCGAATCCGCTCGCTACTCGTCAGTGGCAAGACCTTGGCTACGGTCGCCGTGGAATTTGAATTAGGTCGTTTCTTACGCCTGGGCGCGGGTGAAAAAAACAGCGGCGGGCAGCGCCGAGCCTCAACACTAGCGGATGCGGTTGAGGCTCTTATTGGTGCAATTTATTTAGAATCTGGCTTTGATGTGTGTCGGGAAAGGGTGTTAGCGTGGTTTGCACCCCGATTAGCATCTCTGAACCCGGAGGTTAGCCATAAAGACCCAAAGACGCGGTTGCAGGAATTTTTACAAGGGCGTAAACAACCTTTGCCAGATTATCAGCTGGTTGAAACTGCTGGTGCTGATCATCAGCAGACCTTTATTGTGTCTTGCTCAATTAGTCTATTAAAATCGTCTGTTTCCGCCTCTGGAAGTAGTCGTCGTAAAGCTGAACAAGCCGCCGCCGAAAAGGTGTTGTTGGCATTAAAGGAAATAGAATGAGTTCGAGTGGAGAAGATACACAGTGGGGACCACAGCGCTGCGGCTTTGTGGCCATTATCGGTCGTCCCAACGTCGGTAAATCGACTTTGCTTAACCATATTCTCGGGCAGAAGCTCAGTATTACCTCGCGCAAACCCCAGACTACACGTCATCAGGTTTTGGGTATTAAGACCGAAGGTGAGGTCCAGGCGATCTATGTCGACACTCCAGGGATGCACATAAAAGAAGAGAAGGCCCTAAATCGCTACATGAATAAAACCGCGAGTGCGGCGATTAAAGATGTTGATTTAATTCTATTCTTGGTTGATCGCGATCGCTGGACTGACGACGATGAAATGGTGTTAAGAATTCTCGAAAATGCGCGTAGTCCCGTCGTTCTGGTTATTAATAAGGTAGATCGACTGGATGAAAAAGGTCAGCTGCTGCCATTAATCAGCGAATTACAGCGTAAATACAAATTTGCGGATGTCGTGCCTGTGTCTGCATTGCAGGGTCATAATCGCGAAGAGTTGGAAAAGGTGATCGCGCGCTTCTTGCCTGAAAACGACCATATGTATCCTGAGGATCAAATAACCAACCGCAGCGAGCGATTTTTGGCGGCAGAGTTGGTGCGGGAAAAAATTATGCGTCAGCTAGGGGAAGAGATACCCTACTCAATGACCGTAGAAATTGAAGAGTTTAGCGAATCTCCGCGTTTACTCGAGATCAGTGCATTGATTTTGGTTGAGCGCGACGGCCAGAAAAAGATCATAATTGGTGAAGGTGGTAGTCGCCTTCGTCAAATTGGTACTGAGGCCCGTAAAGACATGGAGCGCGCTTTTGATAATAAAGTCATGCTGCGCCTGTGGGTTAAGGTGAAGTCTGGCTGGTCAGACGACGAGCGTGCTTTACGTAGCCTAGGCTATACCGATATTAATTTGAAGTAAGCTATGAATCGCGTTGATGGCGAAGCGTGTTTTGTTCTGCATATTCGACCATACCGCGATACTAGCGCCCTGGTTAATTTCTTTAGCCCTAACTACGGCCGTTTCACCTGCGTTGCCAAGGGCTTGCGTGGTGGTAGATCGAGGCAGTCCTGGCGAGCAAATCTGCAGGCTTTTAACTTGGTGTCAGTCAGTTGGCAGGGGCGAAGTGAGTTAAAATCCCTTGTCGATGTACAGCATCAGGCTAGCTACAGCTTACAGGGCAGGGCCTTGTTTTGTGGTTTGTATGTTAATGAGCTGCTTGAGCGCCTCCTGCATCAACATGACCCCCAAGCCGACATTTTTGTGTTATATACTCAATGTTTGACGCGGCTTATTGGTGGTGTGAAACTCGAAGAAAGTCTTCGGCGTTTTGAGTTTGGCTTATTGGAAAAGCTGGGCTACGGATTAAACTTTACCCACTGCAATCGTTCCGGCAAGGCATTTAACCCTGATAGATTTTATTTTTTTCATCCTGACGAAGGCTTAATATTGGCTGACGAAGAGGTGGCGGCGTCGCAATTTTCCGGCGAGGTCTTGTTACAGCTGGCTAGTGGCGATTTTAGTGGCGACGCACAGTTGGCTGCAAAACGGCTCAGTAGATTAGCGCTGCATGGTTTACTTGGCAGTAAACCGCTGCGTAGTCGCGCACTATTTATGGCCGCAGTAAAAGTGGAGTAAGTGAGTTTTAGCTTTCGAATACGACATTGAGCTCGTGTCCGCCTTGCCATTGTAATAATTCGTCGATGGCGCCGATGACATTAACAACCGCATTATTAATTTCTTCGTTATTCTTAAGCGCCTGTTCAAGTTCGATAACACGGCGGTGTAAAATGGGTGTACCAGTGTAACAGCAGGCACCTTTGAGGCTATGGTTTACTACTGTCAGACTGCTAAGATCATGGTGCTGCTGGGCGACTATGAGCTCATTTTTACTATTAAGTAAACATTCTAAAAGCATCCCAAGCATTTCTGCCGCGAGAGCTGGCCGCCCCTTACTCAATTTTAAGCATTCTGAGATATCTACCGGGCGCGGTACTTCAATTTGGCTTGGTCCCACTAAATAGTTATGAAGAAACTCATCGAGTTGATACTCGGTAACCGGCTTGCTGAGGTAATCATTAATACCTGCTTCTCGCAATTGCAATGGGTTTTCCGGCGACAAATAGGCTGAGAGTGCAATGATGGGAGTTTCTTGGTTTTGACCATTGGCGCGAATGCGGCGGCTAGCTTCTATGCCGTCCATTTTGGGCATTTGAATGTCCATAAAAATAAGGTCAAAGCGCTGCTTTGCGCACTGCTCTACAGCCTCGCCGCCATCTTTGGCGTTGGTCGTAGTGACGCCTAAATCGCTTAAGAATCGATCTAAAATATGTAGGTTTGAGGGGTTGTCATCCACCGCTAAAATATTGATATTAGAATAGGAGGGCGCTTTGCTGCGCGCGGTGGCCTTTATTCCCCGGTTGAGTGCGTCAAATAATTTAATATGCGAGATGGGTTTGCTCAAGTAGTAATGCTGGTCACTCTCGTTAGGGTCGTGGGTATAGGGGCTTAGAATAATGGCCGAGCTATTTAGGCGCGTTATAAAATTCCCTGCGCGTTCATCATGGTTGTCAACACAGATTACGAGGTAATCGGCGTTGGCCTGCACATGATCAATATTATTGTAGTGACGAACGACCAGCCCCCAGCTATTGAAAAGCATTTTGAGCGAATTTGCATGCAATGGACTCGGATCATATAACTCAACAGATTTATTCTTAAGTGTGGTGAAATCACGTAATTTAATGGCATTGTGGGCAATCGGAAAGTTGATTGTAAACCAGAATGTAGTACCTTGCCCCAGCTCGCTTTCGATGCCGATTTCACCGCCCATTTGCTCAATTAAGCCTTTGACAATGACCAGTCCTAATCCAGTGCCACCGTATTGACGGGTTATCGAAGCGTCTGCTTGAGCGAAATCTTTAAATATTTTCTTTTGCTGTTCTTTGGATAGGCCAATTCCGGTATCGCTGACTTGGATAGTAACTGCGGCATGTTGTTCGTTGTGGTCACTGCTCAGAACGTTTATTAGAATATGGCCAGCTTGTGTAAATTTAATGGCATTATTAATTAGGTTAGTCAGGATTTGCTTTAAACGTAGGGCGTCAGCTAATACGGTTTTGGGGCATCCACGCTGGATCGTTAGAATCAATTCTAGCGATTTATCTGTGGCGCCAGGGGCGAGAATTTGTAAGGTGTCTTCAATAAGTTCGCGGAGATTGACTGGCGCGCTATCGAGCACTAATTTGCCCGCTTCGAGCTTTGAAAAGTCCAAAATGTCATTAATAATGGTTAACAGACTATTGGCCGAACTATTGATGGTTTCAATGGCTTCACGCTGACGAATTTCCAGCTCTGATTTCAGCAAAATATTGCTAAACCCAATGATGCCATTGAGTGGCGTGCGAATTTCGTGGCTGGTATTGGCTAAAAACTCCGATTTAATCCGGCTAGCATTGATCGCTTCACGTCTTGCTAGATCCAGTTCGATATTTTGAACTTCAACGGTTTCTAGGGTCTCTCGTAAATCGGTGTTGCTTTGTTCAATATTTCGCTGCAGTTCCTGTAGCTCGTTTTGCTGGGCATTATTGAGCAGGTTTAGCTCTTCGGCAATTTCACTGAATTCATCATTGCCCGGAATGTGCGCGTGGAAATTTTTGGGGCCGGTGGCCATGCGTCTCACAGTCTGACGCAGGGTGTTTAAGTCTCTGGTTAACAGCTGATTGATGTAGCTACATAGCAGGATACAGATAATGAAGGAACAGATTAAAAATACTGTGCCGATGAGTAGGGTTTGGTATTGCTGAATTTCAAGTTGCTGCCAGTTAAATTGCATCCCCACCCAGCCTAAGGGGGCCGCGTCATGTTCTGCGAGGCTAAATATGGGTTGCAGAATAAAAAGGCCGCCTTTTTCAAAGTACAATTGTGCTGTGGGGCTGCTTTGCACTATTTGTTCGTCAGGCAAGTTTGATCTAGGGCCAGCTTGGGCGATACGCTGTAATTTAGCGTTGTAAATCCCCACCGCTCTAACGGCTTGTTCCTCAAGCGCGGCCGTGGCAATTTGTTGTAAGGACTCGCCATGATCAGATGCCAGCATATGTTCGGCAATCATCGCGAGGTGCTCAATCGAGGTCTTTGCACGCGCGGTCATCATATTGCGTAATTCTTGAATTTGGCTGTACATAAGATAGGTACTGAGACCGAGAGATAGTGTCAGTACGGGCAGTAAGCCCATAATCAAGATTAGTTTTCGGATTCCGAAGCGCCTAGGCATTGCTTGGTGGAGCCTTCTGGGGTTGGAGTGGTATTATCATGACCGAAAAATACGACCGCTGCTATTATTGTGCAGAGAAAGCAACGCTGCAATGACGTAATTGGCAATGTGTACTTTAGCTGGCTTGCTAACGCAGAGGTCAGCGGTGTTTAGAGGTTTGAATCCCCATATGAAAGCGTTTCCAACGATTGATCAGTATATAGGTAACACGCCCTTAGTGCGGTTGCAGCGTTTGCCGGGCAATACGAGCAATACGATTTTGGTCAAGCTCGAAGGCAATAACCCGGCCGGTTCAGTTAAAGATCGTCCCGCGATGAGCATGATTGAACATGCTGAACAGCGCGGAGATATTGTACCCGGTGATACCCTGATCGAGGCCACTAGCGGCAATACGGGCATCGCGCTGGCCATGGCTGCGGCAATAAAGGGTTATAATATGATTCTTATCATGCCCAGCCATATGAGCGTAGAGCGTAAACTGGCAATGGCGGCCTATGGCGCCAAGCTAGTTGAGGTATCCCAAACCTCGGGGATGGAGGGGGCTAGGGATTTGGCGCTGGAGATGCAAGCGGCAGGTAAGGGCAAGGTCTTGGATCAGTTCGCTAATCTTGATAACCCCCAAGCGCATTACGATAGTACCGGCCCGGAAATCTGGCAGCAGACAGACGGCCGCATAACCCACTTTGTCAGCTCCATGGGCACCACGGGCACCATAATGGGCGTATCTCGCTATTTAAAGGAGAAAAACCCCAGTATTGAAGTCATAGGTCTACAGCCGGATGGCAGCTCAAGTATTCCGGGTATTCGGCGTTGGCCTGAGGCGTATTTGCCTAGTATCTATGACTCTGCGCGAGTTGATCGGGTTATTGATATGGACCAAGTGACGGCGGAAAACACAATGCGCGCGCTCGCGGCGCAAGAGGGGATTTTTTGTGGTGTGTCCTCGGGCGGCGCAGTGGCTGGGGCCTTGAGAATCAGTGAAAATCTTGAAAATGCGATTATCGTTGCAATTGTATGTGACCGAGGTGATCGTTACTTGTCAACGGGTGTGTTCGATGCCGCCTTGGCCAACTAGGTACACTGTAGTGTTCGAACTGCGTATGGTGGGAATCCATGGTTAAAGTAAGGGAAGATTTTCCACTCCTCGATGATGGCCGAGTGGATGTTGTGAGCTGGATTGCTCGGCTGCCGATGGACAGCCAGGTTGTTGATAGCGCGGAATTACAGCGGGCGCTTGCGGTTGCAGAGGCGTGTGCGGCATTGCCGACGCCTGAGCAGGCGCCAAAGGCCGAAGGGCTAAGTAGTTTTTTTACAGCGCTAGAAATGGTGGAAATTCTCGCTGATTTACACCTAGATCAAGATAGTTTGATTGCGGCGACCCTATTTAGGGCTGTGCGTGAAAGCCGCCTAAGTATGTTGGCATTGGAGCGAGATTTTGGTCGCCCTGTCGCAAAGTTGGTAGATGGTGTCTTGGGCATGGCAGCGATTTCGCGGGTCAACGCTGAATTAGACGCCCCGGTGCTCGGTCAGTCCGAGGCGCAAAGTGAAACCATCCGTAAAATGCTGGTAGCACTGGTCGACGATGTCCGCGTAGCGCTTATCAAGCTTGCCGAACGCACCTCGGCAATAAGAGCGGTAAAAAACAAACCAGAAAAACGCTACCGAGTTGCCAGGGAAGTGGCGGATATCTATGCGCCGCTAGCGCATCGTCTGGGAATTGGGCACATTAAATGGGAGCTGGAAGACCTTTCGTTTCGCTATCTGCAGCCTTTGGCCTATAAAAAAATTGCCAAACTTCTGGATGAGAAACGCTTAGACCGTCAGCATTATATTGAACATGCCATAACTATGTTGGAAGAGGCATTAGCTGCCGACAATATCCAGGCCGATATTGCTGGGCGAGCGAAACATATTTACAGTATTTGGCGAAAAATGCAGCGCAAGGGTATCGGTTTTTCCCAAGTATACGATATACGCGCTGTTCGCTTGTTAGTCCCGGATACAAAGTCGTGCTATGCCGCATTAGGTTTAGTGCATGGCCTTTGGCGTAATATTCCCAACGAGTTTGACGACTATATTGCCAATCCCAAGGAAAATGGTTATCGCTCCCTGCACACGGCCGTTATTGGGCCCGATGGTAAAGTGCTGGAAATACAAATTCGTACTCGGGCCATGCACGAGGAAGCAGAGTTTGGTGTGTGTTCGCACTGGATGTATAAGGGCGCCGATAAAAGTGCAAAAAGCAATAATAGCTACGACGAAAAAATCGCGTGGCTACGTCAGGTCCTTGATTGGCATGAGGAGAGTGGCAGTAGCAGCGATGTCGCAGAGCAGTTTACCCATACTCAAGATCGTGTTTACGTTTTTACGCCAGACGGCCATGTGGTCAACTTGCAAAACGGCGCGACTCCATTGGATTTTGCCTACCATATTCACACTGAGGTAGGGAATTGTTGCCGCGGCGCCAAGGTAAATGGGCGGATTGTGCCGCTCACCTATACCTTAAAGACGGGTGAACGAGTCGAAATTTTAACGGGTAAAGACAGCGAGCCCCGTCGAGATTGGCTGCAGAGTAACTTGGGCTACCTCAAAACATCGCGCGCGCGAACTAAGGTTCAGCATTGGTTTCGATTACAGGCAAAAGAAGACAATATTCTTGCCGGTCGCGCGTTGTTGGAAAAAGAATTCAAGCGCTTGGCCTTGAACAGCATAGATTACAAATACCTCGCTGACCTAATGCACTGCGCAAGTGTCGAAGATATGTATGCGTCGGTAGGTGCTGGTGAGATTAGCACTTTCCAGTTAATTAAAGCCGCCCATAATTTGGCGGGTAGGGATGAGGATAACCAGCAGTCGGCCCTCAGATTGCGGGCGCCTAGTACCAAAAGTAGCGACGGTAGTCAGATACGTATTAGTGGGGTGGGCAACTTACTGACTAATTTTGCTCAGTGTTGCAAGCCTCTGCCCGGTGAAGCGATAGCGGGTTATATTACCGCTGGCCGAGGGGTGAGTGTGCATTTACAAGATTGCAAAAAGCTATTGCAGTTACAGAGTGTCGAGCCGCAACGTATTATCGCGGTGGACTGGGCAGACACTCAGATTGAAACCTACCCTGTGGACATTGAACTAGAAGCCTATGATCGGCAGGGTTTGCTGCGGGATATTACTTCGCAATTAGCCACCGAGAAGGTCAATGTTCTGTCCATGAGCACGGTTACCGATAAGGCCAACCACATGGCCACGATGAATATTCGCTTGGAAATTCGCGATCTTGCGACCTTATCCGATTTATTCAATCGACTTAACGGTTTGCCTAACGTTGTGGCTGTGCGCCGAATTAGAGAGAATTAATTTTGGCTTATAGTATTAGCGATTTACAGTATCTAATGGCGAGACTGCGGAATCCCGATACCGGCTGTCCTTGGGATTTAAAGCAAACATTTACGAGTGTGGTGCCTCACACGCTTGAAGAAGTGTATGAGCTAGTTGATGCTATTGAACAAAATGATAGCGATCAAATTCGCCAAGAGCTGGGTGATGTCTTATTTCAGATTGTCTTTTACAGCCAGCTTGCAGCGGAATCTGCCCAGTTTAGTTTTGCTGAAGTGGTAGACGGCATTGTTGCTAAATTGTTGCGACGCCACCCCCATGTGTTTCCGAGCGGAGAGTTGGATTCCGAGCGTAAGATTGATGCACCGGGCGACGAGGCCATTAAGGCGCGCTGGGAAGAAATAAAACAACAAGAGCGCGAACAAAAGTCTCAGCACAGCGCTATGGACGATGTGCCCCAGGCATTGCCGGGGCTAACCCGAGCAGCTAAGCTACAAAAAAGAGCCGCACAGCAGGGGTTTGACTGGCAAGAGCTGCAGCAAGTCATCAGTGCATTTCGAGCGGAAATAGACGAGCTTGAAGAGGCCATTGGCACGACTGATCTTAAGCAAATTGCCGATGAGATGGGGGACGTACTGTTTTCTGCTGTGAATGTGGCACGGCACCTTAATTTGGACGCTGAAGCGGTGACTCGCGGTGCCTGCGCTAAATTCGAGCGGCGGTTTCGTTTTGTTGAACAGCGCTGTGAAGAAACGGGGCTGATCGCGGCTAAGGGTCAGCATAATTCGCAAATGGAGTTGTTTTGGAATGAGGCAAAAGCGGCAGGTCTTTAGAGAAAAGACCTGCGTTGAGCTCAATGGCTCTCTTGATGCTTGTAGCGGTTAAGGTGTTTTTCAGTTAACGAGAGGTAACGGGGGGTAGGGCCAACGTCTTCGTACAAGGGGTCGCCTTGCTCGTCAGTGGCAACTACCTTAGTGCCTTGGCGGTAGGGCATAACGCTTTCCATCTCATCAAGGGCTGCACTTAACAAATCGGTGATTAACTCCTCTATATTTCGACGCGGGAAAAGCTCAGCCAAAGCATTTAACCGTGCGGCGTCTTTTATGGGTAGGCGAACCTCATAGCAGTCAGCGGTTAGTGTGCCGCTGGCAGTTTCTTCCCAAAGAGATAACAATTCTCGTACTTTCATAATGCGGTACCTGTCATCCAGGGGCAGCAAAAAATAGCCACCCATAAATAAATAATACCTACGAGAGGGGTATTTTTACTAGCATTATCGTTGTAAATACTATCCCTTATTGTGATGAATCTCTTTTTTGTATAGTTGTCGTTTTACACAGTCACAGCTCAAATTATCTTGTTGGTTGTGGGTGGATTGCCTAGTGTGGCCGGTATTTTTGAGAGAATTTAGGCCTAACTACCGGTATTTGTCCTTCCTCACGGCTTGCTTGGTGTAAAATAAGTATTTTCCACGCTTTCTGGCCTCGTCCTTTAGTCGTAGAGGTGCCGTAAGTCTTGTGTGCTGGGCGATTGCTGTGTATCGTTGTGCGCTTTTGCTGCGGCGGCCCCTACGGCGCAGGCTATAAATTGTAATTATTGGGGAGTTTCCCGCTATGCGCGTTATATTATTGGGCCCTCCTGGGGCAGGTA
>NZ_JBFHDY010000064.1:0-20642 GCF_041584495.1 Zhongshania sp.
CAGCGCCACTGCCTGCGCGCGTCAACACCGGAATAGACAGCGCATAGCGCTCAAGCAATTTATCATCGTCAGCGATATCAACAACTTCAATCTGCCAATCGTAACCCTGCGCCAAAAGCGCACTTAAAACGGCTTCAGCCAATTCACACAGATGGCACGCAGAGGTGCCATACAGTACAAAAGGCGTCACCGACGCCTGCGCGTCCATGCTAATACTCCTCAATTGATATAAGCCAAAGCAAAACAGCCCGGCATTGCCGGGCTGTTTTTAACAAAAATCGACAAGATCTTATTATAAATCGTAACCCACTTCGTTGTGACAAGTAATATCCAAACCCTGCCCCTCTTCGTCTGCGCTAACACGCAAGCCAATCAATTTATCGATTAGCACGAATAAGCCGTAACTAATAATAGCGGTATAGGCGAAGGTTGCACCAATACCAATCAATTGTACTTTGAGCTGCGACGCTATCGTCATACCTTCGGCGAGCCCCTGACCACTGAATACGCCCAGCTCACTGCTGGCAAAAATACCCGCCAAGAATGTCCCTAAAATGCCGCCAACACCGTGTACGGGAAATACATCAAGGGAGTCGTCAATTTTCCATACCTGCTTCATTGCTAAAGTAATGTAAAAACACACAATACCCGCACTTAAGCCAATCACCATAGCGCCCGCTGGGCCCACATAACCAGAAGCTGGCGTAATCGTACCCAAGCCTGCCACCATACCGGTTACCGCCCCTAAAGCACTTGGCTTACCATAGCGTTTCCACTCAATTGCCGACCAAGTTAAGCAGCCCGTTGCCGCAGAGAGGTGCGTCACGAGCATTGCCATACCGGCATCGCCATTAGCACCCAGAGCGCTGCCAGCGTTAAAGCCAAACCAGCCCACCCACAGCATACCCGCGCCAATAAACGTCATGGTCAAATTGTGTGGCGGCAAGGCCATTTGACCGAAACCCTGACGCTTACCGAGTACGAGCGCGGCCACCAACGCGGCAACACCAGCGGTTATATGCACCACGGTACCACCGGCGAAGTCGAGCAAACCCATTTCCGCCAACCAACCACCGCCCCACACCCAATGGGTTACGGGCGCATAGACCAACAACAACCAAAGCGCAGAAAATAACATTACCGCTGAGAATTTAATTCGTTCTGCAAAGCCACCAATAATCAATGCCGGGGTGATAATGGCAAAGGTCATCTGGAACATAATAAAAACAGTTTCCGGAATATCACCACTGACACTGTCTTCGCCTACACCCGCCAAAAAGGCTTTACTCAAGCCTCCAACAAAGGCGCTGCCCTCGCTGAAAGCCAGGCTATACCCAGCAACCACCCACAACAGCGAGGCCAGGCAGGTAATACTGAAACACTGCATCAATACACTTAGTACGTTTTTGCTCCGCACTAAACCGCCGTAGAACAAGGCTAAACCGGGTAATGTCATAAACAGAACAAGGGCTGTTGAGGTTAACATCCACGCGGTATTACCGGTATCCAGACTCTGAGCGAATCCCCACTGTGGTGCAAAAATAGTAGCGAGCAAACCTGCAATACGCAGAGGGCGCCAATTTCCCTTGTTTTTCATCAACAATATCTCCTAGTGCTAAATTAAACGCACCATTTTAGGTCGTTAATTATTTAATCGCTCGATATTGGGGCGAAAATGACCTGCCTGAGATAGTCAGGCACCATCGCAAAATCCAATAAAAAATAACTTAAGCCACTGTTTATAAAAAACTTTAATCCCTAGACTCCATTCCGAATACAGCAACTTAAATCAATACGACATAAGATTTATGGGCTGAAGCTTCAGCAACGCACAAACAACAAGCAATATCTATGCCCAAACTTAGTGCGCAAGCACCATAAAACAGCACCCACCCAGAGAAGACAATCATCCCCTCAATTTAAATAGCGTAAAACAAGGTAAGCCTTGGCATTTTCAATTAATATTCTCTCTCACGCCTAGCGTGCCGCCTAAGCCCCCTTAATACCGGTAAAAGGCCTCTTTAGCCTAGCCGCCACAGCACTATAAGCGAACTCTATGAGCAGCGAGAACTATCAGCAACGTAAGACCTTTTTCGACCAGCTACTAACAATCTATGGTCGCAAGCCGGTACAGGAAGCCCTGCAAGATCCGGGCATGCAGGTTTACAAGCTTCATCTCGCCCACAGCAACAAAGAAGACGGCATTATTCGCGAGTTACGCCAACTTGCCGAACAACGCGGCATTGCGATTGAAATGCACGAGCGTAAAGCGCTGTCGCGCATCTCCAAAAACGGCAAACAAGATCAAGGAGTTGCCGCCGATTTGCAGCTCAGCGCCTACCAGCCCTGCAACGCCATTAGCGCCGATCATTTACAGGCCGCGCCGCGCCGCTATATTGCCTTAGACCGGATTACTAACCCCCAAAATCTCGGCATGATTATTCGCTCGGTGGCAGCCAGCGGTATCGACGGCCTAATTTTGCCCCGCCGCGGCGGGGCACCCCTTACCGCCTTAGTCATAAAAGCCAGTGCTGGCACATTGTTTAAGGCACCGATATACCACTGCGAGGACTTAGATGCCGAATTACTGCGTATGAAAGACGACGGCGCCACCCTGTGCTGCTTATCGTCCCACGCGGAACACTCGCTTTTTGATTACAAAGCACAGGGCAGCATGGTTTATATTCTTGGCAATGAAACGGAGGGCGTGAGTCGCAACTTAGAAAAGCGCTGCAATACCCGCTTAAAAATCCCTATGCACAACGGCGTCGAGTCGCTGAATGTCGCGGTGACAGCGGCATTAATTGCCTTTAGCGGGGTTTGATCAAGCGAGATAAGAGAAAAGCGCAAACGATAGTGGCTAGCGTTTGCGCTTAGATTTATTTAGCTAAATAGGTCATGGCCTGCTCAAGCCCGCCCAAAGTCATCGGGTACATATGCCCCTCAAGCTGCTGCTCAACCATTTTGATAGACTGAGTCCAGCTCCAGTCAGAGGGCGGCACTGGGTTTAACCACGCTACTTTATCGTAGGTCTCGCGCAAACGTCGCATCCACGCCTCCCCTGCCTCCTCATTCCAATGCTCAACACTGCCGCCGGGCTGGACAATTTCATAGGGTGACATCGACGCGTCACCCACAAAAATCACTTTATAATCCGAACTGTATTTATGCAGGATATCCAGCATTTGAATGCGCTCGGCGTGACGGCGCATATTATTATCCCAGACCGACTCATAGATGTAGTTATGGAAGTAATAATACTCCATGTGCTTAAATTCACTGCGCGCAGCCGAGAACAGCTCCTCACAGACTTTAATATGCGGGTCCATCGAACCGCCCACATCAAAAAACAACAATACTTTCACCGCATTGTGGCGCTCTGGCACCATTTTTAAATCGAGCATGCCGCCATTCTTGGCCGTGGACGAAATAGTGTCATTGATATCTAATTCGTCGGCAGCACCGGTGCGCGCAAATTTACGCAGACGGCGCAGTGCAACTTTAATATTACGTGTCCCGAGTTCAACGCTGTCGTCGAGATTTTTGAAATCCCGCCGCTCCCACACTTTAATTGCTTTTTTATTCTGGCTTTCGCCGCCAATGCGAATGCCTTCCGGGTTGTAACCACTATGGCCATAGGGCGACGTGCCGCCGGTGCCGATCCATTTATTACCGCCAGCGTGCCGACCTTTTTGCTCTTCAAGACGTTTTTTAAACTCTTCTATCAGCTTATCTAGGCCGCCCAAAGACTCAATTTTGGCTTTTTCTTCTTCGCTAAGTTGCTTAAGAAACTCCTTACGTAGCCAATCGTCAGGAATCATCGCCTCAATAATATCGTCGAGACTGCTGAGATCGCTGAAGTAGCGACCAAAGGCCTTATCGAAACGGTCGTAATACCTCTCATCCTTGACCATGCAGAGTCGTGCCAACTGGTAAAACTCGTCGACATCGACAAACGCTAGGCGTGCTTGCAGCCCTGCCAATAAATCGAGCAGTTCGCGAATGGTTACCGGCACACCGGCATTGCGTAAACTGAGAAAAAATTGAACTAGCATAATTTAATTACGGCCATCGCGGCGATGCATAAAGGCCAAACGCTCGAGCAAATGGACATCCTGTTCATTTTTCAACAGCGCGCCGTACAGCGGCGGTATCGCCTTGCTGGCATCACGGTTCTTAAGAATTTCCCCTGGAATCTCATCTGCCAGTAACAACTTCAGCCAGTCTATTAATTCTGAGGTTGAGGGCTTTTTCTTTAAACCAGGAATTTTACGAATTTCAAAGAAAACTTCCATCGCCTCGGCCACCAGCTCTTTAGCGATATTTGGATAATGCACCGCAACAATCTTCTGCATGGTTTCCCGGCTTGGGAAGGTTATAAAATGGAAAAAGCAACGGCGCAAAAAGGCATCTGGCAATTCCTTTTCATTATTGCTGGTAATGATAATAATTGGTCGGTGCTTGGCTTTAACGGTTTCGCCCGTCTCGTAAACAAAGAACTCCATACGATCAAGCTCAACAAGCAGATCATTGGGAAATTCAATATCAGCCTTATCAATTTCATCAATTAATAACACCACTTGCTCATCGGCTGCAAAAGCCTCCCAAAGCTTGCCGCGACGGATATAGTTGCTGATATCTTTTACTTTCTCATTACCCAGCTGGGAATCGCGCAAACGCGAAACCGCATCGTACTCATACAAGCCTTGCTGGGCCTTGGTCGTCGATTTAATGTGCCATTGAATTAGGGTTTTGCCCATTGATTCAGCGACTTGCTCAGCCAATAAGGTTTTACCGGTACCCGGCTCACCCTTGATTAACAGTGGGCGCTGCAATGTCACCGCCGCGTTGACGGCCATACTCAGGTCGTCAGTTGAAACATATGAATCCGTACCGGTAAATTTCATTCGTATTCCCTAAAGCTTGTCGCACTGTTCTAAACTGCTCAGGCGATGATTAAAATGACTGCGCAGAAGACTACCCAAGCTGGCATTATAAGGCAATTACAAATCAGGCCAGCTATACAATCCACTTTCGGTGCCCGTTTGGCGAAATAAAGCCAGAAGCACCTAATAAATGACATTTCAGGCTATTGGAGACGACCATGACCGCCCCTTTTGATGACCTCAGCCTCACCATTGGCAACACCCCCCTCATTAAAGTGAAACGTATCAGCCAGCACAATATTCTGGTGAAAATGGAAAGCCGCAACCCTGCCAATAGCGTTAAGTGTCGTATCGGCGCCAATATGATCTGGCAAGCAGAGCAAGATGGCAGTCTCAAAGCAGGTATGGAGATTGTTGAGCCCACCAGCGGGAATACGGGTATTGCCTTGGCTTTTGTCGCCGCCGCGCGGGGCTACCCTATCACCCTCACCATGCCCAGTACCATGAGCATGGAGCGACGCAAGGTCTTACTCGCCCTCGGCGCCAAACTGGTTCTAAGCGACGGCAGCAAGGGCATGAAAGCCGCCATTGCGGCCGCTGAAGCCATCGTGGCCAGCGACCCTGAACGCTATTTTATGCCTCAGCAATTTAGCAATCCCGCGAACCCTGCTATTCACGAACGTACCACCGGCCCCGAGATATGGGAGGACACCAAGGGTGAAATTGATATCCTGATCGCAGGGGTAGGCACCGGTGGTACGCTATCGGGTATATCGCGGTATATTAAAAACCAGTGCGGTAAGGCAATCACCACCATTGCCGTAGAACCCAGCTCCACTAACCTCATTCGCAGCACCCTCAATGGCAGCGAAGTCCAGCATGCACCCCACAAAATTCAAGGTATCGGCGCGGGCTTTCTGCCCGACAATCTTGATTTGAGCATGGTCGATACCGTGGAAGCCATCGACGACGACGACGCCATGCAATGGGCGCATCGTTTAATGAAAGAGGAAGGTATTTTAGCCGGTATTTCTAGCGGCGCGGCGATGGCGGTAGCTGAGCGCGTCGCCAGTCGAGCTGAAAACGCCGGTAAAACGATTGTGGCAATCCTTCCGGATTCGGCGGAACGTTATTTAAGCTCAGCCTTATTTGCCGGTGCCTTTACTGAGATTGAGGCCTAAGTAGGGACTTTTTCAGGCCTAGCAACTCCGGGTTCTGAGCCAAAGACTCGTACTTCAAAAGCTCATCTATTTGCTGAACTCGCTGCTTTGGCTCTGCTGACGCAGCGATAATCGCTTCGCTCATCGCCACAACTAAACGGTCTAGCTTTTTCATTACTTCGCGGTTGTGCGGATGCAGCATATAGGCCCGATCTAGGTAGTGCAGCGCACCGTTAATATCGCCAAACTTCAATGCTAAATCGGCTTCAGCTAAATGTGATGTCAACTGTTGCTGCACCGCGACCGGTAACTCGCTAAACGGAATGTCAGGCCCGGTTTCCGGCTCATACACGGCAAAGAAAGCAATTGCCGATAGCACGACGACTAACAGCGCAACGCTAAGCTGCTTTACTCGCCGTCCGGCGCCGCTAAACTGCCGGTAAAATTGCCCCGCATCGGCACAGCGTGCGTCGCGATCAAAAGCCAAGGCATTGTTTATGGCCTGCCACTGATAAAGTGGAATGCCTTTGATTCGCTTTGGTTTTAAGCCCTGATCACGCGCAAGGATGGCCTTTTTCTTGGCAAACGGGTGTTCGCCGGTATGCAACTGATAGGCAATGATCCCTATCGCATAGACATCGTCTGAGGTGTGCGGTGGCGCCGCGGCAAACATTTCACAGCTTGCGTAGCCTGGGGTCAGACCGACAACTTCACCTATATCATCTCCGCCCCCATATAAGGCGCGCGCGATACCAAAATCCAATACCTTTATAACACCTTCGTCGGTGACAAAAATATTCGCGGGCTTAAGATCCGAATGCACAATATTGCGTTTGTGGGCATAGGCGATCCCTTGCGCGAGAGCCTCAATATAGCTCCGTGCATAAAGCTGACAATGCGCTCTATCATTAATGATTTCATCAAGCGTGCGGCCCTTTAAGGCCTCCATCGTCATAAAGAACACATCACCGTCACGATCAAAATCGTAAACCGTAATAATATTGGGGTGAGCGAGCTTTTGTGACTTATCGGTTTCGCGCTGCAGCGCAATATAGGCCAGCGGGTCTTGCGAAAAGTCACCGGCGATCAGTTTGATCGCCACATAGGGGTCCTTGTGTTTGGCCTCTAATTTGCGTTCATCGACAGCGAGAAACACGGCCCCCATACCGCCCTCTCCAAGCTTTTTTTCCAGGCGAAATCGATCTTTGAGCACACTGCCAACATCAAAGCCCAGGGGCTGGCGCGCGCCATCGGAGCCCCCGTCATCAATAAAAAAAGCGGTATTCTCTTCCGGCACACTAGCCAGCTCAGCGGCATCACTTAGCAGGGTCGCGTCATCGTTTACTAGCGCTGTCTTATCGTTGTTCGCCTCGATGTCCGCGCCCCCCTGACCGCGCGGCGATAACAACTCAGTACCGTCTGCATCAACAGATAGTCGTGTTGCATCGTCATCGCGCGCGGAGGGAACGAGGGTACTGATACGGGTTTTGTCCTGTTCACTCATCTTCAATCCTCAGCACCAACACGCCAATTGCTATTGGAACGGTTTAAACAGCCCACTACTATTTGATTAAGTCTGGCCACTGCTCGCGCCAGCAGCAATGATGGCTAAAGTTCGGGACCAGGACTAATTCGCCACCGTGCCGAGCAATAAATGCCCGCGTCAGTTGGGTCGGAACATTATCGTCATGTTCACCAGAAAAATGCCGATACCGGACATGTGCGGGATAACGCAACAGCATGGGATTCAGCGACTCATTCAAGGGCAAATACCCATGATGTTTCGCCCAGCCGTCTGTATCTAAATTCGCAGCCACAGTAACCACTTCGTCTACAGACACCATATAGGCGAGCATTAACATTGCTAAGCTACCGCCGCCACTGAAACCAATCAGGCTGACGCTGTCTGCCCCCCGCTCTTGTATCAACGCCTGCGCGGCGGCTGCCATACTCCGTACCACCGCCTCGCTGTAACGTGCCGATGTCCACAGTTTTTTGTTGCACATTGGCTCATCATGCAAACCCAAATAGCAGGGTCGCCCCAGATAGACGACATCGGCCTCTGTATCAAGACTGGCCAAGCCTAAGACCAGAGGGTTCTTGGGCGTCGGGTCACTGGCAATATATCGACCGTGTCGCCAAGGACTACCATCACCGTCGAGATAAATATGCAGTGTTTTTGTGGTTGACCTAGGCCTGGCGTAAGTAACATGACGGAAGTTCAGCCCCTCAATAAGCCGCTTGGTCATACCAAAACGCGCTGCGGTAACATCAATACGTTGAGCCGGTGTGGCACAGGCCGCGAGCATTAATATCCAAGCAACAATGAATACAGAGCCGCGCCGAGGCGCATTTACTGATAAAGCACTAATTGCTCAGCCCATTAAGGCAATTCAAAGCGTAAGCCTATGGTCGCGGTATATTTATTCATATAGTCATGCATTAACAAACGCTCATAAGCCGCATAGGCCGCCAAGCCGCGCTTAAATTGCGCAGCCACGCCGAAAGACAGTGCTAAGGTGCTTGAATCCGGCTTGTCCGACTGATCAGAAATACTTGCAAGGACACTCTTATCCGCGTCATTCACGATTTGACCATTGGTCTTATAGGCATCACCCTGATCAAAATTAAATTCAGCCCGTACCGATGGCGACAGCACGCCCCAGGATTGCAATAAGGAATAGTCTGCCTGCACGGCCAAACTCAAAACAGTAGAGTCAATATCTTGGGCATTGACACTGCGCACCGACCCACTACCGGAGGCGGACCGCTCAGTATAGCTGTCCACCTCGCCTCGCATATATAAGGCCCGCACACTCGGGTTTAATCGCAGCGGGCCGTAGTCATAATCAGCGCCTAAGGTAAAATCAGCATACCAATAATCACCTTCTGTTGACGCTGAAAATGCATCGTTAGTGGTGCTGCGATCCACATCAATATCGATTGCCCCATAGGCGAGAAACGCCGACATATAATGCCTGTCCCAATATTTAGCGCCATGGCTTCCCAGCATTAGCGACGACACGTCACTACCACCCAAACCGCTGTCTAGGTCACTGTCACCATCACTGACACTGATCGACATGCCTGCAAAGCTTGCCTCATCAACGCGGTAATCGAAGCCTATGGTTATCGCATTGCTCTCTTGATCATAACCACCACTGCTGGCCGTTGCCTCGCGATCCCGCTTGGTGTATTCAGTAAAACTGAACAGAGACAGGCGACTGTCATCAAGTAGTGCATTATCAGCACCAGCTGCGCCACCAAGAGGTGAAAAATTCAAACCAGCTGTCTGATTAGTATTGCCTGACCTAGATCGCAAATTATTAATTTTACTGAGAACGGTCATTGCTAATTCTTTCGCTTGACTCGCGCTGCCCTCAGTCACCGTGGCGCCACAGCTATCATTTAATTCTGTCTGAGTCGGCTCTGGGTTCTCGCTTTCGACGACCCTTAACGCTGTAGGTGATTCAAAGCTCACATACTCACCACCCGTGCCAACGCCCCCCGTGGGTGGCGGCGGGTTCTCTGAATTTGAATCAGTTTGCTTGCGGCTTTGGCAATTTTCGGCTGCACTCGCTGGCAAGACCAGTGTTGTAGCCGCGAACAGCCCCAGCAAAAAGCTCATGTTTAGCGTTAAATTTTTCACTAGCCAACCTCCCTATCGAATAAGCGCTCACCCATTTTTATAGTAGCAACAGCCTCAGGCATGTCGACAAGCGCCACGGGCTTATTGCACGAGGCTACTGGGTACAAAGAAAAAATCACCGACTTCGTGTCCAGCACCTTTTATACTTTTATAAACCGGCTCTTGAACAAACTGATTCGCCGCCGCGCGTACTTTTACTGGGCCGCGTATGCTGGCGTATAAATCCGGCGCAGAAAGCACGCCTTTATTGTTGCGTAAAACATCAATTAGTTCTTGGGCAAACACGGAATGATCGCCGCCGCCTTCATCAATAACGGGCTTATCGCCACCCGAGGACAATAATAAGCGCGAACGGCGCGGCAACTTATATTTAATATACTCACTGTTTGTTGAACCGGCGTTTTGCCCAAAAAACAAGTGCCCCGGTGCAGAAGAAAGCAGCCCGCCATAACAAGAATCGGCAATAACCAAAACCCGCTTCGCCTGAATACGGCCTAAATGATTACTAATAAATTCATTCGGAACCCAAGAAGCATCATTCGGTGGCGGGTCCGCATTAATCGGCAGCCAATAGCCAGTATCGCGCTCACCAATATTCATCATTGAACCATGGCCTGCGTAGTAAATAAGTAAATTGTCATTTTCTGTCAGCACGCTGTGAAGCTCATTTATCACTTTCATAACGGTTAAACGGTCGCTATCCAGTAATAGCTGAACGTGAAAACCGTATTGTTTTTCGAGTATTTCACCCA
The DNA here is from genome assembly GCF_041584495.1 of Zhongshania sp. Lineage (GTDB taxonomy): Bacteria > Pseudomonadota > Gammaproteobacteria > Pseudomonadales > Spongiibacteraceae > Spongiibacter. Next base: position 10,448 of record NZ_JBFHDY010000064.1, read on the forward strand.
CTTCTCGGGCATCATTTAGGGGTGTTTGTAAATTTTCTAATTGGGCGTAATTTCGGTTGCCAATGACTAAGGCGTAATAACGCCCAAAATCCATGTCCGCCAACTTAATTTCACTGCCGAGCGTGTTCGACGCGGGACTGGCTTTGAGCGTTGTTGCGGGCGTACGCAAACGGGGAATAGTTGACAGTTGACGTTCCACACTAGCGCGATCATCTTGAAGTGACTGAACTAATTGCGCCAAGGTCACTAATTCCTCTGCGCCGTCACTAGCAACCTTCCCTGCTTTATCATTATCGGCTAATTGTTTTTTTAGTGCATTAAGCTGGCGTTCCATTAATGCGAGTTGATTGCTTTTACTCGCCAACTGCTTTTCCAGCTCACTGCGTAGGGCCATTTGTTCAGCCCGTGCAGCATCTTGAAAAATCACACTGTCGTCAGGTAGGCCCCAGGCATCGCGATATAAATTAAGGGCTTGTATTTTATCTTTCTCAACACCGAGGCCCTGCTCGTACATCGTTCCCAGATTAAATTGTGCGCTTTTATTTCCTTGCGCCGCGGCCTTTTGGTACCAAAGCACTGCGGCCTCGTAATTTGGCTCGGTGCCGAGGCCTTTCTCAAAAATCTCGCCGACCGCCAACTGCGCCTCTGCGTCGCCCTGCTCCGCGGCTGGCAGCCAAATTTTTAATGCTGTTTTATAGTTTGCGCGATCATAGGCAACATATTCCCCGCCACGAATATTACAGTCTGCTGCAGTCGTTTTTATTGGCCGTCGCGGCGACAAATACGTCATATTGCCAAGCTTGCGCATTTGCCCCGGTAACAGGCAGTCAACAATTTGCAAACCCGCTATAATCTCTTCCGTATTGACACTTGGCGACTGCGCACTGCGGTCATCTTGGTGCGCTGCACAGGACACCAGTATCATCACACTGATTGCAACGCTGACTCTAACAAGCTCATATTTTATTTTCATACGATCTGCCTCTGTCATCTAATCCCAGATGAGCCCGAGCACCTGCTGGCGACCACTTCATTAAATAAACTCAGTACAATTGACGAAACACCATATCAATACGCCCCAAGCTAAGTAGTTGGCCGTCGTGCAACGCGACTTTGCTACTGGCTTCACCATTAATTCTAATACCATTGGTAGAGCCGATGTCTTCCAGCCACCAACAGCCACTTTTATGAATTAATTTCGCATGTAACATCGACACACTAGGGTCATCAATTCTTATTTTTAGATTTTCCTGACGCCCAATAGTCCAAAATGTATCGGCATTTTTAGCCGACACCCCAAACACTAAACTGCGACCATCGGCAAAGAAAAACACCAGCGCGACTTCGGTGCTGGTTTGCTTTGCGCTAATCGCGCGTTGAATTCGCTGATCTATCACTTCCTTCGAATATTTTGTGCTACGAATCGCTGTATCGGTCCATCCTGGGGGAAGCTGGTAGGACTGCTGAAATGACGTTAATTCACTATCGGGCTCATCTTCTATTACAACAGAGCCACCGCTAAAATTATCTTTCTGAGGGAGCCGCGCAGCGACGATAGTGCGTTCTTCTTCAGCAGTGCTTTTTAGGTAATATGCCGCTTCGCCAAATCGAATAACATCACCACTTTTAACCGCGGCGGGCCTTTTTAGTAGTCGGTTATTAACACAGGTGCCGTTCGTGGAGGCAAGGTCTTCGAGTACCCATTCCCCAGATATATAGCTTAACTTAGCGTGATGGCGAGATAACAAACCTTTGGCAATTGTAATATCACAGTCGTTATCACGGCCAATAACCACCGACCCGCTTGCAATAGCATAGGCTTCGCTGCCATCCAAGCTGACGAGTTTCAAATCCATTCGCTTACCTACTGAACTGCCTTCAATTGACTTGAGATCAGCGCAATCTAATTATTCATCTTAACCAAGCAATGGCTTGGGATCCAAGCCAAAGTATAGCGAATTAATATCAAGATGGAATCCGCTCTCAGCCGACCCCAAACAAAATAACAGCCATCCTTACAGTGACGGTTCCTTTCGCTCATTATTGGGGGCTAATTTGGCACTTTTTTTCACTCCCGGACGAGATTTAGCCTGTGTCTGCCCTGAAGGAACCCAGCTCATGGTCGCCGCAGCCAAAATCAATGCCAAAATTTGCCCGGCCACCAAAACCAGAAGGATAGACATCGCGTCTTCAATGCCTTCGGTCAATACAGTCAGTACCGCTGTGGCACTGCCCGGCACCCACAGCTCCGGCGATGCAGGGTGGCGACCCGGAATAAATAAGAATGCCGCCGCCGCAAAAAACAGCCAATAGCGGACAAACGCCGACGAAATTCGCCGTAAAAGTAAGAACCACACTGCAATGGCCAGCGCACCCACGCCCATGTAAACCTGCCACGCCAAGCGGTAATCGTCTAAATTAATCATGTGACACCTTAGTTTACCCAGTGAATAATGTGGTCTTCCAGCGATTCATCAGCCACTGCCAGCTCACTGACACAGCGCCCCCGTACTGATATTTTAGCGCGGTGTACACTTTCATCACTATCTGACAACAATGGATGCCACGGCGCTAACCGCCCGCCTTCACTTAACACCCGATAGGCGCAGGTTTCAGGCAGCCAGTGAAACTCACTGATATCATCAAGTTTAAGTTGTATGCAATCGGGTACCCGCTCCCGACGGTGGGAATAATCGCTACAACGACAACTCGTGGTGTCCAGTAAACGACAAGCAACATCGGTATAGAATATATCGCCGCTGTCCTCGTCCTCAAGTTTCTGTAAACAGCACTTACCACAACCGTCGCAGAGCAGCTCCCACTCTTGAGCAGACATTTCGGCCAGAGATTTCACCTCCCAGAACGGTGGTCGCACGACATCAGCCATCGCGCTCGGTCCCCACCATGGGATTTAAACGCTCCGGTTGCGGCGGTAATTGCAGGTAAAAGCCATTGTCGGCAATCTCTTGCATCACCTTGCCGACGTCAGCGCGGGATAATTTGCGTTCGGCCGTTAACACCAGCGTCATCGCTCGCACTGGTTTACCGAAACGCAGCAATAACGCCTCGGGCACCTTGCTTAAATCTTCCTGATGATCGACATATAAATACATTCCCTCGGTACGAGAGCTGCGGTATACCGCGCAAATACGCTTCATTAATTTTTCCCGCTTAGGCGTAAAAGCCCATCACCAACCAAGGGTTTGCGCCAGCCGCTCAGCGCTGGCGGCAAAACACCGGCGCGGATCAACTCTTCTAAATCACGCTTTTTAAGGAGCACTTCCGGCGCCACATCGACGGCTTCTGCGGCGGCTTCACCCAGCGCCTTCATTTGTTTTAACAGCTGGGTTTGCGTTGGCGTCAACGGCTTTGGCGCCGCCGTTGGCAAATCGGTGTCGGCGGCCGAGCGCGCCTTACTGATCAACTCCAATATATGATCACCGTAACGGCGAATACTGCCCGGCGATAGGTCTTTGACACGCCCTAACTGCCCCAAGTCATTAGGCATTTGTCTGGCTACCTCAAAGCACACTGTATCTTTTATTACTCGGCCTCGCGGAATATTGCGCTCTTTGGCTTCAATCTCACGCCAGGTGCAAAGTTGCTGCAGAGCATACTGCTGACGCTGGCTAAGCTTCCACAGCGATTTGATACGCTGATAATAGTCTTGGGGCAATGCTGGGCTTTCCGCTTGCGTCGTGATTGTCGCACAGTCTTCCAACCACCAATTTAAGGCGCCTTTGGCTTCTAAACGCTGTTTGAGGAGGGGATAAACCTTTTGCAAATACAAAACATCCAGCGCCGCATAGGTACACTGACTTTCACTTAAGGGACGGCGCAACCAGTCTGAGCGGGTTTCGCCCTTCTCCACGTGAATCCCGAGGCATTCCATAATCAGCTTTTGATAGCTAAGACCAAAACCCAAGCCTGCCAAGGCCGCGCCAATTTGCGTATCCAGCAAGGGCTGCGGCACACATTGGAACAGCACCTGAAAGACCTCTAAATCTTCACTGCAAGAGTGGATGACCTTGGGAATATCCTGGCGCCGCAGCAATTCAGTAAATGCCGACCAATCACTAATCTTAAGGGGGTCAATCAAATACAAACGGCCAGCGGCCCCAACTTGCAACAAACCGGCAATGGGGTAAAACGTATCTGTGCGAATAAATTCGGTATCAATAGCCAGAAACTCGGCCTGCGCCCAAATTGCGCAATGTTCATTTAAAACGCTATCGCTATCAATATAGAGACAAGATTCCAGAGGGTCAGTCAATGCGTCGTCGTCCTTTAAGTGCGTGAGCCAGGGTACCGCTGTCGACGTATTCCAACTCGCCACCCAATGGTACGCCGTGGGCAATCCGGCTTACCGCGGTCCCCCGGCTGCGCATTTGTTCAGTAATGTAATAAGCAGTCGCTTCACCCTCAACGGTGGGATTGGTGGCCAAAATCACTTCACTCACCGCCAATTCCGTAGCTCGCGCCAGAAGATGATCTATTCCAATCTCCTCCGGGCCAATACCGTCAATAGGCGATAAATGCCCCATTAACACAAAGTAAAGCCCTTTGTAGTCTCCACTCTGCTCAAAGGCGACAACATCTGCTGGAGACTCAACCACACAGATGGTTTGGCTATCTCGGCGGCTATCGGCGCAGATAAAGCACTGCTCATTCTCAGTTAATGTGCGACAGCTTTTACAGTGCCCCACCTTCTCCACGGCCTTGGCTAAGGCTGCCGATAATCTCGCGGCACCAGGCCGGTTGCGCTCTAATAATTGAAAACTCATACGCTGCGCCGACTTGGCGCCAACCCCAGGCAGACAGCGCAGGGCGTCAATTAATTCATCAATTAAGGGACTGTAGCTCATCGCTAAAACGGCATCTTAAAGCCGGGGGGCATACCCATTCCCGACAACATACCACCCATTTGATCCTTGCTACTTGCCTCGATCTTCCGCACTGCGTCGTTCATTGCCGCGGCAATTAAGTCTTCAAGTATTTCCTTATCTTCGCTCATTAAGCTCGGATCAATATTCACGCGGCGAACATCGTGACGCCCCGTCATGGTCACCTTAACTAGACCAGCGCCGGACTCGCCCTGCACTTCTGCATTGGCTAATTCCTCTTGGGCTTTTTGCATTTTTTCCTGCATTTCAGCCGCTTTTTTCATTAACTCGTTTAAATCTGGTTTCATCTGCCTGTCTCTATGTTACTCACACAATTCAACTTACAAGCCGGACCGACTCGATATCCAACACACCGTCAAACTCGGCAATTAATTTATTCACCATTGGGTCGGCAATAAGCGCGTCCTTAGCAATCACCAGACGCTCATCCAAACAACGCTGACGGTACGCCGCCGGAGTTTCAGTTGGTGTTGGCGCAATATGCACTGAAATCTGCAAGTTCGCCGCAAAATACTCATTGAGCATTTCACCTAAGCGCTCAATATGACGATTATTTAACAGCGCTGCATTTTCACTATCAATATTAAACGTAAGGCTACTATCGGTTTTTTCAAGGAGCTGGCAATGACTGGCAATACTACCCAGCATACCGGGAAGAGCAAACTTCTCGAATTGCTCTCGCCAAATTTGCTCGGAGAACGCCGCCAAACTGATTTTTTCTGCACTTACAGCTGCAATTGGCGGTATTTCAGCCGCTGCAGGCGCAGTGATCTCTGACGCGGTGGGATGGCTTCTTTGCAGTTCAGCAACGCGCGTTTCCGCAGGCGTATCCAGCGGCGCAGGATTGGCTGGCGTCACTGCTGCAGGCGGCAATTCCGGTGCAGCGGGCTGTTCCTCCCAGGGTGGTAGCGAATCACTTCGCCCAGTATCTGCTACGGGCTCAGCCTGCGGCGGCTGCGTTGGGCTTGGCGCCTCTTCAACGCTAGCGGACACGATAGCCGCATCGTCAGCTCGCGGCGTGGGGGCCGGTGAACTGGCTACCGCTAACTCTGGTTTATTCACTAAAGGCTTTTTTACAGGAGCAGCGGCCTCCGCCGCTGACGGCGCGCGGGCTAATTTTTGCCGAGGACCATCGATAACACCTTGAGGCTTAAAGGCCAGCATCCTAAGTAACAACATTTCCAAACCGGCTCTAGGGTCAGGGGCTAAGCCCATGTCCCGGCGCCCGGCCAAGGCCATTTGATAGTAAAACTGAACATCCTCAGCAGTGACGGTCGCGGCTAAGTCTATAATCCGTTGGCGATCGCCCAGGCTATTATCCAAGCCTTCAGCGACCGTTTGTGCCACGGCCAAGCGATGCAGCACCACCAATAACTCGCTAACCACACCAGCAAAATCCGCGCCCATTTCCGCCAAATCAGCCACAATCGCTAATAGCGCAGCACCATCGCTGGCGGCAAAGGCCTCAATTAAACGGTACACCGAACCGTGATCTATTGTGCCCAACATTTGGCGTACATCGACTTCGGCCAGCTTGCCCGAGCCAAAGGCAATCGCTTGGTCGGTCAAGCTCAAGGCGTCGCGCATGCTGCCGTCAGCTGCGCGGCCCAGCAGCCACAGCGAGGGTTCTTCGTAATGGACCATCTCTTTTTCGAGTATGGTTTTAAGGTACTCTACGATACGTTCAGCGGTTAAATTTTTGAGATTGAACTGCAAGCAACGCGACAAAATCGTGGCGGGCAATTTTTGCGGGTCAGTCGTTGCAAGCAAAAATTTAACGTGCGCTGGCGGCTCTTCCAAGGTCTTCAGCAATGCGTTAAAGCTGCTGCTACTAAGCATGTGCACCTCGTCGATGAGATAGACTTTGTAGCGACCTTGACTGGGAGTGTACTGCACGTTGTCGAGTATTTCGCGGGTATCTTCAACCTTAGTCCGCGATGCCGCATCAACCTCGAGCAAATCAACAAAACGGCCTTCATTGATGGCGACACAGGCGTGGCATTGACCGCAGGGCTCAGAGCTAACCCCAACCTCACAGTTTAAACATTTGGCAAGAATCCGGGCGATAGTGGTCTTACCCACCCCACGGGTACCAGTAAACAAATAGGCATGATGCAGACGGTCGTGATCGAGGGCATTAACCAGCGCCTTAAGCACATGATTTTGGCCAGCCATTTCACGGAAGGTTTTCGGGCGCCACTTACGCGCCAACACCTGATAGCTCATTGAATAATTCCTGACGTGGAAGCGGCAAGGATACACCAGCCCAGCGAGGACATAAACCAATGAAAGCAAACAGAAATAAATACAAAAGAAGGTTTAACGCTCTGGTGGCAGTCCAACCAGCCACACCCCAGCACACGATATGATAACTACCGTTGCTCCCTTCCAGGCCTGGCGGAGTTCGCTATCTCTCGTTGCGGGGGGACCGGAAGGACTACCGCAGAAAACACGTTTTAGGCATGGCCTTAACGCGGGCGCTATTGTCAACCAAAGCCCTCAGACATGCAAGCGACCCACGTAGATATTCCCAAATATTCTCGATTAATCAATGCGCTATCAATCAAGGGGGCTGCTTGCGCCCGGCGGAAATTTGGCCAACACTGCCGCCACGGTGTCGTGGATATAGCGCCGTCGCTCTTCCGGGGTATCCATACTTGGCATGACCCGCTTACTTGTGCCCCGCCACACCAACTTTTTACTTTTGGCATCAATAATATCGATCATCAGGCTACTCTCTTCGTAGCTACGCACCCAAACATCGTCATCATAGAAGTGACCGTGACCAAAATATCCACGACCATAGCCAGGCCGATAATCGCAGTAATAACAAGGGTAATAGGCCAAATGGGGATACCACGAGCCAAAGCTATTAAAGTTTACCTTTTCCTCTTTACCCAAGTGGTACGTCACTAACACCGAAGCTGGTACGCCGTCGAGCACTCGACTCAAGCCCTTGGCCGCTAACTGGACATCAACGGCATCCATCACTCGCTGACGAAGCAAATCATTGTCTAAATTAGCGTTATTACCGACGTCGGCCGCCTCCGTGCGCGGCAGCCAGGCAAATGTCGACACCTCGGCAAAGTCATAGTCTGCGGCATAATCCGAGCTAACGGGGATACCTGCACAAGCCGTTACCAGTGCAACCACTACAACCACAAGCGCCTTCTTAATCATTTCGTCGACTCCGAGCGACAAACTCAATAATAGCTATGGCTGCAAAACAACCCACAAGGCCATTTGCCCACGCAACACTCTAATTAACAGACCACCCTTACTGGCGGCAAGCACAGCGCTGAACTCATTAACATCTCTTACCCTGCGCTGATTCACCGACACAATCAAATCGCCAGGCAGCAACTTGCTCGCCGCCTCCGCATTACTGGCAACCTCCGTCACCGTTACACCACGACCATCAGGGGAATTTCGTAGTACAACACCCTTCAGTAAATGACTCACATCACCGCCCGGGGCACTTACCGTCGCCGTCATAGCAGGTGTCGGCTTTAAGCGCGCATGCAACGTCTTTCTTTTACCGTCGCGCAACACAGTAACCGCAATTTTTTCGCCAATCCGACGTAAACCTACCGCATTGCGTAATTGAGCAGAGTTATAGACGTCTTTATCGTCAATCGCGATCACCAAGTCGCCAGGCTTGATGCCAGCAGCATCGGCTGCCGATTTGTCCTGCACTTCCGCAATGATTGCGCCGCGCTGATGCTTGGGAAGCTTAAAGGCCTCGGCCAGCTCCGGGGTAAGATCTTGAATAACCACGCCAAGCTGGCCACGCTTAACCTCACCATGTTCCAAAATTTGGTCAATACTCACTTTGGCCATATTAATTGGAATCGCAAAACCAATCCCAACATTGCCACCGGCAGGCGCCAATATGGCGGTATTCACCCCCACCAACTCGCCGTGCAAATTCACAAGCGCACCGCCAGAATTGCCCGGGTTAATAGACGCGTCGGTTTGAATAAAGTTTTCGTAACCCTCAATACCCAAACCGGTACGACCTAAGGCGCTCACAATACCAGTGGTAACCGTTTGACCCAGACCGAAGGGATTGCCAATCGCCACCACATAATCGCCAACTTCCAAGTTCTCGGAGTTAGCAAGCTTGACGCTGCGCAGGTCTTTAGCATCAATTTTTAACACGGCAATATCCACATCTGGATCAGAGCCAATTAACGTGGCAGTAAAGCTGCGACCATCTTCCAAGGAAACGGTTATCTCATCAGCACCATTAATAACATGGTGATTGGTCAGCACGGTGCCCGCCTTCGAATCAATTATGACACCCGAGCCTGCACTCTGGGTGCGGCGCTGCTGGGGACGCACTTGCTGTTCGGGAACATTAAAAAAACGGCGAAAAAAGGGGTCGTTCAATAAGGGGTTTTGCTGAACATTTCGGGTGGTGTACGTCGAGATATTGACCACGGCAGGGTTTACGGTTTTCAGCATCGGCGCCAAACTTGGCAGCGTTCGCCCCTCGGCATCTTGCTGGGGAAATAAAGCAACGCCAGCTGGGCTAAGGCCCAATAAAAAACACAAGAAAATGCCCTTAATAAACACCTTGCTACGCCGATCGGCACGATGATCCAGACTTTTCATAAGTCCCTAAACCCCCTTAGTCACTCAGAATGCTCACACATAACAAGCTTTAGAACAGGCCAGCACTCAAAAATTCCCCACAAACAAAATTTCTTGCTTAATCAATGATTAATATAGTTTTAACCCAGCTTTTCCGCCATCGACCGAGCAATTTCATTCTGTATTGGCGACTTAAAAGCGCCCATCATTAATCCTAGCTTAATCTCCACTCGAACCTCGGCAGGCTCAAGTGAAATGCGGCCCTTTATGCCAGAGCGCTGCACCACAATCTCATCGTCATTAATCCAGCTGGATTTAAGCTGATATTTATCATCCAGTTTAATGGCGAGCTGCCGAATCAAGTCACGCAGCTCTTCCGGCGTTTTATTATGGTTTTGACGAAGAGAAATAGTCGACACGAATTAAACACCCCTTATTTAACGAGCTTATCCTTAACATCAATGGCCAGTATGACACAGCCAGTTATAGCGAAATCAATAAACTACAAGCCACTTAAACCAAGAGCTCCAACCAGCTGTATATAAAAGCTTTTCTTCAGATCGGGTAGGAGGCGGAATCACTTCCGCCGTCCTCCCACACCACCGTACATACGGTTCCGTATACGGCGGTTCATATTGTACTCATGAGACGACGATACTGATCCACTAACGAGATCAGCCCCAGTTGATCAAAAC
>NZ_JBFHDY010000065.1:0-20458 GCF_041584495.1 Zhongshania sp.
CTGCGAACTACCCGTTCAATCTCAAGGCCAGGTATGCCTATAATTCTTCCTGCGTGGGACATCGGTATTCTCCATCAAACTGTTTCTTCGCAAATTCAGTTTAATGAATGCCGGTGTCCCCCGTTAATGATGAAGAGCCGTTCTATTTTAAACTAGAGCATGGAAGTTAAAGCTTTATATTCGGGATAATATGGACGTTAGTAAATTAAGCCCGCAAGCTTTGGCTATAAAGCTTGGCACATCATATGGTCAAATTCAGCGTTTTTACTATAGAGCGCCCGTATCAAATTATTATACTTCTTTCGCGATTCCGAAGAAAAATGGTGGAGCGCGGTCTATCGATGCGCCTAAAGAGCAACTAAAAACATTACAGTACAAAATACTCAATTTGCTAGAGCCGCTTTATCATCCGAGAAATCAGGTGCATGGGTTCGTAAGGGGGAGAAGTATAGTTAGCAATGCCGGATTACATGTGCGCCGAAATTATGTTTTTAATATAGATCTCGAGGATTTTTTTAATACAATAACATTTCCTCGTGTGCGAGGGATGCTCATAGGGAATCCTTATGGGTTAATGCCTTCTACCGCTAGCGTGATTGCACATTTGTGCTGTTTCAATGGGAGGCTTCCGCAAGGAGCGCCGTCATCGCCCCTTTTAGCTAATATGATTTGCGCGAAGCTGGATGCTCAGCTTACTGAATTTGCATTAGATAACGGGTTTTATTACACGCGATATGCAGACGATATTACATTTTCTTTTAATGGTAGCCCTGAAAGAGCCATTGGTACTTTGTTTGAGCGACCATCGAAATTGCCTGTAGAGTTTGGCGAGCAACTTATTATTTCCGATCCATTATTTTTAATCATTAATGAAAATGGGTTTTCGGTAAATTCAAAGAAAGTGCGGTTGCAGGGGGCTAGTCAAAAGCAGGTAGTTACTGGGTTAGTGGTAAACAAGAAAGTTAATGTTGATAGGCGCTATATCAGAAAAACATCTGCAATGATTTATTCAATTGAAGTGTTGGGTAGTTCATTGGCTCAAAATAAATTTACTGATCAAGATTTTGAAGGGAGCCTAGTTTCACATATCCAAGGTAGGCTTATTTTTATTAGGCAAGTGAAAGGCGCAGACTCGGCAGTTTATTTAAGGCTTGCACATAGGTTTAATGATTTACATTCTGGGAAAACGGTACCACTTCGTATTCGTAATCGAAGTAGCCGGTCTCCTGTCGAGGAAATTAGACGGCGGAAAAAATTTTCTGCATCGACATGGGCAATCGAAGTTAATGAGATTTGGGAGGGTTCAGCCTTCATGATACCCGGAGGCTTGCTGGTCACTAATGCTCATGTTTTTCCCGAAAATGATTTTCTTTGGGAAATTAAAGTTTCTAGGCCTGATGGGCCTACATTGTCAGCGTCAATACTAGATATGTGTAGGACTCAGGATTTAGTCGTTCTAAAAGTTAACTGCAGTGAAAAATACCCGGGGTTTGAGTTGGGTGAGCCGAGTGCCTTTCAGCCTTTTGGTATTTCAAAATTTGACGAAGTACTGGTTTGCGGATATCCAAGCGGATCAAGAGTTCGTGGGCTCCGCGACGTAAATGTTTTCTGGAGCCGAGTGTCGAACCTATACACCGCTAGTGCTGTCGATTATGGATTAATTGACAAAGAAATATACGAGGGAAATAGCGGGGGGCCAGTTCTTGATGATGCAATGAAAGTAGTGGGTGTCGCTAGCCGTGGTCAAACGAAAGACGGTTATGGGGCAAACGCATTTATTTGTATCAGTACGGTGATTAAATTTTTAAAGGCAGCTGGTTTGTAGCTAGCTTTAAAAGCTTAAGATCTTACCGATATTTGTAGAATAGTGTTATTTTTGTTTTTTTAATTGTCTAAGTCTAAGTCTAAGTCTAAGTCTAAGTCTAAGTCTAAGTTAAGGTAAGCAGGAACAATAAAGGTTTTAAGTCGATATATCCGAGTAATACTCATAGTCGCTTTGAGCTTGTTGAAATTCTACGTCAGACCATCCTTCTGGCATATGCCGCAATGCGCGGCGCCAATAGTGGCGCTGCTTAAATTCAGCAAACCACTGTGAATCTGGTCGCTCTCCTTCTTTGTAGCCTTCACCCGGGCCTTTTTCTGGTAGCCATGGACACGCGCTAGCGCTCCAATTATGGCTGCAAATCGCCCAGTTCATAAACTCATAGAACGCGTGTTTTCCCTTCAACAATATCTGGTACTTACTGGCGACAATCGGTAGGGACTTATTTTCTCTCGGATGGTTTGCAATTGACGACCAATAATATGCCGGGCTTTGGTGCCGTTCTGTGTTTTGTCTAGTTCCTGCTTTAGGGCCCGACGCCGGTTGTAGAGTTCGCCATATTTTACCGTTAGGTTGTCGTGAACGTCGGCAATGAGACGGCCCATGATGTGTAGCTGTTTTTCACTTAATGTCGCCCATTCGGGCGCTCTGGCTGCTCGACTGATGCCGTAGCGGTTGCCCCTTATGGTGCCTTGATCCGTTTTGCCTTGAGCTTTACATAAATAGCCTGCGGCTTTCATCATATACGATGCTGCGGCCCCACTATCCTTTATTTTTTCTATATATGAGCCATGCCACGGCCCCATAGGTTTTCAATGCGTTTTGCCCACGCCGGAAATAGGGCGTACTTCACGCGCCAATTGATTAATACGTGAACATGGGGGTTTGGTTCTCCGTTGTCATTGTCCGGTGCTTCCGCGACCCATACATGGAAGTATCAGCGATTACTGGACATAAAGATTTAGCGATGCTCAAGAGGTATACGCACCTCAAAGCTGAAGATTTGGCTGAAAAGCTCCGTTAGTTTTCGCTCTCTATTTGTTCACTTTATCGGAGCGTTCAATAATAATGAACGCTATTGATTTATGAACGACCTATCTGTTCACTCTCTTTCGTTGTTCATTATTATTGAACGTGCTACTTTAGTGAACAAAAATACCCATTAGAGTGCAACCCGATGCATACCGCATATGACGAACAACACATTGCAGAAGTGGCGACAGCTGAGCTTCGGAAGGAGACTGGGCTGCAAGTACGTTTTGAGGGCTATGACGCTAATGGCGTTGACGGTTTTATATACATTGATAGGATCGGTGAAAAGCTCACCGCAGAAATCAAAAAATGGACGACCCATACGCCAGTTGGAACTCTAATCAACAAAATGAAAGAGATCGCTAGGTTTGGAGGTGGTGTTCTTATTGCGGATTACATCAACCCCAGGATGGCTGAAAAGCTAAAAGCAGCTGACATTCAGTTTTTAGATACAGCAGGGAACGCATACCTTAATAAATACCCTATTTATATCTGCATCACAGGGAAAAGGCTGGAGGAAAATACCGCGCTGGAGAAGCCAAGAGGGCGGGCTTTTCAACCTACTGGTATGAAAGTGGTATACGAATTTCTTGTAGACAAGACTCTTGTCAACGCGCCCTACAGGGAAATTGCAGATCGAGCAAATGTGGCATTAGGCGCGGTCGGCTGGGTAATTCGAGATTTAGTTGAGCAGGGCTTCCTCATCGAGAGGCAGAAAGAGCGTCAGCTGACAAACTATGACGAACTGCTCGATAAGTGGGTTGAAAACTACCCTCAAAAGCTTAGGAAAAAGTTACTGTTAGGTAAATTTACCACGGATGAGGGAGATTGGTGGCAGAAAATAGATCCATGCGACTATAACGCCGTATGGGGGGGGGAAGTTGCCGCCGCAAAGTACACGAATTACCTGACACCCAAAGATGTGACCATTTACATTCCAAAAGAAAAAATGCCTGTTTTTTTGAAGGATGCAAGGTTGCGCCGCGCGCATGAACTCGAGAGACCACATTTAACCATTGAGGTACTAGAACCAATTGGGCAGCACACTGAACTTCCGCCCGGTTTAGCGCACCCAATTCTTGTGTACGCAGATTTACTGGTTACCGGGAATACCCGCAACATAGAAACGGCGCAGAAACTACGTGAACAATACATCGATTAATATTTCCGGGAAACTACCTAAAGGACTCGTGGAGCTATACCAAGAGATACTCACTATTGCGGATAAGTTTGGCATCCAAGTGTTGGTTGTCGGAGCGATGGCGAGGGACGTTGTATTGGTTCATGGATTCGGGGCGAAGATGGAGCGCGGTACACGCGATGTTGACTTCGGAATCAATGTCGCCACATGGGAAGACTTTCAAACCCTCAGGCAAGAGCTACTTCAGATTGGCTTCAGAGAAAACCCAGGAATTCAGCACAGGTTTGAGCGAAATGATAGCGATGGTTCACCGTGGGAAATTGACATTATCCCATTTGGTGAAATAGCAAGCGCAAAGAAAGAAAGAAATAACCTGGCCACCAAATGCAAATTTCGTCATTCAGTTGCCGGTTTTGAGGAAGTTCATCTATATGCGATCGCCGTGCAGATCAGCGAATCACCTGATACTGTCATATCTGTAGCCTCACCGGCTGGCATCGTACTGCTCAAGCTCGTTGCCTGGCTAGAAAGGGACCGCGACAAGAAGCCAAAGGACGCGGAAGACATCAACTACATCATCTCTTCATACAGCAAAATTCCTGAAATATCTGAGGCGCTGTATGAAGACGGGCATATGGAAGCACTCGAATGGGATGAAAATTTAGCAAGCGCTAGGAAAATCGCATTTGACTGCGCAAAGATCGCTAGCCAAGAAACAGCTCGACTCTTGATTGATAGGCTACTAAATCGCCCAGAGCTGCTGGAACAGCTTTCCCGACAGATGCCAGGCTATGGGTATTCTTCGCCCGAAGAGCAATTATCAGTATTTGCTAAATCGTTTATCGCAGCAATGACGGAGAAATGATGCAAAAAGAAATTGGAGTTAAGCAGCCGTGAACGCGGTAGAAATTGAAGAAGCCATCTCAGCCTTGGCCGAACAGGCCTTTGATCCCGAGGAGTTCCCGTTCGCCTATCTGGAGGCCTTTGGCAACAAAGCAGCCACGATCAAGCGCTCACGATCTGGCTCCAGCAACTCATCCGACATTGGCGGAGTGATGAAGCTGAGTAAATCCGCTTTGTACGCATGGAAGGTTTGTCCAGAACAGAGGATAGCCATTTCTACAATGATCTAAAGCTGTTTTGGTCAACGGTGATTTGATCTATTAGCCAATCTTCGTTTAGTTGAATAATACCTATTTGGACATGAAATCGAGCGCGTTCGCCTGTGCGGATATTGTATTGACCAGCAAATTGCTCAATTTTTTCCAATAGCAAGGACAAGGATCTGATGTTGTTGAGTACACGAGTGTTGTTTAGCAGTTTGTCTACTCGCGGGAGTCAACGGCGCGGCCCGAATTAGAAGCCGAATAGTGAAATGTGCAGCCTAGCAAAGACCTGTGCGTAGAAATTGATCTCGCGCGAGCGTGATGTAATTCCGATTTTGGCGTGCGCAAAATGTTGAGCGATTGAGTTTGGGGAAGTGGCTTAGCGGGGAGATAGGGTTGGGTATTTACGTGCTTATTTATAGGATAACGATGGGGCTGAACTGCCTAGGGGATGTTTGCGGTATACGACATATATTTTCTGCGGAAAATACGTATATACCCTTTGCTAATTTCTATTAACCCTTTGTTCTGCATTTAAAAATTTAAATTTCCTATATTTTTAGTACCCTTGCCTGTCCTGGCGATGCCACCTATATTTACTAACACACTAATTAAGTTTTGTGGTTTGGTTATTTGGATCTCGGGCTACCTAGCGATGACTGGGGTATATGCTCATATTGTGAAGCGGACCATACAGGCAGGTGAGATATGACAAAGTTAGTTGATATTGAAGGTATTGGTGAGGCCTATTCAAGCAAATTGGTTAACGCAGGTATTTCGTCAGTGGAGGCGTTATTAGAGAGCTGTGGTGCTAAGCCAGCCCGTGAAAATCTGGCAGAAAAGTCTGGCATTAGCGAAAAGCGGATTTTAAATTGGGTAAATCGTGCGGATCTGGCGCGAATTAGCGGTGTGAGTACCCAGTACGCAGATTTATTGGAAAGTGCTGGGGTTGATACTGTGCCGGAGTTAGCTCAGCGCAACGCCGAAAATCTCCAGCAAAAAATGGCCGAGCGCAATGAAGAGGTACATCTTGTTCGCAAGGTGCCTTCTCTGTCACAAGTGCAGAGCTGGATAGTACAAGCGAAGGAGTTGCCACGTAAGATTACTCATTAGCAACATGGTTTAAAGGCGTGGTCCCAGGTGCGCCTTAAGCGCGAAGCGTGACTAGCTTTACAGCAGCGCGCTGCGCAGTTCGTCTATTTCTTGCTGGGCTTCACGCAAAAAGGCAAAGCCTTGCTGGGGGCCGATTTCCTTTAGGCTCAATTTTTGAAATGCCGGGAGGGTGCTCAGGTTCGGCAGTGCTTTATGACTGGGTTCGCCGAGGTAGCTGTGGTAGCGGGCGACGAGTACGAGGTCTGCTAAATCCGCAGAGCCCTGTTTGTCTCGCAGCCAATTGCTGCGTTCAAGCCCTACTGCAACGAGTTCGTGGTCAAATTGCCAGTGGTTTAGCACTAGGGCACTTATCTTGCCGGTGTAATTATTCAGTAGGTCGTCGATAGCTATCTGGTCGTCGAGCAGTGCGGGGTATTCCTTTAAATTGGCGAGTATAGGGAGGGCGCCAATATCTTGGAGTAGTCCGGCTAATAGGGCGCGATCAGGTTCAAAGCCGCAATGACGGGCCATTACATGGGCAATAGCGGCGGTGTAGACGCTGCGTTGCCAAATCTCGCGAAGACGACGCTTGATTTGCGCATTGTTAATGCAAAATAAGGTTTTAAGCGCGTAGCTCGCGGTGAGGTCGCGGGTCGCATCTAAGCCGAGGCGGCGTAGCGCGCTGCTGAGGTTATTGGTGGTGTGGCGTCGTTTGTAGTGACTGCTGATGCTGACCTTGAGCAAATACGCGCTTAAGCCCGGGTCTTGCTGAACGATGCGAGCGAGGTCTTCAATGTTTAAGTTGTCTTGATTAGCGGCGACGCGCACGTCTAGCGCAATATCGGGTAGGCTCGGCAATTCGAGGCTGCCAGTCTTGAGCGCGGTGATAATACGCTTTAGCAGCTGTTCTTTGTCGGTAGGGCTATTTCTTGGCTGCCCTGTCGTGTGTCCCGATACCATAATGAAGCCGCTTGGGTTGCTTGGCTATTCAGCTTCGGGGTTGTGGTGCTAATGGTCAATAGGGGCTTGTCGCGTTTGGGGGGGAGGGGGCGTTAATGTTCAGAGGCTGCCACGGCGAATTCATTTCCGTGGCGCCTCTATGAGTTTATTAAAGACTCGCCGCCAACTCCGCACCTTCGCGGATCGCACGCTTGGCGTCGAGCTCAGAGGCAATATTGGCACCGCCAATGAGGTGGTAGCGCAATGTGGCCTCAGCGTCTTTCTCTGCTTCTGGGTTGTACAATTCACGCAGTGGTTCTTGACCCGCACAGATAACAATATGGTCGACGTCTAATACCCGCTGCACACCGTCTTGGCTAATATGTAGGCCGTCGTCGTCAATGCGGTCGTAGCTGCAGCCCGCAAGCATGTCGACGCCTTTATTCTTAAGCGTGGCGCGGTGCACCCAGCCAGAGGTTTTGCCAAGGTCTTTGCCGAGTGCGGTGGTCTTGCGCTGGAGTAAATAGATTTGGCGCAGTGATGGCTCGGGTTTGCCCGCTACCAGGCCGCCACGCTCGGCGGTGTGCTGGTCGATACCCCATTCAGCTGACCAGCTAGACACACTTTGTGGTAGCGCGGTGCTGGGATCGTGGGCGAGGTATTCGGCCACATCAAAGCCAATGCCACCGGCGCCGATGAGGGCGACGTGCTGGCCTACGGTGACATTGCCCTTTAATACGTCGATATACGACACCACTTTGGGATGATCTATACCGGGGATGTTCAGCGCGCGGGGGCTAACGCCGGTGGCAATGATCACATCGTCGTAGCCGCCGCTCAGTAGCTCGGCTTTTTCCACGCGGTGGTTGAGCTTGAGCTTTACTCCAGACAATTCAATTTTCTTGCCGAAGTAGCGCAGGGTTTCGTCAAATTCTTCTTTGCCGGGAATGGTCTTGGCTAAATTGAACTGGCCGCCGATTTTGTCGGCCTGATCAAATAAATGCACGTCATGACCGCAGTCTGCCGCCGCGGTGGCGAAAGACAGTCCTGCCGGGCCAGCGCCGATTACGGCTACTTTCTTGGCTTTGGAAGCCGTTTTAAAGATCAGCTCAGTTTCATGACAGGCGCGTGGGTTTACCAAGCAGCTAGCGCGCTTCAATTGAAAGGTGTGATCGAGGCAGGCTTGGTTGCAGGCGATACAGGTATTGATCTCGTCGCTGCGATTGGTGGCGGCCTTGTTCACCCATTCGGAATCGGCGAGCATGGGTCTGGCCATCGACACCATATCGGCTTGGCCGCTGGCCAAAATGTTCTCGGCTATGTCTGGCATATTAATGCGGTTCGAGGCGATAACGGGGATGTTGACGACTTTTTTAACGGCGGCGGTGGCTTCGCTAAATGCGGCGCGGGGTACCGAGGTGACGATGGTTGGTACGCGTGCTTCATGCCAGCCAATGCCCGTATTTATTAGGGTGGCGCCCGCAGCTTCAATTTCCCGAGCGAGGTCTAATACTTCTTCACGGGTGCAACCGTCAGGAATTAAGTCGATCATGGACAGGCGGAAGACAATGATAAAATTGGGGCCGACTTTTTTGCGTGCGGCTTGCACTATTTCCACCGCAAAGCGGCGGCGGTTTTCAGGGCTGCCGCCGTAGCGATCTTTGCGCTTGTTGGTGGCGGGGGCTAAGAATTGGTTTATCAAATAGCCTTCGCTGCCCATGATTTCGACGCCGTCGTAACCTGCCTTTTGTGCCAGCCATGCAGTGTGGGCAAAATCTTTA
This sequence comes from Zhongshania sp., assembly GCF_041584495.1. Lineage (GTDB taxonomy): Bacteria > Pseudomonadota > Gammaproteobacteria > Pseudomonadales > Spongiibacteraceae > Spongiibacter. Next base: position 8,914 of record NZ_JBFHDY010000065.1, read on the forward strand.
ACGGTGCTGGCCACGCCACGGGTAGTGAGCGCGCGGGCCTTAAAGGGGTTGATGGGCGCTTGGCTGGTCGATGCAGTTTTTGACAGAGGGTGGTAGGCGTAACGACCCGCGTGGAGGATCTGCAGACAAATTTTACCGCCTTCGGCGTGAACTGCTTTGGTGACCTTGCGGTGGTTGTGAACATCGAGGCGAGAGTTGAAGGTGCTGGCGCCGGGATACAGCCAGCCACTGCGGTTGGGACTGTAACCGCCGGTAATCATGAGGCCAACACCGCCTTTGGCGCGTTCGGCAAAATAGGCAGCCATTTTCGGAAATTGCCAAAAACGGTCTTCCAGGCCGGTGTGCATAGAGCCCATGACAACGCGATTTTTAAGGCTGGTGAAGCCTAAATCCAGGGGCGTAAACAGGTGTGGGTAGTGCTGGTTTTCAGTGCTCATGGTTCGGCTCTCGCTATCTAGACGGTGTCAAGATAGCGAATTAAGTTGACGGTGTCAATATTTGACCAAGTGCCAAGGTGGGGTAGTAGGTTTTGGTTGGGCTTGGTTCTGGCGGGAGGGGGGGCTAAAGAGGCACATGGCGTGCCTCTTTAGCGGACGATCAGCTTGCTTGGCTTAACTCGTGAGCCAGGAACTCGTCGTAAGTGCCTTGGAAGTCGTTAAAGCCTTGGTCCTTGATTTCAAGCACGCGAGTCGCGAGTGAGGATACAAACTCACGGTCGTGGCTAGCAAAGATCAAGGTGCCGTCGTAGTGCTCTAGCGCCAAGTTAAGGGCTTCGATGGCTTCCATGTCTAGGTGGTTGGTGGGCTCATCCATAATCAAGACGTTGGTGTCCATCATCATGAGTTTGCCAAACAGCAGGCGGTTTTTCTCGCCACCGGAGCAGACCCTCGCTTTCTTGTTGAAATCGTCTGACGAGAACAGCAGTCGACCGAGGGTGGCGCGTACAATCTGGTCGTCGTGGTGGGGCTTGCGCCACCGGCTCATCCAGTCAAACAGATTGAGGTCATTGTCGAAGTCGTCAGTGCTGTCCTGCGGGCAATAGCCGAGGCTGGCGTTTTCGGCCCATTTAACCACGCCTTCTTGGGCTTCTAGCTCTTTCATTAAGCAGCGCAGAAAAGTGGTTTTACCTGCGCCGTTTTCACCAATAACCGCGAGGCGAGTACCGGCATCTAAGATCATGCTGCCTTTGGCGAACAGCGGCTCGTCAAAACCGTGGCCGATATTTTCAAGGGTTAGTGCGGCGCGGTGCAGCTTCTTGTCTTGCTTAAAGCGAATATACGGCGAGGTGCGGCTAGACGCTTTGATCTCGTCGAGCTGGATTTTGTCGATCTGCTTGGCCCGCGAGGTGGCCTGCTTGGCCTTAGAGGCGTTGGCTGAGAAGCGGCTAACAAACTGCTGCAGGTCGGCGATTTGCGCAGACTTCTTGGCGTTCTGTGATTGCAGGCGCTCACGCGCGGCGGTGGCTGCCGTCATAAAGTCGTCGTAGTTGCCGGGGTAAACCCGCAGCTCACCGTAGTCGATGTCGGCCATGTGGGTGCACACCGCGTTTAAAAAGTGACGGTCGTGAGAAATAATCACCATGGTGCTTTTGCGTTGGTTGAGTACGTCTTCCAGCCAGCGAATGGTGTTGATGTCGAGGTTGTTGGTGGGCTCGTCCAGCAGCAGTATATCTGGATCAGAGAACAGCGCCTGGGCCAGCAATACGCGCAACTTCCAGCCGGGAGCGACTTCACTCATGGGGCCAAAGTGCAGGCCAAGCTCAATACCGGCGCCCAGTAAGAATTCGCCAGCGCGGCTCTCGGCACTATAGCCGTCCATTTCCATGAACTGAGTTTCTAGCTCGGCGACCTTCATGCCGTCTTCTTCTGACATCTCGGGCAAAGAGTAAATGCGGTCGCGCTCTTGTTTAATTGCCCATAGCTCGGTGTGGCCCATGATCACGGTGTCAATGACCGAGTATTGCTCAAAGGCAAACTGATCTTGGTGCAGTTTACCGACGCGCTCATTGGGGTCGATAGACACATTGCCGGAGCTGGGTTTCAGACTGCCGTCGAGAATCTTCATGAACGTGGACTTGCCGCAGCCATTTGCGCCTATAAGGCCGTAGCGATTGCCGCCGCCAAATTTAACCGAGATGTTTTCGAATAATGGCTTGGCACCAAATTGCATGGTGATATTTGCTGTAGAGATCAAGAGGCTATTCCCGGACGCGTTAAACGTAATTTGTGATGGAGCGTGAAAAGAAGGGGGCCATATTATAAGAGTTTCGGGTGAAAAGGTCGAGGATGGCGACCGAATTCTGGCTTACCTAGGCTGCTTCATGGAGCGCTTTGTGGAAAATTTACTGAATATTTCAGAATGTCTTGGAATTCAGGTATGTTGTGTAAAAAATGGCGTACACCCTATTGAGAAACGTAAGCATGTCCGAAAATAGCGAAATTAAAATGTCCCCCCTGTGCAGAACCATTGAAAAAGACGGCAAATCCGTGCGCGTTGATATTTATCAAGATGGCGATGGCAGCTGGGTTCTCGAAGTTTTCGACCAATTTAATAATTCCACAATCTGGGAAGACGCCTTTGAATCAGATGCCGACGCGCTATTTGAAATAGAAGCCACGATTAAGGAAGAGGGCATAGACTGCCTGATTGGCCCTGTTGATGGCGGTGTAGTGTGATTGCAGTTTTCGCTAAGGGAATACGATTGAGAGGCGCGTGGTAGTGGCGGCAACCGTTCAGCCTGTTGCCCTCGTGACCGGCGGCGCCCAGCGTATTGGCGCTGAAATTTGCCGCCAGCTTCACGGTCGCGGTTATCGCCTTATTATTCATTACCGCCACTCTAGCGCAGCGGCTGAACAGCTGCGCGATGCCTTAAACGATCTGCGCGCAGACTCGGCGACCGCAATGGCTGCCGACATGACCTCCTTCGCCGAGGTGCAGGCGCTCGCTAAAAATGCCCTTGGGGTTTGGCGGCGCGTGGACGTGCTAGTGAATAACGCCTCGGGCTTTTATCCCACGCCCATAGGTGGGGCGACCGAGGCGGATTGGGAAGCGCTGATGGGCAGCAACCTCAAAGGCCCATTTTTTCTGTCACAAGCCTTGGCGCCAGCGCTGCGCGATAGCGCCGGCTGCATTATTAATCTGGTCGATATTTACGCCAAAAACCCCCTGCCCAGCCACAGTATTTACTGCATGGCCAAGGCTGGGGTGGCAATGATGACCCAGTCATTGGCGCTAGAGCTGGCGCCTGCTATTCGGGTGAATGGTATTTCTCCGGGCAATATCCTCTGGCCAGAACAGGCCTCGGGGTACTGGGAGCAAGAAAAGCAGGCATTAACTGCGCGAGTGCCCTTGAAGCGCGAAGGCGAAACCAGCGACATCGCCAAAACAGCGGTGTTTTTGGCGGCGGATGCCCCCTATATTACCGGCCAGATTATTGCTGTCGACGGTGGTCGCAGCCTAGCAATTTAGGCCTTTAGCGGGTACAAGAGTAGGTTAAAACAAAAATAGGCGCAGAATCCGATTGAATCTGTAAACCCAGTCTCCATATTTAGGTTGCTGGCTAATTATACTAACGAGGTGTGTCCATGCTTTACGATCTAACTGTCGTGCAGTTCAGTACTATGTTGTCTAATTTAAGCGTCATTTTAGATAAAGGCGCCGCATGTGCTGAGAGCAAAAAAATTGATGTTGACGCCTTGCTGACCTCGCGTTTGGCGCTGGATCAATTTAATTTAATCCGCCAAGTGCAAATTAGCTGCGACGCCGCCAAGCTGAGCGTGGCGCGCCTCACCGGCAAGGCCGACAGCGCCCCTAAGCATGAAGATTTTGAAACCACCATGGCTGAACTGCAAGCGCGAATTAAATCGGTTCAGGATTACTTGGCGGGGTTTAGTGAAGCCGACTTTGACGGGGCCGAAGAACGCAAGGTGGTATTGCCGTGGTTTGAGGGCAAGTACTTGCTTGGAAAGGATTTTGCCCAACGTTTTGCGATACCCAATTTCTATTTTCACGTCAGTACGGCCTACGCGATTCTTCGCCATCACGGCGTAGAGCTGGGCAAAATGGACTACCTTGGTGCAATCCCCTTCCAAGATTTGTAATAGCTTTTCATAAGGTGGGTGGCGTGTACGCTGCTCACCTGCAAATAAAATATAGCTAAAACCTATCTATTCTATAATAACGATTGATTGGAGCTAATCTTACTGTTTCCCTAGTATGGTCACTGAGCTTAAGGCGCGCAGCCTTTTTTACTATGACTACACAAGGAATCACCCCATGTTCCCAACGATTATCAATACCAAGGTCCAGCCCTTTAAAGCCACTGCCTACCACAATGGCGATTTTGTCGACGTCAGCGATGCTGATCTGTTAGGCAAGTGGTCTGTGCTGGTCTTTTACCCCGCTGACTTTACCTTTGTTTGCCCCACCGAGCTGGGCGATATGGCCGACCACTACGCGCAGCTGCAAGAAATGGGCGTAGAAGTGTACTCAGTGTCTACCGACACCCACTTTACCCACAAAGCGTGGCACGACAGCTCCGACACCATTGGCAAGATCCAATACCCAATGATTGGTGACCCAACGGGTAAGATCTCGCGCAATTTCGGCGTAATGATCGAGGAAGATGGTTTGGCACTGCGGGGCACGTTTGTTATTAACCCCGAGGGCGAAATTAAAGTCGCCGAGCTTCACGATCTTGGCATTGGCCGCTCAGCCAAAGAGCTAGTGCGTAAGGTGCAAGCTGCTCAATACGTTGCCGAGCACGATGGCGAAGTTTGCCCCGCAGCATGGCAGCCAGGTGAAGCGACACTGTCTCCTTCTTTGGACCTAGTTGGCAAAATTTAATACCCCATGTTGGCCCCGTTAGCGGGGCTTTTTTTACCAATCTAATCTGTAAATTAAAACCGAATTCTAAGGTTCTCGGGAGTCACCATGTTAGACGCGAAAATGAAAACCCAGTTGGAGGCGTACCTGCAAAATCTCAAAACACCGGTAGAGCTGGTCGCGTATCTCGATGGCCAAGATAAATCCCGGGAACTTGAAACCCTGATGAACGAGGTAGCTGCGCTATCGCCGCTGGTATCGCTGGTTCAGGGTGAAGATCACGAAGCGCGTCGACCCGCTATGGGCGTGCGTTCCGTGGCCAGTGGCACCGAGATGCGGTTTGCCGGCGTGCCGCTTGGTCACGAATTTACCTCATTGGTGTTGGCGGTGCTGCACAGCGGCGGCCACCCCATGAAGATAGATAAAGAGCTGATTGAGCAAGTGCGCAATCTTGACGGCGAATACCGCTTTGAGACCTATATTTCTTTGAGCTGCCAGACCTGCCCAGAGGTGGTTCAGGCGCTAAATATGATGGCGGCGATCAACCCCCAGATTCGCAATGAAATGATCGACGGCGCGATGTTCCAAGACGAAGTGGAAGCGCGAAAGGTGCTGGCGGTGCCAAGCGTATTTATGAACGGCCAACAGTTTTCTCAGGGCCGTATTAGCTTGGCCGATATCTTAAAGAAGATGGACAAAAACGCCGGTGCAAGAAGCCTTAAAAAACTCGCTGAGAAAGGCATATTTGATATGTTAGTGGTTGGTGGTGGCCCCGCTGGGGCCTCGGCGGCAATCTACGCGGCCCGTAAAGGAATTCGCACTGGCGTGTTGGCCGATAAATTTGGCGGTCAATTATTGGATACCGTGAGTATCGAAAACTTTATTTCGGTGAACGAAACTGAGGGGCCAAAATTGGTCGCCAATCTCGAGGCCCACGTCGGCGCTTACGATGTGGACATTATGGCGGGCCACCAAGCTAGCGGATTATCGGTAGCTGACGACGGCAGCATCGAGATCAGTGTCGAGGGTGGCGCGGTGTTGCGTAGCCGTTCGGTGTTGCTGGCGACCGGTGCTCGCTGGCGCGAAATGAAGGTGCCCGGCGAACAAGAATACCGTGGTAAGGGCGTGGCCTACTGCCCGCACTGCGACGGCCCGCTGTTTAAAGGTAAATCGGTTGCGGTTATTGGCGGTGGTAATTCGGGTATTGAGGCCGCCATCGACCTTGCGGGAATCACCGGCCACGTTACCGTCTTGGAGTTTGATAGCAAGCTGCGCGCCGACGAGGTTTTGCAGCGCAAGGCGCGCTCACTAAAGAACGTCGATATTATCACCAGCGCCCAAACCACCGAAGTGCTGGGTGACGGCGACCGAGTGATTGGTTTGGCGTATACCGATCGTCAAAGCGGCGAGACCAAAACCATTAGCCTGGCGGGTATCTTTGTGCAGATTGGCTTGGTGCCGAACACCGAGTTTTTAAAAGGGGTGGTAGACCTTAGCCCGCGGGGCGAAATTGAAATTGGCGCGCGCGGTGAAACCTCGGTGCCCGGTGTGTTTGCCGCTGGCGACGTCACCACCACGCCCTTTAAGCAGATTGTAATTGCAGTGGGCAGTGGCGCAACCGCCGCCTTGGGCGCCTTCGACTACTTGATTCGCCAGCCGGTGTTGGAAAACAGCGCCGAGCAAATTGCAAACCAAGCTGCTTAACCTCTATTTGATATAAACACCCTGTTGCCCCTCACCGAGGGGCTTTTTTTTTTTTTTTGCCTAAACTCCACCCCAAAAAATATTTTAGCGAATACCCTGACAATTGCCTTGGCGGCGCGTTTATAGATATGACGATTAGCAAAACCTATCTTGCGACACATGGAGAACCACATGAAATACGCCGCCAGCTTGTCATTACTTTTCATCTTTGCGATAGCTTTTATATTTTTACGAGGGCCACAAGATTCACTCTTAGAAAATCAGGGCACTTCAAAAACCCAAGCCCCACATGAATTCGAACACCACGGGATAAACGAGCTTGCTGAGCCGCAGCGGAATGCGGTAAAGGACGAGGCCTATACATCTGCTATTAGCCTGCCAGCCCCCAAACCGGCATCTGAAAAGATGCTCGCGGAGCATTTTGCTGGCGCTCAGGCAGCGGCTGCGCATGCCAAGCAAATAAAGGAGTCCGCCATGCTGGTCAGGCAGCGATCTCATTTTATCGCGGATACGGATTCCCCAATGAGCATCGCCCCGCGAGATAGAGAAGGCTATGCCGCCAAAACCGAGAGCCGCTTTTTGTCGGTGGCGCTATCGCCGCTATCTACCTTTGGGCTTGAAGTAGATTCGGCGAGTTACGCTAATATGCGTCGTCAAATCAATAACGGCCAAATCCCCGTGCCCGCCAGCGTAAGATTAGAGGAGCTGGTAAATTATTTTGATTACAACTTCCCGGCGCCAACAGGCAAGCATCCTATTGCGGTGATGTCAGATTACGCGGTAGCGCCGTGGAACCCCGCTCACCGCATTGCCATGATCGGCGTGAAGGCGGTGGACACCACCGCTAGCAGTGAGCGCGGCGCACGCATCACATTTTTACTCGACACCTCGGCCTCTATGAATAGCCCCAATAAATTGCCGCTACTGATCCGCAGCTTTCAAACCTTGCTCTCGAATTTAAAACAAGATGATCAGGTTGCGATTGTGACTTACGCGGGGAGTGCGGGTGTGGTATTACCGCCCACGCCCGTCACCGAATCTCATCGTATTCAGCGGGCCTTGGCCAATCTTAGCGCCGGTGGCTCTACCGCCGGTGGTGCAGGCATCGCCTTGGCCTATGATGTTGCCCGCAAACAATTTGATAGCAAGTCGACTAACCTAGTGATTCTCGCCACCGACGGCGACTTTAATGTTGGCGCCAGCAGCGACGGCGAGCTAAAAGCGATGATCGAGAAGCAGCGCGCCAGCGGCGTATTTCTGTCGGTGATTGGCATGGGTACCGGCAATTACCAAGACGCGAAAATGCAGGTCTTGGCCGAGGCCGGTAACGGCGTTGCGCATTATTTGGATTCCGACGCCGAAGCCCAGCGCTTGTTTGGCGCCGAGCTAAGTCGCACCCTACACATTGCGGCTAAAGACGTGAAAGTGCAGGTGGAGTTTAATCCGGCTGCGGTAGCGGAGTACCGGCTGTTAGGCTATGAATCTAGAGTGATGAACGCCGAAGATTTTAGGGACGACAAAAAGGACTCTGGCGAAATAGGCGCAGGCCACTCGGTGGTCGCGCTCTACGAAATCATTCCCACCGGTAACGGCGCCGCGCCAGATATTGAGCGCCGCTACCCAACAGTTCGCAGCAAGGGAAGCCAGGCAATGGAGTTAGGCTTTGTCAAAATTCGCTACAAACAGCCAGATGGCGACAACGGCATTGAATTTGCGCATGCTATGACAACACGGGCCAAGGCAACTGAGTCAGCTACGCCAGATCTTCGCTGGGCCTCAGCGGTAGCGGAGTTTAGCTTGGTACTGTCGCAGTCTGAGCATGCGGGTTCAGCCAGCTACGCCGCAGCCTTGCGCCGCGCCAGAGCGGTATTGCCGCTTATGCCAGATGACAAACGCAGCGAATTTATTGGTCTAATCGAAAGGCTTACCACTACTAGGATCGCCCAAGAGTGAAAGAGAAAAATATCGAAGACTGGCTCACCCAGCTTAAAAATCCGAGCGAGTGTGAGTCAGATCGAGAACAAGCGGTTATGACCGCAATCAAGTCTGGGCTTAGTGCATCGCAGCAGTCTAGCGAGCTAGACCAGCTGGCACTGCAGCGCCTGCATCGACGTATCGAGCAAGAAGGCCTTTACCAACAAGCTAAGTATCAACAGGCTAAGGTCAAACGTGGCCGAAATTTACATCGCTACGGCTATGCCGCGGCGGTATTGCTTGGCGTAGCGATTATGCTCGATCTGTCTGTTTTCAAGGGGCCAACACGGCAGGCACTGCGCAGTGCAGGCGATTCGGACTCTGCGCAATTTAAGATGATCGCCGCGTCGCAACAAATGCGTAAAGACATAGCGGAAGAGGAGATGATCGAATCCAGGGCCGAGGCAATGTCTGGCGAGCAGTATCTGGCGGACGCTGCTAAAAACGAAGCGGCTGAAATAAGCAGCGCAATGGCGAAACGCGATCGCGTTGCAGCGGCGCCGCAAGCGAATGAACAACAGCAGGCTGCCCGCCAGAAGGGGGGCGTTGTCGCCCACCGCCTAGTGGTAACTGACAAGCAGTGGCAGGCGCTAAGGGAACTTGCCGGTGAGGGCATCTCGTTAAAGCAGGGCGCCAACGCCGGTCATTGGCTATTGCAGCTTAATAGCGAAGCAGATGCGGAGCGCTGGCAGAAAGCCTTGCCAGAGTCTGAGCGGAATAAACCGTGGCCAATTGCTCGGCGAATTGATATTGAATTAGAAATAGTCGACGCGCAGCGCGGTGACCACAATGAATAATGCCGAGGTCGACGCACTAATTGTGGATCTTCAGGCGGGAGGTGCCCAGCGCAAACACGCCGTAACCCAGCTCTATTCAGAATTTTCTGGAAAATTTACCCGCTTCTTACAACTCCGTGGTGTGCCAGAATCAGAGTCAGAAGACCTGATGCACGACATCTTTCTCGCCTTTATTAAGCGCTGCGATGGCTTCACTCCGAGTGGGCAAGGGCGAGGGTGGCTGTGGTCAGTAGTGCGCTCAAAATTGGCGGATCGTTACCGACAAGCGAGTAAAGAAAATACAGAAGCCTATGACGATAACTGGGAGATCGAATCTGGAAGCTATGACGAAGCGCGGCTGCAAGCCTGTATCGCAGGACAAATGTCGGTATTTACCCGAGACTACCCCGAAGGCGCCCAAGCACTATCGTGGGTGATTGATGATGAACTAGAGCTGCGCTCAGTAGCAGAATTACTCGGCCGCAGTTACGGCGCTACCCGAGAATTTATGTCGCAAATACGGTCGCGGTTACGAGCCTATATAGACCCGTGTTTGGTGGGGTGAACTCTCTAGAATGTTAAGTATATGTGAGTTGGTATTGGCCCATTCCCCCTATACCGTCACTCTGAGCGTGATTCAGAATCCAATACCGCCTAACTTGTTCCCAGACACGCGATCAGATGCCGTGACAAGTCCTGGATGACGGCTTTGTCATAATAGCGGACATAAAATCAAAGCTAGTTTGATTTGTGGCTAGGTATTAGTATGATATTGTCATACCTTTCGAGCTGACGTAGGATCCGCCATGAGTATGCATCGGAAAACTATCACACTAACGGAACAACAAGAAAACTGGGTGAAGCGTCAGATTGATGGTGGGCATTTCGGCAACGACAGTGAATACATCCGTCACCTCATCAGGCAGGATCAGCATTCCCAAGAGCGCCTTTTAGAGCTTAGGCAGGCGCTTAAGAAGGGTGAGGCCAGTGGCAAATCCCGTCCGCTAGATATGTCTGCTGTTAAAAAGGCTGGACGTAAACGTATCAAGGCTGCTGAGTAGTGCTTGGTCTTGAAATAACGCCCGAGGCGGAATCCGATCTCGTCGATATTTGGGTCTACACTTGCAACGAGTGGGGTGTTGATCAGGCGGATAAGTACTTGGATCAATTGGAGCGTGGCATCAATCAACTGATCGCTCATCCTGAACTGGGACTCGATTATAGTCACGTACTCCCCGGTTATCGCCAGCTTCACCAAGAGTACCATTTGGTATTTTATCGACTAGAAAAACACTACATTCTTATCGTTCGGGTGCTGCATGAGAGCATGGACGCACCTCGTCGGCTTGCGGAATAGATATTAAGGGGCGTCTGAGATCGATCGACCAAGGGACGCCATGATAGAGCGTCTGCCTACCAGTTCGGGAAATGCGCGCTTAGAGTAGTAATATGAAAGGCTCTAGCGTCACATAAGCGGACATTGGAAATGTCTCTAATACATATACAAGCAGGCATTCCCTGACATCGTGGTCGTACGCGGGGCAATAGGTCGGATTGACACTGCGTACGCTTCGGCTATATGGAGGAAGCTATGACTACACTTAATGCCACAGAAGCTCGTTCCAAGCTTTACGCGCTGATAGATGAAACGTCTAAAAGTCACCAACCTATTATTATTACTGGCAAGAGGGGCAACGCTGTTTTGCTGTCGGAAGACGACTGGAATGCCGTCAATGAGACACTTCATCTGCTATCCATTCCCGGTATGCGCGAATCTATCCGAGAAGGTATGGACGTTGAACTCGACAAGTGTAGTAAGAGCCTTGATTGGTGAGCTGGGCTCTTTATTTCACTAAACAGGCTCAAAAAGATGCTCGAAAACTAGCGTCGTCCGGGCTAAGGGATAAGACTCAGGAGCTGCTGAAAATTGTCGAAAGGAACCCGTATCAAAATCCTCCTCCCTATGAAAAATTAATTGGGGATTTAGCGGGCGCCTATTCTCGCCGAATAAACATCCAGTATCGCTTGGTATACCAAGTGTTGGAAGAGGAAAAAGCGATCAAAGTATTGAGGCTATGGACTCACTATGAGTAAGGCCTAAAACGGTAGAAATATCCCAAATCATGCTTTGTGCTACATCAGAAAATCTACAGCCTCGTTATGTGCTTAGCTCAGTAGTGATAGCGTAGCTGGGCAATAAGAATGGAGTCTTGATGAATTTTATAAACAATTCGATGCTCGTCGTTAATTCGTCGAGACCAATATCC
>NZ_JBFHDY010000066.1:0-20044 GCF_041584495.1 Zhongshania sp.
ATATTAATTGTAAATCGGGTGGCAACTAAGGAATCTGCTTCGCTAATGGTGTCGAGCATGCGCGGGTCGTTGTATTGCGCGGCAATTGTCGGATCAGTTTTTATTACCGACTTCCAGGCACTGGCAATATCCGGGAGCAAAGCGGTGTTAAGCATTTCCATGAAACTGAATTCAGATACCGACAAGGTTTCGCGGTCACCCTGCTGACTTGCGCCAGAACCGCCAAAGTAACGATCAACCAACTGAAAAACCAACTCAGATTCAAAAGCCAAAAACAAGCTGGCACTCATTGGTAGGCCCTGCACCACAGATAAACTGCAAGGCGCAGATAAGGTGTTCACCATTTCGTCAAACTTCATCACGGTGATTTTATCGGTCTGAACCGAACTCACCGCCGCGACAAACTCCTGCATTCGATCTTTGGTCGCATTGGCAAACTGCGACTGAATCAGCGACAACGCAGGAATAAGGCGTTGCACGGCGTAATCTTGACGAGCGAGATTATACTTGCCCTTACCTGGGCCATTGTCTTCCTCGCCAGCCATAAGCGCCTCGAGTTCTTCCGGATCGAGTACGTCACTCACATTGGCAACCTCATTGCACGACGAACTTGGTAAAGTACACAGCGTCGATGCCGCCTTTACCAGATTCCGTCTTTAAAACGTCGTTAATCACCGCCATCGCTTCTTCTTGAATTTTCTGGCGTTGTTCTACGGTGGCAATTGCCTCGCGATCTAACTTGCTAAGAAACAAAAGCAAATCATTACGAATTCGCGGTTCATATTGCTCTACCCGACTAAAAGTATCATCTCGACGCGACATTAATTCAATTTCAATCATCAAAAAGCGCATGCTGCGCTCATTCTGCAAATTCACAACAAAGGAAGGCGACAGGCTGTAATACTCCGGCGCTTTCAGGGCTGGAGCAGCCGCTACCGCAGCTTCACCGTCAGCTGCGGGCATCGGCGGCGCAGTGCTCTTCATAAACCACCAGGTTCCGCCGACCGCTGCCAGCAGTAAAACAAGCACACCCACAATTAAAATAATCTTTGATTTCATACGTTATGATCCAAAATCTGCATACAGAGAAAACATAGCTGCTATACGAGTTATAGCAAGCCCCATGCCAAAGAAAATTATACTTAAAAATCAAAAGCTTAATATAGATACAAATCCTTACGACAAAACTTTGGCGCCCGCCGGCTTAAAACAACCAAAATTTAAACAACAATATCAACCTCTCTCCAACAACTAGGCTCTTGGTTGCTGCTATAATTCATCAAACATATTAAGGAGATCGTTTAATGACCGTTGCTTCAGCACGCCACATACTGGTTAAAACCGAACAAGAAGCGAAAGATATTAAAGCTAAAATTGCTAAAGGCGGCGATTTTGGTGAATTGGCCAAAAAGCATTCCGATTGCCCTTCCGGCAAACGGGGTGGCGACCTCGGCGAATTTCGCCCCGGCCAAATGGTAAAGCCCTTTGACGACGTGGTTTTTAAAGAAGCCGTCTTAGAAGTACACGGCCCTGTTAAAACCCAGTTTGGTTACCACTTAATTCAGACTATTTACCGCAACTAAGCCGTATTGAGTCAGTAGTAATTTAAATGCCCCAAAGGCTGTGTGCCAACGGGGCAAATAAACTGGCCACTGCCCCTCCTCTTAAACACAAATCAAAATTCAATACCCATTACATCACACGCATTCCTACTACGGAGTATATCGACGTCGCTTAGGCGCCCAAGCACTATAAATTACAGGCGTAAACATCCACGCCTAACTTTCCCAAGCCTAGATTCGACAGTAGCATGCTGATCGAGTACCTAAGGATTTTCGTACGCTTTCATGTATCTTAAAAAATCTGAGGCTGCTGGTATGAAAAATTTTATTGTTGAAAGCTACGAACTGGTGATGGATAGCAGTAAGAACCCCCTTCGCCATCTCGATCTCGCGTCACAGCACTACACTATGCAGGTTCTCGCATGGATGTGGAGCATGGTGTTTTCACTGAGTTTCTTGTCTATATTCTATTTTCATTATGTATGGCTAGGCCACTTGCTAGTATTGGGTGGCGTCTGTTTCACGGTAGGTGTGTTCCGCTCCGCAGAGAATACTCGCCTGCAACTAGCCTCGGCACAAGGCGTGGCTGTTTCAAAAGAAACCTACAGTCATGCCTCTGCCTGCACTTGGAAGCTAGATAAGGAAGCGTAAACACTGCATTTTAATAGCAAAAGCCCCGGTATGTTTTACCAAAAAGCGTAAACATACGAGGGCTTAAACTATTTTAGCGGTGTTAAAAAATTGCCGCGCTTATTCCGCTATTATCTCAATAAGCACCTCACCCGGTGTTACGCGGTCGCCCTTCTTCACAAAAATATCAACAACCTTACCGGCAATAGGGGCCTGTACCTCAGCTTCCATTTTCATAGCCTCGGTAACCAATACCGCCTGCCCCAGTTTAACCACGTCACCAACCGCAACCAGTACTTCCACAATATTGCCTGGCATATTGGTGCTCACGTGGCCTGGCTTGCTGGCAGCGCCACGACCTCCACCGCCCTCAGCCTTGTATTCATTCAAGGCCTCGAACACGACTTCTTCCGGCATGCCATCTAAGGTCATGTAAATATGGCGTTTGCCTGTACCTTTGACGCCCACACCGGTAATCGCCACCTGATAGCTTTCACCGTGCACATCAATCACAAACTCGGTTGGAGCGCCACCGTCCGATACCGGGCGCGAACCGCCACTACCAATCGGCTCTAAGACCTCAGGCGTGAGGGTGCCCGCTTCGCGTTCAGTAAGGAATGCCCGCCCCAGATCAGGGAACATGGCAAAGGTCAGAACGTCTTCCTCAGACTTAGCTAAAGCGCCAACATCTGCGCGCAATTTGCTCAGTTCCGGCGGCAAAAGATCTGCTGGGCGCACATCAATCACATCTTCGCTGCCAATTGCCAGCGCCCGCAATTTTTTGTCTACCGGCGCCGGTGCGGCGCCGTAGTGGCCCTGCAAATAGCGCTTAACCTCATTAGTGATGGTGGTATAGCGTTTGTCGGCAAGAATATTCATTACCGCCTGGGTGCCAACAATTTGCGAGGTTGGCGTTACCAGTGGCGGGTAGCCGAGGTCTTTACGCACCGCGGGGATTTCTGCAAACACATCGCCAATGCGGTGTAAGGCGCCCTGCTCTTTTAACTGGTTCGCCAAGTTCGACATCATGCCGCCGGGTACTTGATTGACCTGTACGCTAACGTCTTCGCGGGTAAATTCGCTTTCAAACTGGTGGTATTTCTTGCGAACCTCCCACAGCTGGCTCGCAATATTTTGCAGAGCGGGCAAATCTAATCCGCTATCGCGCGGTGTGCCTTTAAGGGCCGCCACCATGGTTTCGGTCGCGGGGTGGCTGGTGCCATTGGCAAAGGCCGACATTGCGGTATCGATAATATCGATGCCCGCCTCAACGGCCTTGAGCTGGCACAAGCCCGCCAAACCCGAGGTCATATGGGAGTGTAATGCCAGCGGTACTTTTACTTCGAGTTTAAGCGCCGCAATCAACTCTGAAGTGGCCGTGGGCGTAAGCAAGCCAGCCATGTCTTTTATCGCAATGGAGTCCACCCCCATATTGACCATGTCGAGTGCTTGCTGCACAAATTTGGCAGTAGTGTGAACGGGACTGGTGGTGTAGCAAATGGTGCCCTGGGCGTGCTTACCCGATTTTTTAACAGCAGCCACCGCCGTTTCTAAATTGCGTACATCGTTCATAGCGTCAAACAACCGGAAAATATCCATGCCGTTGTCAGCGGATTTTTGAATAAAGGCCTCTACCACATCGTCGGCGTAGTGGCGGTAACCCAGCAGGTTTTGACCCCGCACCAGCATTTGCAATTTGGTATTGGGCAGCGCCTCGCGCAGCTTGCGCAAACGCTCCCACGGATCTTCTTTTAAGAAGCGCACACAGGCGTCAAAGGTTGCACCGCCCCACACTTCCAGTGACCAGTAACCAATGGCGTCTAGCTCCGCGCAAACCGGCAGCATGTCTTCGGTACGCAGGCGCGTGGCAATCAGTGACTGGTGGCCATCGCGCAAGGCAACATCGGTGATTAGAACAGGTTTAACTTGGCTCATGATCAATATCCTTTGCGTTATAGGCCAGCGTGGGCGGCAATTGCCGCGGCCACGGCGAGGGCAATATCCTCTGGGCGGGTTTTGTCAGAGTACTGGGTAAGCTCGGGATGGCTTTCAACAAAGCTGGTATCGAAATTACCGGCACGAAAATCCGGGTGTTTCAAAATTTGTTGGTAATAGGTCGCGGTGGTTTTTACGCCCTGCAGACGCATATCGTTCAGCGCCCGAGATCCGCGATTTAAGACCTCTTCCCAAGTCAGGCCCCACACAATCAATTTTAAGCACATTGAGTCGAAATACGGCGGAATGGTGTAGCCCGTATAAATAGCGGTATCAACCCGCACCCCGGGGCCACCCGGCGCGTAGTAACGGCTGATTTTGCCAAAGCTGGGCAAAAATTCGTTTTTAGGGTCTTCGGCGTTAATGCGAAATTGCAGGGCGTAACCGCGATAAGAAATGTCTTGCTGACGGTAGGCCAAAGGCAAGCCCGAGGCGATGCGAATCTGCTCGCGCACCACATCTACGCCGGTAATTTGCTCCGTAATAGTGTGCTCTACCTGTACCCGGGTATTCATTTCCATGAAATAGATTTGATTGTCGGCCAGCAAAAACTCCACCGTACCGGCATTTTCATACCCCACTGCTTCGGCGGCGCGCACCGACATATCGCCGATATACGCGCGCTGTTCTGGGGTTAACTGTGGCGACGGCGCGATTTCAATCAGCTTCTGATTACGGCGCTGAATCGAACAATCCCGCTCAAACAGGTGAATCACATTACCGTGGCTATCGGCCAGAATTTGGGCTTCGATATGACGGGGATTAACAATGCACTTCTCCATAAATACATCGGCGCGACCAAAGGCCTTGGTCGCCTCGGACACCACGCGATCGTATTGACGGCGTAAATCTGCCTCGCTGTCGCAGCGGCGTATTCCGCGACCGCCGCCCCCCGAGGTGGCCTTGAGCATAACGGGATAGCCAATGGTTTTAGCAAAACTCACCGCTTCTTCAACATCGACGAGATTGCCATCGGTGCCCGGCGTAACCGGCACGCCAGCGGCCGTCATGGCCCGCCGCGCCTCGGTTTTATCGCCCATGCGCCTAATGACTTCAGCGCTAGGACCAATAAAGGTAATACCGCGCTCGGCACAGACATCAGCTAATTCCGCATTTTCTGACAGGAAGCCGTACCCGGGATGCAAGCCATCACAGCCCGTCTCTACGGCAAGCGCGACTAATCTCCTCGGGTTCAAATAGCCTTCTAAGGGATCGGCGCCAATATTGTAGGCCTCATCTGCACGCTTTACGTGCAAAGCAAAACGATCTGGCTCGGTGTAGATCGCTGCCGAACGTATGCCCATTTCAGCACAAGCCCGGACAATACGCACCGCGATTTCACCGCGATTGGCAATCAGGATTTTTTTCAACATAGCTGAACTCCCTATCGGGGAAGAATCCCCCCTAAGCTTGTCTTGCAAGCGCCCAAATAAACACTGCAAAGCAATACACCTAGACTTGTATGCAGCCACCGTACCGAAAAAGCGCTAGAATAAAAAATTAATATTTGTATTACTCAGTATAAGAAATAGCTTATACCTAGATGTTAGCACTCGGGAATTTTGATGGACGTCAGTTATTTAAACCGCCTCACCCTGCGTCAATTAGACGTATTCTTGGCCGTGTGCCAGCATCGCAGCTATTCCAAGGCCGCACTGCAACTGGCCCTGACACAACCTGCCGTCAGCTCTCAGATCCGCAGCTTAGAAGAAGTGGTCGGCCAAGTCCTATTTGATTATTTAGGCAAGCAGCTGTTTTTAACCAGTGCCGGTGACCTTATGCTCCGCGCCGCCAGAGACCTAAAACAGCGCTTGGTACACCTTGAAATAGAATTAACTGAGCTTCATGGCCGTTTACAGGGCAGCCTTAATATCGCCATTGAATCCAGCGCCGAATATTTGTTGCCGGCATATATCAACGAATTCTGCGCACTGCACCCAGACGTTAACATTAGCCTGCACGTCGTTAATCACCAGCGCTTGCTGGAGCGCCTTGACGACAATCTCGACGACCTTGCGATAATGACCCAGGTACCCGAGGGCCGGGCACTGATCTACACCCCATTTGCCGAACACCAACTGGTGGTTGTCACCCACCCCCATCACCCGCTCACAAACAACACGGCTGTCAGCTTAATTGAATTACTGGAATACCCGGCGCTAATTCGCGAGCCAGGCTCAGGCACTCGGCAAATTTTAGAAAACTTCTGCCGTCAACACGGCTGCATTATTCAACGTCGTCGACAGATGGGCAGCAATCAGGCCATAAAAATGGCCCTGGCCAGCCCACACCATTTTGCCGTGCTGCCGCAAGCCATGGTTGCTCACGAGATTGCAGCACAGCAACTAAGTACTATTGCCATTACCGGCTTCCCGATTCGACGCTCCTGGTGCACGGTCTACCCAAGGGGCAAGCACCTAAACCCACTTACCAAGGCCTTTCACGACTTTCTTCACCAACACAATATTTAGGGCTCAAACAACATTGCCAGCCCGTCACGCCTCCCCTAAGCTCTTAGCCAAAGGAATGCGGGATTTGTAAATGGACAAGGAAATCAAACCGGTAACGGCGCTGCTGATTATTCTCCTCTTCGTCGCGCCCATTGCGGTGCGCTACTGGGCTGGCGACGAACACACGCTTGCCAAAGTCGGTGTCTATTTTCTTCAGGAAGATACCCGAGGCCAACTCAGCTTACAAGCAGACCACCTCTTAGTTAGCGTGACCGACCACGGCGCTCATGAAGCCGTTTTTGACTTCACCCCCTTTATGAACACGCCAGGCACTGCCGACATCATGGGCAATATCGCCTATTTCGCGAACAACGACGTACTACTCAGGCTCGGTTCGGCCGACTACGGCCCAGACAGCTATTTAAGCTTGGCTAGCAGCCCAAATGCTGACGCTGAAGCCTTGCGCCGCAGACTGAGCGACACCAGCAGCAGCCCTGCGCCATTACTGCGCTGCGACCTCAAATCCAAACGCTGCCAAAACTTCCACAGCATTCAGGCGCCGTGGCGCTACCGCGTCTATATCGACACCACCAACGACAACGTGTATTTAACCGAAGGCACCACCCACAACGTTCGCGCGTTCAGCGACACGGGCCAGGCGCTCGGCAGCATCGAACAAGGCATACTCTTCCCCAAGCGCATCCGCCCTTATAAAGACGGGCTTTACCTTGTCGACACCAATCACCGCAGCCTGCACTTTTTAAATAAAGCCAGTCACTTCAGCGACACCAAGCATCAGCTTAAATTTGAGCGCGATACCGAGGACAACCGCCGGTGGTTAGTCGATGCCGTTTATTTCGACACCCAGTGGTGGTTAATTTTGGCAGGCGATGGCATGCGTAACACCGCGCTCTACCGCGCCAATGAAGACGGCAAAATACTCAGTAAAATCCCGCTTAGTCCGGCAGCAGAGCCTTTCGATTTATTGGTATACCAGGGCCACCTACTGGTTAGCGACCTGCACAGCGGCGCGGTTTACCAGCTAAGCCAGCACGGCGAGCTTATTAACACTATCCACTCCCCAGCCATCGCCAATTACTTTGCAGAATTAGCCGCAAGCCGCGCTTACTACCAAAATATCATTCATCTCTGCCACCTCGCCCTCGGTCTATTCCTTGTTTGCGGCATTGTCAGCGCAACCATCATTGCTCGTCGCCACCGCCAAGCCAACCCCAAATTGGGTTATGATCCCAGCGCGCTACCCGCTTATTTAAACCCGCGACAAGCGCTCTACCAACCAAGCGCTAATCCAGAATCTGTCTATTCACGCAAGGAAACCGCAATGAGTAATTTTTTAATCAGCAATATCGAAATCATTCCCGGCAAAAAAGTCACTCAACACCTTGGCCTCGTTATGGGTAGCACGGTGAGAGCTAAACATGCGGGCAAAGACTTTATGGCCGGACTAAAGAATATTTTTGGTGGCGAGTTAGGCGGTTATACCGAATTATTGTCTGAGGCCCGCACCGAGGCCACCGAGCGCATGACCGAACAAGCCAAGGCCATTGGCGGCAACGCGGTTATCAATGTGCGCTACTCCACCTCCTCAATTACCGCAGGCGCCTCCGAAATTTTGGCCTACGGCACTGCGGTTTTTCTTGAGGACAAATAATGGAAGCCCTCTTTCAAATTGGTATTTTTGCCCTATTGCTCGGCCTTGGCTTTATCTTCGGTCGCCGCGCAGAAGCAAAACACTATAAAAGCATCTTCGCCCGAGAAGACGCCCTACGCGGCGTAATTGTATCGACAGACCGCTTCCCGCCGGTTGAGTTTATGAACCACCACTCGGGCTTAGTCAGCGGCAATGTGGTGATCTCAGTCGATTATTTCAAAGTCGTCTCCGCTGGCCTGCGGGGCATTGTTGGCGGCCGTATACGCAGCTACGAGACCCTGCTCGACCGCGCCCGCCGCGAGGCTTTACTACGTATGCAGGAGCAAGCACATGCCGCTGGTGCCGAGGCCATTATCAACACAAAGATCGAAACCAGCCGCATATCCGGCAATGGCAATAAAGGCATCGCCTCGGTTGAAGTACTCGCCTATGGCACCGCATTAATCCCCCAACCCGCCAAAACAGGCTTAGGCTGAGATGCCCTTTGCCAAGCAAAATCCCAAAATTCCCGAGGGTATTAACACCTCGAGCGATAACCCCTTAAAGGAATTCACTATTCTGCTCGGCGGAATACTGCTCGTCATTTGCGCCATTGCTGCCCTGCTGCTGATATTTTCACATCAATTGGCACCACACATTCCCTTTCGCTACGAACAAGCCTTAGTCAATAAATTTAGCGAACTCACCAGCGACAATAACAGCACTGAACAGACGATGATCGACGCCGAGCTTGCGCTCCAAAAACTCGGCCAGCAGCTCGCCAAGAATTCGGCGCTAGCACCCGACATAGAACTGCATTTCCACCTACTCGATGAGCCCGATGTACCCAACGCCTTTGCCACCTTGGGCGGCCATATTTTTGTCACCACCGGTTTGCTGCGCGAAGTGCCTTCAGAAAATGCCCTGGCCATGGTGCTCGCTCATGAAATTGCCCACATCAAATTTCGCCACCCCGCCCAATCTATTAGTGGCGGCCTATTAGTGCAGTTATTCTTAAGCATAGTGACCGGCCAAAATGCCGTCGCGCTGCAAGGCACGGTGCAACAAGCGGGCATCATGACCGTGCTCGGCTTTAGCCGAAAAATGGAAACCGCCGCCGACCGTGCAGCCCTCGACACCTTAGAGCAGCACTACGGCCACTTGGCTGACGCCGAAGTCTTCTTTGAAAAGATTTTAGCCAAGCACCAACAAGCCAGTTGGCAGGTAATATTCGCCAGCCACCCCGATATGCAGCAGCGTATTGAACAGATTAAAAAGCGGACTCAAAAGTCTAAAACAGCAGCCACTAAGGCACTAGACCCAAGGCTCAGCTACGAAAATTTATAAACTCGCGGCAACAAGTGATCGCTTCCTTGTGATATAGCCCAAGAAAGCCAGCCCCAGCAACCAAAAAACCGAAATACTGAGCGCAGTTTTCAACACCCCTCCCCACTGATAATTGAACAGAATCCAGCCAGCAGAAAACGCTGCAATCGCCTGCGCGCTAATCACGCTAAATTCATTCACAGCTTGCGCTTTAAAGCGTTCATCCCCTTCGTAGGTCTCAGGGAGTAAAGCGGTGGCGGTCATAAATAATAGATTCCAGCCAAGACCAAGCAGTACCAGCGCCCACCAGTAATGCATTACCTCCTGCCCACTAAAGGCCACCGCAATCACCGCCAAATAGCAGCTCAAACCCGCAACTATTAGACTCAATCGCAGGCCCTTTTTAAGTAATTTCCCGGTAAGCAGTGAAGGCAAAAACATCGCAACAATATGCGACTGAATAACAATCGTTGCATGATTAAAACTGTGACCGCTCATCTCAACCATGCTGAGTGGTGTTGCGGTCATCACCAGCGACATAACCGCATAGCCGGTGGCCGCTGTACCCGCCGCCAAAATAAAGCTGGGTTGTTTAATAATACTCAGCAGTGAGCGCTCAGCCGACACCTTTTTGGCCTCAGCCACGCCCCGCTCTTGATAAATACACATAATAACGAAGGCGATCACCAGCAAGATTGCCAGCAACAAAAACGACCCTGCATAGCCCTGCGGCGAGGCGATAAGGTCACGCCCCAAGGCGCCAAATTGCGGACCAATAAAACCGCCCAGCAAACTGGCCAATAGCGCTAAGGTCAGGCCGTCTGCCTGTTGTTTTGGATTCTGCGCATTTTCAATAATGATAAAGCGGCCCTGCTGGGTAAACGCAAGATTAAAGCCAAAGCAGAGGGTGGCAAAAATAAACAATAAAAAATTCGCCTGCACCGTTGCTAGCAGCGCACAAAGCGCCCCGCAAAAGGCGATAAAGATACTGAGCAGAAAGCCCTTCTTGCGGCCAACTTTACGCATAATCATTGCGGCTGGAACCGTAGACACCGCCGTAGCAATAATAAAGCTCGCCATCGGCAAAGTTGCCAGTGAGGCGCTTGGCGCCAAACTGCTACCGAGCAAACCGCTGACCAACACCATTAACGACGAAGTCGCCATACACAGGGAGCTAACAATCGCCATTAAGTAAATATTTTTGGGTAGCTCAAACATGCCGCGCGCCTTGATCGAAACCTTTAAGAGGAAATGAATAATATCGGCGATAAGCCCGTCCGTCTCTGGGTTTATTAGGATTATTTGCCCATTAGCGCTATCGCTTGCCCCACCGCACCCGTATTCCCAATAGCCGTCATTCTGCACTTGATTCAGAATCCAACACATCTCCAAAAAGCCCGCTCATCTCACCAACTGAACCCCGCCGCCCCAAACCTGTCTGAATGCAGGTCCTATCGCGCAAGGGAATGGAATGCATCAGTTACATAAACATCTCCTCGCCACGAGCTTAGCCTTAGCAGGCTCGGTATCTCTGGCAGTCTATAGTCCAGTGGCCAGCGCTGAAACCGACAGAAAAGCGCAAAATATCAACACATCTAAACACCGTTACAGCGACGCCCATCTACATATTGTTGATTTTTTCCAAGAGGGTGAGCCGCTTTCTAAACTGATTACCGCCATGGACAAGGGCAAGATTGACCACGCGATGATTAGCGGTATTCCGCTGATGAAAAAATGGCATGAAGACGAGCCTAAGCGGCCCCGCTACTACGCCGGTGACGACGCGGGTATGTACTGGTTTAGCGCCACCGACAGCTATGTTGCGGAGGCCTACCGCAAACTTCCTAAACAAGATCGCGCGCGCCTGCATCCTTTTTTATGCGGTTTTAATCCCACCGACAAAAACGCCGATAAGCACCTGCGCCAAATGCTAGAGACCTACCCCGACGTTTGGCAGGGTATTGGCGAGGTATTAACCCGCCACGATGACTTAACCGCCCTAACCCAAGACGATACGCCCCGCGCCAATAACGAGGCTATGTATCGAGTTTATCGTGTGGCGGCGGAGTTTAAGTTACCGGTGCTGCTGCACAGCAACATCACCTCAAAGCACGAGCGCAATCCGCTGTATGTTGGCGAAATTGAAGACGCCCTGGCCGCCCACCCCGATGTGAATTTTATCCGGGCCCACGCGGGCACCAGCGCCACATTACACCGCTACCAAGACAAGCTCGATTTTTTATTACCCGCGCTGAGCAAGCTACTTGCCGCCCACGATAATTTATATATCGATCTGTCATGGGCAGTGCTCACGCCCTATTTGCTCGACAAAAACCAAGAGGCCGCCGACGACTGGGTGGCCTTAATTAATAAATACCCCAAACGCTTTATGATTGGCTCCGACGGCTTGGGTAGCTATAACAAAATCGCGGCAAACCTAGACGAATATGCGCCGTTTTTAGACGCGCTAAATAAAGACGCCGCCCAAAGCGTAGCGCGGGATAATTTTATCGCCCTGCTACCCAAAAAATCGGTTCGCAAAATATTGGCTAACGCCCACCAAGATACAGATTCACTTTAGAGAATACGCCAGATTCAAATAGGGCCTATCCCAGAGCGGCTTCGACGTGGCCAACACTAATATCACCAAATAAAATATTGTTACTTTTCATGATCTTAGAGCGACTCGATAGATTATATAAAATTTTAGATGATCAGCGCTTGCTAGTTATCTAAAATTTTATATAATCCAAGAGTAATCCAATATTCGAGGTGCACTATGGCACTCAAATTCTACGACAGCCCATTTCATGTAAACCATGACAATGAAGTCGCCAGCAAAATGGCGATGAAAATGGATTTATCCATCATGTTATCTCGCTTAATCAAAGAGCAAGGCTGGACTCAGCAAGAGGCTGCTAACAAGTTAAACATCAAGCAATCTAGGGTGTCCGATTTGATCAATGCGAAAATTGAGAAATTCACCATTGATGCAATGTTTGATCTCTTAGATGCATTAGGTTTTAAAGCTCAGATGTCGATGCCAACATTAGATGAGGCATCCATCGCTATCTCCAGAAACCAAGCTGCTTAAGCCGATCTCAATTCAGATTTCAAATCTTTTAAGCGTTGCTCAGCTAGCTTCATTGCTTTTCGGTCAACGCCATTTGTTGTTTTGGTAAACGAGTGCAGGACGATAACGGTCTCTAAATACTTTGCTATATAAACGCATCTGAACGCGGGGCTGCCATTGATTTTAAGTTCAACAACCCCTGCACCAATACCACTTAAGTGTTCAATCGCTAACTCTGGAGCTTGGTCATACTGAATCCGACGCAAGTCTTTTCCAAATTCATCTTGGATATCGTGAGGTAAATCTTTGTACTCACGTTCTGCAGCTTCGTTTACGAAGGCAAATTTCTTCACGGTTCATCCCTTGAATAATTAAACGAGCATCCTGCTCAATCGTAAGTATAAATTATAATCAGCTAGTAGAAACTCGCCAAGCCTCCGCAGCGGATTCTGCATTGCTCTACTCGCCTAAAAAATCGCTTAGCAAATTATCGGCTAACGCCCGCCAAGATACAGATTCACTTTAGAAAACTCGTCAGATTCCGCCAAATCCGGCACGGTGGTGGCGCGTTGATACGCCAACCAGTTGTAACCCTCAAACTGAAAATTCCGTACCCGCGAATCGGCAATAAGCACTTGGGGCGCCCGCGCTAGAAATGCCGGTAATAGCGGAAAATTGCTCTTATCGTATAAAACGTCTGCTACCAAGATCAGATCGTATTGTTCGTTACTGGCAAAGAAATCGTCGCTGTACTCAAGCTCCATGCCATTCAATTCGGCATTGGCGCGGCTGGCCAAAATGGCATCGGGGTCGAGGTCGCAGGCAATCACCGAGGCCGCGCCGGCCAATTTGGCGGCGATTCCCGCCACCCCCGAGCCACTGCCAAAATCCAATATGCGTTTGCCCTGGACAAGGTGGGGATTATCAAATATATAACGCGCCAGCACTTGGCCGCTGGCCCAGCAAAACACCCAATAGGCGGGGTAATTCATAATGCGCTGGGTTTGCTCGGGGCTCAGGTCTTGCTGGGGATAGTCGGCACTGAGCAGCCACAACTTCATCTCTGGCACCTCGGGCAAAGCGGTGCTCGCCAGCAGCGCATTGGGGATGTATTCCTGTAATCGTAGCGCGAGGATCTCGCAATCCGTCGCCGAAGATGCTTGCCGCAAAGCGCATTTCCTTCTATGTTAGAGCTGTGTGTGATGGCGATATTTTAGCGGAGTGTGCTATGAGTGGCCTACCAATAAAGCAATTAGTTCACGATGTTCTGCTGCAGGTTTACGAGGCAGACCAACAGCAACTTATTTACTGTCAGGACTGCCAGCGACCAGTCACGGCCGAGAATTATAGGGTACAGGTGCAAGGCGAACACCAACATCATTTTGTCAATCCCGACGGCGTGGTATTTGAGCTAAGCTGCTTTCAGGCGGCGCCGGGCTTGATTATTGCCGGTAAAGCTACCGACCATTACTGCTGGTTTCAGGGCTTTAAATGGCAGTACGCCCACTGCGAGTACTGCACCACCCAGCTGGGCTGGTATTACGAGAACGCCTTGAGCGAATCCTTTTTTGCCTTGATCTCTGGCTATTTACGCGCCGGAAAATAAGCGGCATATTCCGGTATACTGGCTGCCAACTCTCTGTAATCAGCCAATCTAATGAGCGCCAGCCCAGAAAACCCCAATGCCGATTTTATTGTGCCCTATTGCGAAGAGGCCATCGGCTATTTGCATTGCGACGATGACCTGCTCATTATCAACAAGCCCGCTGGCCTGCTATCGGTGCCGGGCCGCCACCCCGACAACAAAGACTGCTTAATTAGCCGCGTTGCCGAGCAATACCCCGACGCCACCATTGTTCACCGCCTAGATATGTCCACCTCGGGCCTAATGATTATTGCCCTACACAAAGACAGCCACCGCGCCCTCAGCCGTTTATTCCAAAACCGGAAAATCGAGAAAGAATACCAAGCCGTAGTCTACGGCGAGCTTGCCAGTATTGAGGGTTTTATCGACTTACCGCTGGCCTGCGACTGGCCCAATCGCCCCCGCCAAGAACTCAATTTTGATTACGGCAAAAAAGCCCAAACCCATTACCTGCGCCAAGGCATTACTGAAGACGGCCACAGCCAAATACTGTTAACGCCTATAACCGGCCGCTCCCACCAATTGCGGGTACACACCGCCAGCATTGGCCACCCCATTTTAGGCTGCGAGTTTTACGCCCACCCTGCTGCCAAGGCCGCCGCAGATCGGCTGTTACTGCACGCCTCGCGTTTGTGCTTTACGCACCCCTACACTGGCGAAATACTGGATATTCAGCACAGCGCCGAATTTATCGATTAAAGCCTACAATGAGCATTTTGGCGTGCTTATGGTAAAAATCAGGTGGGACACTTTATGCTTGACGACAAACATAGCCGAAAGGAAACTAGATACCACGCCTACGGTAAAACCAATGATGGCAGAAAGTTGCACATCACCTTTACCCTCAGGGAAACCGACACGCTTATACGTGTAATTTCCGCCCGGGATATGCACCGGAAGGAGAAAATGTTTTATGACAAAGCTTAAGAAAATACCGGACTTTAAATCAGAGCAGAAAGAATGCGAGTTTTGGGAAAACCATGACTCAAGCGAATACTTGGATTTGAGCAAAGCTGAGCGAGCGATCCTTCCAAACCTGAAGCCCTCAACAAAAACCATTTCTTTGCGGCTACCTGAAGGCTTACTGGATAGCATCAAGGTTGAGGCCAATAAAAGAGACATGCCGTATCAATCTCTCATCAAGGCTTGGCTCGCCAAAGAAGTTCAAGAAAACCGCCGGTAACGATTTGCGCTAACAGCTAACAAGGCTGTAGAAAAATCCTGAAATTGATAATTTTTGAAATTTTGCGTTTCCGGCCATTTCCCCTACCGTCATAAATGGATGCTAACGGAGGCACTTCTAGTCGACTGTTAGCAATCCCGGCAACATCAACATACATTTTATTTAACTTTTTCGATTTCGGCGCTCATATCGCTTTATTTTTTTCTTCGTCACGAATTTGGCGAACATCCTACAAGCTCAACGCCCACATAAAAGACGCGCCGTCAGGTGCGTCCAGCGTAACGAAGTGACGCGGTTTTTGATGTATTTGTTAAGGCTTTTCTTGCCACGATATATCAATTTCACGATGATGGGCCACACAATCACGAAGATAAAGATTTATTAGGCTTTGATAAGGGACATCCTTTTTCTCTGCCATACTTTTGAAGTACTCAACCACATCCTCACTCAGCCGCATAGTAACGGGCTTCTTAAGCTTAGATGCATAAGGGTTCTTGCGTGACTTCATTTTTGATAGATCGTATTCAGATTTCATTGGGCACCACCAGAGTAAAATTTTGATTCCTTCTTCGTAGCTTTACGTGCAGAAATGATTCGAATTGATTCTCCAGATCTTCGCTCACAATGACACACCATCAAAATACGTAGGTCATTGCTTAGGCCAAGCATAAGAAAGCGCTTTTCTTGACGGGATTCATCAGTATCATCGAATTGGATGGCAAACTCATCATAGAAAACGGATCTAGCCTCCTCGAAGGAGACACCATGCTTTCTTAGATTGGATCGGGCCTTTTCAGGGTCCCATTCGAACTTTATCATATGTACATTGTATGTACGAAAGCGCTGAAGTCAAGAGCCTTAACGCCGCCAGCAGGCGCGTAAAAACCATAGCGAAGCGACGGTTTTTACGTCGCTCTGCCTGGCTTTGTTAAGCGGTATTGAACTAGCCAAATGCCTTAACTCCTGATGCAGCTCCAATACAAAAACAAAAAAGAGAGATAACTGAACTTAGAATTGCCATGTTGAGCCAACCCGTATGCTTTGGATTCACGGGGCGATTCATATTTTCTTGGTGCAATGCAAGCTGAGTGAGGTACGCGAAAATGTGCGCAATGCCACCAAGAAAAACGCCGGCCAAGAAAAATCCCAATGATTCACTGACATCTTCAAGCTTGCAAGAGGAATCCGCTGTTGCACCCACAAGTGTAAGAAGTGCTACCGCTGCGCCCCCATTTGCAAACAGGGTAAATCTCAGAGCGCTTGTCGATATTTGAATCATCGACCTATAGGTTTCTTCTTCGTGCCAATCGCTCATATGCTTTTTCGCTTAACAGTGAATTCAATTTCGTTGCGTTTTATAACTCGTGTACGTAGCGAACCTAAGCCTTGAGGTAATTAAGCAGGATTATTCTATTTAAATCAGGGTGGTAGTAAGTCTGAAATGATTTTTCCATTTGCGTGCATCCTGCATTTGATGTGGAATCCCTTGGCTCTGATCATAATCACTTCTAAATAAAAATCAATTGCTTAAGTGAATTGCATCGGAATTAGTGAGCGTAATGCTGTTAAATACGGGTTTGGCCGCTAATATGAACTACACACAGCGGCGCAGACTAGACTCGCCCAACAAACCACGCCCTACGGTATTCACCTCAATTTTAATTAGGACACCATCGGCATCGAGCTGGAGCTTACAAATATTTGGTTTGTGCTCAACGCTTATTGTCCGGCGCTATCCCTCTATGCGCGCTTTAATATTTAATAAAGCGTCATTTATCGCCGCCAATGATTCCGATCTGTCTGCAATCTCGATATACATTAAATCAATATCCACCGATAACCTTGGCATATCCCGCACAAACAGATTAATCGCTGTGCCGCCATGCTTGGCAAAACAAGCTTCTTTTGCCACTTCGGGTAAGACATCAAGAAGAAGTCTAAGCTGAGGCTTATATAATTCATTCACTCGGCCACCTCTAGCTCTTTCGGTACCGTTATCTGGTATTTTGGAACATAGGTGCCGCCTTTTATGATCGCACGCTTACCGCTGCCAAGGTCGATACGCTCAAGATCCAAATAACTGAGCCACTGATGACCTGCCTTTTCTGCTAAATAAAGAAATAGGCGTTTCACTTTTATGGAAGTGCAGGCTTCCATCAACTGCTGAACCGAAGTCGGTCGTAAATTATTCAAGCCGTCCATCAGCTCATAGACTTCCAATAGCGGTTGCGTGTTTGGGGCCAAGTAAAGGCACTCCATTATTGCCCTAGCAGGGCTCGATACCTTAATGCTGAAGTTTTTATGATCGAAATCAACCAACCCCAGCGCCGCTGGCAAAAAAGATGTCTGCTGGGTACTCATCGTGACACCCCAATCCCTTTTTTTAAACCACAGTGGCGGCGCATCGCCTGCTGCCGCAAAGAGCTGTATGGACTTGGCGGAAAGCGAAAGATAGTGCGACTTACCCTGAAGCGCTAAGGCCGTTTTAGCCGCCGGATGTACCGACAAGCCTAACTGGGCTTGAAGCGCATAAACGCCACCCAAGTAATCCACCTCGTCGCCATGGCGCGCTAACGCTCCAGTCCCGATAGAATCAAACCAGCCACTTTTTCTGTACTGCTTTAGTAGCTCCGGACTGTAACCCTCCTGCGTCAGCCACGCGACCGCCAAAGCCGTACCTGCAGGCTGACGACTGAGCAATTGGTTTATTTTTGATATTTTTTGGGTATTCATAAAACCAATATATGTAAAATTATAAACTTGGGCAATAAAGATGGTTTATAATTTATCCTATTTACGTGCAATTAATACCTAAATAACATTAATTTTAAACCGGCAATAGGCATAACTCTGGAACTGAAAGCTGACCAAGCAGATACGAAACGCACATAGAACGTCCGCTAAATTGACTTTCCAGCCGACTTATCGCTAAACATTTTGCCATGCTATGCGTAAAACGACGGACTAAAATGAAGACTCAGGGCATAATCCAAATTTTTGGCCAACATCGGTTTCACATGCTTGACCAGTTTATGAGTGAACCAACAAACTCCGCTCGGCGTAATCAGCCAACAATGCAGGCTAAACCTTGACTCCCCACCCCCAGCGCGTATCCTTGGCGCCGATGTTTCAGGTGCTTGCGTCGCATAATCACTGCGCGCAGCTTAAACGGGAAACAGGTGCGCTGCGTTCAATTTGTAAACCAGCAATGCCTGTACTGCCCCCGCAACGGTAAACAGAGAACACTATTCCGTCAGACCACTGAGGTGCTGACAGCCACTGCGTAAATCGTGGGAAGGCGAATAGTTGCTATAAATAGCACTGCGTAATTCATACGCACTCTGTGAGTCCGGAGACCGGCCCGAAACCCAAGAATAGAACGTGGCGGGGTGTCACACCAGATTCGCTTTTTGGCGCAGAGCCAAAGCTAAAACCACAGCCTGCCAAGCCCCCTGCCCGCGTTTTATTCCCACCTTGTTCAATAGCCGTATGCGGGCGAGCTACGGCGGGGAAATGCTATGTCTGGCCGTATTCAAAATCTAGTCCGAAATCTATTTGCCTTACTCCTGCTGTTTAACGCCACCAGTGCAATGGCGATGAATATCACCGCGATTGTCTCTGACCGCTCAGCACCTACCCTGATAGCAGGTGCTCACCAGCTGCTAGAACAACGCCAAGATTTAACAATTCAAATTCGCACCGTGCAACAAATTAGCAGCCTGAGCGACGAGGAGCTACAAGCGCTTATCAGCCGCAGCGACCGGCTTTTATTCGTGGCGATATTTGGCGAAGACGTGCCGCGTTTATTGGCCATGAATTACCCCGCCCAGCAGCTGCGTACGGTATTGCACAGCGACCGCGCCCTAATGCCGCTGCAACGGGATCGTCACGGTGAGATATTTAGTCAGGGTCTGCCAGAGGATATTCTTGGCGACAAAGCTGGCGTGCAAACCGCAGCAGCGCTAGCCGAAAGCCAAAAGCATGCGCCCCGCTACGCCGACTGGTTACAAGCCCGCGCCTACTGGCTAAACCGCTCGGTGAACAATGCCGCCAGCCTCTTGCAAATGCTGGCCAACAGCAGCGCAGAATATCCCAGCCTAGAAGAAGTTGCGCCCCTGCGTTTTGCCCTGCACCACGGCGATGACGGCGACTGGCTCAGTGCCGCCGAGTTAAATGCTCAACTCAAGCCCGCACAGCGCACTGTGTGGATTATCGACCACGACACCGCCGACTTAAGCGGCGACTGGGCCTTGCACCAGCAGCTTTGCGCAGCGCAAGCATGGCAGTGTGTTTCGGTGTTGGCGGCTTGGGGCCAGCCCAGTGTCACGGCGTTAAAAGCCATTCAAACCGCCATGCGTGGCCCGCTTAAAAATAGCCCTGCGGCCATTATTGCCCTGCAAGATTTTGTGATTGGCGGCGGCGAGGGTCGCGAAGCAGTGACCGCGATTTTAGAAGAACTCAAGTTGCCAATATTAAAAGGCATTCGCATCAGTGAGTGGTCTAGCGCCCAGTGGCAGCTCTCTGCCGAG